>NZ_DATDBG010000252.1:0-7808 GCF_036524955.1 Streptomyces sp.
CGCGGCGGCGGGCGGGCCCGGACCCCGTGTGGGCGCCGCCCGCCCGCCCTTCCGCAGCAGCGGGCCCGGTGTCGGGCGGCCCCGGGGCCCCGTGACCCCGCGCGGAGCGCAGATCGTGCGGCTGGGGCGGCCGCGGCCGAGGCTGCGGCTGGTCGGAGTGGCGCTCACGCTGGTGATGGCCGCGTTCGTCGTGCGGCTGTTGCAGGTGCAGGCCGTGGACGCGTCCACGTACTCGGCCAAGGCGGCGGTGAACCGCTGGGTGACGCACGAGGTCACCGCGGACCGGGGCACGATCACGGACCGTTCGGGCGTCGCGCTGGCGGCCACCGTGGACGCGTTCGACATCACCGCGGACCCGTACCTCTTCACCCCCGCGCAGACCCGGGTGAAGGACGCCCCGCAGCAGGCGGCCGAACTGCTGGCGCCGATCGTCGGCGGGGACGCCACGAAGATCGCCCGGCAGCTCGCCACTCCGAAATCGCGGTACCAGATCCTCGCCCGCCGGCAGTCGCCGCAGGCCTGGAACCAGATCAAGGACCTCAAGCGGGCCTTCGCCGCCAAGGCGGCCCACGGCCGGGGCGCCGACGTGCTGGCCGGCGTCTTCAGCGAGCCGCACGCCAAGCGGGTCTACCCGGCCGGAGACCTGGCGGCCGGCGTCCTCGGCTTCGTCAACAGCGAGGGCCGGGGCGCCGGCGGCCTGGAGTCGCTGCTCGACCGCAGCCTCGCGGGCACCAACGGCAAGGTCAGGTACGCCCAGTCCAACGGCCGCCAGGTGCCGACCGCCGGAATGCAGGAGCACCCCGCGATCCCCGGCTCCGACGTGGAGCTGACCATCGACCGCGACATCCAGTGGGCCGCGCAGAGCGCCATCACCGCGCAGGTGCGCCAGTCCAGGGCGGACCGCGGCTACGTCATCGTGCAGGACTCCAGGACCGGCGAGGTGCTGGCCATGGCCAACGCGCCCGGCTACGACCCGGGCGACGTCTCCCGTGCCGACCCCCGCGCCCTCGGCAACGCCGCCCTGCAGGACGCCTACGAACCCGGCAGCGTCAGCAAGGTCATGTCGATGGCCGCCATCCTCGACACCGGCACCGCAACCCCCGGCACCCGCGTCACCGTCCCGGGCACCCTGCCCCGCGCGGACCGGATCTTCCACGACGACGTCGACCACGGCACCTGGTACCTCACGCTCAACGGCGTGCTCGCCAAGTCCAGCAACATCGGCACCATCCTCGCCACCCAGCAGCTCGGCCGCACGCAGCCGCGGGCGAACGCGGTCCTGCACGCGTACCTGAAGAAGTTCGGCCTGGGCAGCCCGACCGGTCTCGGCTTCCCCGGCGAGACCGCCGGCATCCTGGCCGAGCCGCAGGACTGGAACGCCTCGCAGCAGTTCACCATCCCGTTCGGCCAGGGCCTGTCGCTCAACGCCCTCCAGGCGACCTCGGTGTACTCCACGATCGCCAACGGCGGGGTCCGGGTGCAGCCCTCGCTGATCCGCGGGATCACCGGCCCCGACGGACGGTTCGTGCCGGCTCCCGCGCCGAAGAAGACCCGGGCGGTCGGTGAGCGGACCGCCAGGACCCTGGCGACCATGCTGGAGTCGGTGGTCGGCGACGAGCAGGGCACCGGCGTCAAGGCCCGGATCGACGGCTACCGGGTGGCGGGCAAGACCGGTACGGCCAACCGGGTGGACCCGCTGACCGGTCGGTACAAGGGCTACACCGCCTCGTTCATGGGCTTCGCGCCCGCCGACGATCCCCGGGTCACCGTCTCCTGCGTGATCCAGAACCCGACGCGGGGCAGCTACTTCGGCGGCCGGATCTGCGGTCCGGTGTTCAAGCAGGTCATGGAGTTCGCCCTGAAGACGCTGCGGGTGCCGCCGTCCGGGAAGCCCGCGCCGTCGCTGCCGGTCGAGTTCGACCCGGCGGAGCCGGTGACGACGGCCGGGAACGCGGCGAAACCCGCGAGCGCCGGCACCACCGGGACCGCCCCGAACGCCAGGACCACCGGGAACAGGGCAGGCCGATCATGACCGGACAGGACCGCGACCGGGGCGGCCGAGGAGACGAGCGGACAGGCCAGTCAGGGGGCGCGCGCCGAGCGGATCAGGGCCGCGACCCGCGCCACCACCCCGCGGGCTCTTTTCGCCCGCAGGCCGACCAGCCCGGTAACCTCACCGCCGTGCCCTACGCTGATCAGCCAACCCTCACCCAGCCGGGCGCGCCGCGCCCGGCGCAGCCGCGCCCCAAACCGCTGGCGGAGCTCGCCGAACGGCTCGGTACCCGCCCGCCGGAAAGCCCCGCCCTCGTCACCGGCGTCACCCACGACTCCCGCGCGGTCCGCCCCGGCGACCTCTACGCCGCCCTGCCCGGCGCCCGATTCCACGGCGCCGACTTCGCCGCCCAGGCGGCGCGGGCGGGCGCGGTCGCCGTACTCACCGACCCGGCGGGCAGCGAACGCGCCGCCGCCACCGGCCTGCCCGTGCTGACCGTGGCCGACCCCCGGGCGGAGCTGGGCGAGCTGGCCGCCGCGGTCTACGACGAACCCGGCGAGGGCCTGCTGCGGATCGGCATCACCGGCACCTCGGGCAAGACCACCACCTCCTACCTGGTCGAGGGGGGACTGCGGGCCGTCCACGGGCCCCGCACCGGGCTGATCGGCACCGTGGAGACCCGGATCGGCGACGAGCGGATCAAGAGCCAGCGCACCACCCCCGAGGCCACCGACCTCCAGGCACTGTTCGCCGTGGCCCGCGAGCGCGGCGTCGCCTCGGTCGTCATGGAGGTCTCCAGCCACGCCCTGGTGCTCGGCCGGGTGGACGGCGCCGTCTTCGACGTCGCGGTCTTCACCAACCTCAGCCCCGAGCACATGGAGTTCCACGCCGGCATGGAGGACTACTTCCAGGCCAAGGCGCAGCTGTTCACCCCGCGCCGCAGCCGGCTGGGCGTGGTCAACCTGGACGACGCATACGGCCGCCGGCTGGTCGCCGAGGCCGCCGTGCCGCTGGTGACCTTCTCCGCCGAGGGACGGCTGGAAGCGGACTGGCGGGCCGAGGACGTCGCCGCCGGGCTGCTGGGCAGCCGGTTCACCGCGGTCGGCCCCAAGGGCGAGCGGGTACGGGCCACCGCGCCGCTGCCCGGTCAGTTCAACATCGCCAACACCCTCGCCGCGATCGTCGCGCTGGCCGCCGCCGGGGTCGATCCGCAGACCGCCGCCGACGGCATCGCCGCGGTGCCCGGCGTCCCGGGCCGGCTGGAGCGGGTGGACGCCGGTCAGCCGTATCTCGCGGTGGTGGACTACGCGCACAAGACCGACGCCGTGGAGTCCGTCCTGCGCGCGCTGCGCGGCACCGCCGCAGCCCAGCACGGCCGTGTCCACGTCGTGCTGGGCTGCGGCGGCGACCGGGACCGTACCAAGCGGGGCCCGATGGGCGCGGCTGTCGCCCGGTTCGCCGACACCGCCGTACTGACCTCGGACAACCCGCGCTCCGAGGACCCGCTCGTCATCCTCACCGCGATGCTGGCCGGGGCCGCCGACGTCCCCGCGGACCAGCGCGGACACGTCATCGTCGAACCCGACCGGGCCGCCGCGGTGGCCGCCGCCGTCGCCCGGGCGCGGCCCGGCGACATCGTGCTGGTGGCCGGCAAGGGCCATGAGCAGGGCCAGGACATCGCCGGAGAGGTACGCCCCTTCGACGACCGTGAGGTGCTGCGCGCCGCGATCGAGAAGGACCAGAAGCAACCGTGATCCCCCTCACCCTCGCCGAGGTCGCACGCGCGGTCGGCGGGAGCACCCACGACATACCGGACAGCGACGTACGGGTCACCGGGCCCGTGGTCAGGGACTCCCGGGAGGTGGTGCCCGGCGCGCTCTTCGTCGCCTTCGCCGGCGAGCGGGCCGACGGCCACGACTTCGCCGCGGGCGCGGTCGCCGACGGCGCGGTCGCGGTGCTCGCCGCCCGTCCGGTCGGCGTGCCCGCGATCGTGGTGGACGACGTGCAGGCCGCCCTCGGCCGGCTCGCCGCCCACGTCATCGAGCACCTGGGCGCCACCACGGTCGCGCTGACCGGCTCGGCCGGCAAGACCAGCACCAAGGACCTGATCGCGCAGTTGCTGGACCGGCTCGGCCCGACGGTGTGGCCCGCCGGCTCGCTCAACAACGAGATCGGCCTGCCGCTGACCGCGCTGCGCGCCGACCGGCACACCCGCCACCTCGTGCTGGAGATGGGCGCCCGCGGCATCGGCCACATCCGCTACCTGACCGGGCTCACCCCGCCGCGGATCGGCCTGGTGCTCAACGTCGGCACCGCCCACATCGGCGAGTTCGGCGGCCGGGAGCAGATCGCCCGGGCCAAGGGCGAACTGGTCGAGGAACTGCCGACCGCCGAGGACGGCGGGGTCGCCGTACTCAACGCCGACGACCCGCTGGTACGGGCCATGCGGTCGCGGACCAAGGCGCGGGTGGTGCTGTTCGGGGAGAGCGAGGAAGCCGAGGTCCGCGCCGAGAAGGTCCGGCTGAACGACCGGGGACAGGCGGTGTTCTCCCTGCGAACACCCACCGGGTGCGCCGACGTGACCTTGCGCCTGTACGGTGAGCACCACGTGTCGAACGCGCTCGCCGCAGCCGCTGTCGCCCGTGAACTCGGCATGCCCGTCGAGGAGATCGCCACCGCGCTCTCCGCGGCGGGCCCGCTGTCACAGTGGCGGATGGAGGTCACCGAGCGGCCCGACGGCGTGACGGTCGTCAACGACGCCTACAACGCGAACCCCGACTCCATGAGGGCTGCCCTGCGCGCGCTCGCCGCGATGGGCAGATCCGCACAGGCTCGGGGGGGCCGTACGTGGGCGGTGCTGGGACGGATGGCCGAACTCGGCGAGCAGTCGCTCACCGAGCACGACGCGGTGGGGCGGCTGGCCGTCCGGCTCAACGTCAGCAAGCTCGTGGCGGTGGGCGGTACCGAAGCCGCCTGGCTGCAAATGGGCGCCTATAACGAGGGTTCGTGGGGTGAGGAGTCGGTGCACGTGTCCGACGCGGAGGCGGCGATCGACCTGTTGCGCAGGGAAGTGCGACCGGGAGACATCGTGCTGGTGAAGGCATCGAGGTCGGTCGGGCTCGAATCCGTCGCGCTGGCGCTGGCGGAGGCGCCCGGCGGTATCGAGGGCACGGCCCGCGAGGGTGCCGTCCGATGAAGCAGATCCTCGTCTCCGGCGTACTCGGACTCTTCCTCTCGCTGATCGGCACCCCGCTGCTGATCCGCCTGCTGGCCTCCCGGGGCTACGGGCAGATGATCCGGGACGACGGTCCGAAGGCCCACCACAGCAAGCGCGGCACACCCACCATGGGCGGGATCGCGTTCATCCTGGCCACCCTCGTCGCCTACGCGGCCACCAAGCTGATCACCGGCGAGAAGCCCAGCATGTCCGGCCTCCTGGTGCTCTTCCTGACCGCCGGGCTCGGCCTGGTCGGCTTCCTCGACGACTACATCAAGATCGTCAAGCAGCGCAGCCTCGGCCTGCGGGCCAAGGCGAAGATGGCCGGACAGCTCATCGTCGGCATCGCCTTCGCGGTGCTCGCGCTGAACTTCAGCGACTCCCGCAACCAGACCCCCGCCTCCACCAAGCTGTCGTTCACCACGGACTTCGGCTGGTCCATCGGCCCGGTCATCTTCGTGGTCTGGGCGCTGTTCATGATCCTGGCGATGTCCAACGGCGTGAACCTCACCGACGGCCTCGACGGCCTGGCCACCGGCGCCTCGGTGATGGTCTTCGCCGCGTACACCGTCATCGGCGTGTGGCAGTACGGCCAGTGGTGCGGCGCCCAGGTCAGCGCGAACGGCGCGTGCTACGAGGTACGCGACCCACTCGACCTGGCGGTGGTCGCGGCGGCCCTGATGGGCGCCTGCTTCGGATTCCTGTGGTGGAACACCTCACCGGCGAAGATCTTCATGGGCGACACCGGCTCGCTGGCCCTCGGCGGCGCCCTGGCGGGACTGGCGATCTGCTCCCGCACCGAGCTGCTGCTCGCCGTCCTCGGCGGCCTGTTCGTGCTCATCACCATGTCCGTGATCATCCAGGTCGGCTCCTTCCGGCTGACCGGCAAGCGGGTGTTCCGGATGGCCCCGCTCCAGCACCACTTCGAACTCAAGGGGTGGAGCGAGGTCCTGGTCGTGGTCCGGTTCTGGATCATCCAGGGCATGTGCATGGCGGTCGGCCTCGGCATCTTCTACGCCGGGTGGGTGGCTGCCTCATGACCGCCGCCACCTCGAACCTGAAAGGGGCGGCGGTCACCGTCGCCGGGCTCGGCGTCTCCGGTGTGCCCGCGGCCAAGGTGCTGCACGGCCTCGGCGCCGACGTGACGGTCGTCAACGGCACCGCGGGGGGGCGGCAGCGGGCCGAGGCGGCCGAACTGGAGGCGCTCGGCATCACCGTACGCCTCGGCGACGGGGACACCCTCCCGGACGGCACGGACCTGGTCGTCACCACACCCGGCTGGAAACCGAGCAGCCCGCTGTTCGCCGCCGCCGCGGCGGCCGGAGTGGAGATCTGGGGCGACGTCGAACTGGCCTGGCGGCTGCGCGGCCCGGGATCGGCCCCCTGGCTCGCGGTCACCGGCACCAACGGCAAGACCACCACCACCCGCATGCTCGCTGCCATCCTCACCGCCGCGGGTCTGCGCACGGCGGCCGTCGGCAACATCGGCGTGTCGCTGCTGGACGCGGTCCTCGGCGAGCGGGACTGCGGCCCCCATGACGTACTCGCCGTCGAACTGTCCAGCTACCAGCTCCACTGGGCGCCGAGCATCCGCCCGCACTCCGCGGTCGTGCTCAACCTCGCCCCCGACCACCTCGACTGGCACGGCTCGATGGCGGCCTACGCCGCCGACAAGGGCCGGATCTACCACGGCAACCAGGTCGCCTGCGTCTACAACGCCGCCGACCCGGAGACCGAAAGACTGGTCCGCGAGGCCGACGTCGAGGAGGGCTGCCGCGCCATCGGCTTCACCCTGAACGCCCCCCGGCCCTCCGAGTTCGGTGTGGTCGACGGCATCCTGGTGGACCGCGCCTTCGTCGCGGACCGGCAGCGCAACGCCCAGGAACTCGCCGAGACCGGCGACGTACAGCCCTCCGCGCCGCACAACATCGCCAACGCCCTCGCCGCCGCCGCCCTGGCCCGCGCCTACGGGGTCGAACCCGCCGCCGTACGCGAGGGACTGCGCGCCTTCCGCCCGGACGCGCACCGCGTCGCCGAGGTCGCCGTGGTGGACGAGATCCGGTACGTGGACGACTCCAAGGCCACCAACCCGCACGCCGCGGCGGCCTCCCTGGCCGCGTACGACTCCGTGGTGTGGCTGGCCGGCGGCCTCGCCAAGGGCGCCACCTTCGACGATCTGGTGCTCCGGGCCGCCCCCCGGCTGCGCGGCGTCGTCCTGTTCGGGGCCGACCGGGCACTGCTCCGGCAAGCGCTCACGCGACACGCGCCGCGGGTCCCGGTGCTGGAGCTGGAACGGACCGACACTGGGGCGATGGCCGCGGCCGTCGCGGCGGCGCGCGGCCTCGCGGCACCGGGCGATACGGTCCTGCTGGCCCCGGCCTGTGCGTCGATGGACATGTTCACCGACTACAACCAGCGCGGTGAACTGTTCGCCGACGCCGTACGGGAACTGTCCGGCGGCCGGCCCGACCACGACGACCACCGCTAGCCCGAGGTCCCCGCGCCCCGGGGAGCGCCGGCCCAGCGCACCACGGAGGGGACGCATGACGGCAGATCGCTCCACCACCCGCGGCGGCGTCAGCCGTCCCGCGGAACGGC
>NZ_DATDBG010000253.1:0-9820 GCF_036524955.1 Streptomyces sp.
CACCCGCCGCGTCGGTCACCCCGCGGCGCGGGCGCGCCGCGGGGTGTCCGGGCCGCTCGGGCAGCGGCCCGCCGGTGCGGTCCGTGCGCGCGGCGTCCGGCTTTCCGCCGGCCGTCGTGTCCATCCCCCGGTACCCCCTGCCGCCACCCGGGCGCGACGGGGTGCCGTCACGCCCGATTCCCCGCGTGGGCGCTGTCTTCGGGGTCACCGTAACGGGTCACGGCGCCCCGTGGGCATGTCGTGCGGAAAGCTGGTCGACCTTGTGAAACGAGGTACTGGTGTGGCGTTCGCCCCTCCTCTCGTAGGCTCTCGCCATGGCGACTCCCGAGTTCATCCTGAACATCCGTGAGAAGGCAGGGCACACCCTGCTGTTCCTGCCCGGTGTGGTGACGGTGGTCTTCGACGACCGGGAACGCGTGCTGCTCAACCAGCGCGTGGACACCGGGCGGTGGGCGCTGATCAGTGGCATCCCCGAACCGGGCGAGCAGCCGGCTGAGGCCGCCGTGCGGGAGATCGAGGAGGAGACGGGGGTGCGCGCGGTGGTGGAGCGCGTGCTGAGCGTCTTCACCAACGAGCCGGTGGTCTACGGCAACGGCGACCGCGCCCAGTACCTCGACATCGTGCTGCGCTGCCGCGCGGTCGGCGGCCGGGCCCGGGTGAACGACGACGAGTCGCTGGACGTACGGTGGTTCGCCCTCGACGAGCTGCCCGAGCTCGGGCCGATCGCCCGCGGCCGGATCGAACTGGCGCTGCGCGACGACCCGACGTGGTTCGCGCCGGCCCACCGGTGACGAGCCGGCGGGCCCGCGGGGCACCTGCTCGTCACCGGTGGGCCCGCTGACCGTGGCGGGCCCGTGCGGAACCGCCCCGTGTCGGTCCGTGGCGGGCCCGGGTGCGGAACCGACCCGTGTCTGTCCGTCCGACCCGGCTGCCGAGCGGCAGCGCCCCGGCGAAGACCACCGTGTAGGCGTCGATCACCCATGACAGGCTGTCCGGCGCGACCTGCAGGTCGTGCTGCATGACGTTCACCACCGTGACGTCGACGAGTTCGATCAACTGGGCCGTGCACAGCAGGCCCAGCGCCATCGAGTGCGCGCCGGTCCGGACGAACTCCGGCTCGGCCTCGGCACCCGGCGCGGCCGCCCCCGGCTGTGCGTCCGGTGCAGGGAACGAACGGCGGCTGGCCGTCCAGGAGACGTACACCGACCACCAGTTGGCCCCGGGCCGGCACGCGCGGTTGATCGCGGGCCTGACCGCGACCGTGGCCGGACACCCGCTGCGGGAGAAGCCTGCCCGCCAGTTGATGGTGGCCCCGCGCCGCTGCGGCGGCAGAGCGACGCGCTGGCGGTCCATCACGCGCCGCGCGCCCGGCTCGCGGACGAGATGGGTCTGGACGCCGGGCCGCGCTGCGGGAGCTGCACCAGCAGATCCTCACCGACGCCCCGACGCCCCGACGCCCTGACGCCCCGACGACCTGACGCCCCGACGACCCCGCACCCCGACGCCCCGGCGCTCGCCGCCCCGCCCGAGCCCGGCGCGGCCGCCCCCGCCCAGCAGCCGGCGCTCCCGGCCGTCCCGGTCCCTCACGGGAACTCGGCGACCTCTACGAGGAGGCGATCACACTCAGTCGTCCGGGTGAGCCGCATCACGCGGCGGGCGACCATGCCGCCCCGCCCGAGGCCCGCAAGGCGGCGCTGACCGTCCTCGACGGCTTCGACAGCGAGGACGCAGCGGCGCCGCGCAAGATCACCGACCTCTGGCCGGGCGGGTTGACGAGCTCCGGCCGCGTCTGTCACGCTTCATGGAGCGACCTCGCCTGTCCAAAAAGAGCCTCCGCGCAGTGAGTTTCCTGCGATCCGGGGGCGTTTCTGTGTCCATGCGCGTTTTGGTCGGTCTTGCTGCTCGCTCCCCGCGCGGGTGGGTCTCGTTCCCGGCCGCCCACTCCGGGAGCCCGGGCGTCAGCCCTCCGAGTCTCCCCGCGCCCTGGTGAGGTCCGTACCGCCCCGGCTCCTGAGAGCCGCGTTTCTCCCGGTCCACGCGGTCTGGTGCGCACACGGCCCGCATGCCAGCATGCCCCGCGTGCCCGACCGTGCCGCGCACGTATCACCGTCGCACCACCGGGTTCCCGTCAGAAAACCGTCAACTGAAGGTGGTTCTCATCATGTCGCAGGAAAAGGTCGCTCTCGTCACCGGCAGCTCCCGCGGTATCGGCCAGGCCATCGCCGAACGGCTCGGCGCCGACGGCGTGTCCGTGGTCGTCAACTACAGGTCCGACGCCGAGGCGGCGTCGAAGGTCGTCGCGAAGATCGAGGCCAACGGTGGCCGGGCGGTAGCGGCTCAGGCCGACGTCACCGACGCGCAGGCCCTGCGCGGCCTGTTCGACATCGCGCAGCAGACCTTCGGCGGCCTCGACATCCTGGTGAGCAATGTCGGCGTCGGCAAGTTCGCGCCGCTGCCCATGGCCACCGACGAGGACTTCGACCTGCACTTCTCCACCAACACCCGGGCCACCTTCGTGGCGATGCGCGAGGCGGCCCGCCGGCTGAACGAGGGCGGCCGGATCATCGCCATCTCCTCCGGCATCGTCACCAGCCACCGCCCGACGGCCGGCCTCTACACGGCCAGCAAGGCCGCCATCGACTCGCTGGTGCAGACGCTCTCCAAGGAGATCGGCTCCCGCAAGATCACCGTCAACAGCGTGCTGCCCGGTGTCACCGCCAACACCGACGAGGGCGACAGCGTGCCCGCCGAGCTGAAGCAGCAGCTCATGTTCCAGACGCCGCTGGGCCGTATGGGTGAGCCCGAGGACATCGCCGACATCGTCGCGTTCCTCGCCTCCGACCAGGCCCGCTGGATCACCGGCCAGATCATCCACGCCGGTGGCGGCATGTTCTGAGCACATCCCGAGGACGGACGCGGCCGGCGGCACCACGGTGGGTGACCGACGGCCGCGCCGTCGTGTCCGGGCGCCTTTTACAAGAGCCGGTCCGGAACCACGGATGTGACACAGACGACCATCAGTGTGATCCGCACCTCACTGACCACAGTGATGTCACACCTGACCTCGTGCGACACCTCTTTGGGGACATGGAGCTGAGCGTCGCACGGAAGCGCACCGAGCTCGACCGCGTACGAGCACGGGCGGCCTTCCTCGGGAGCGCGTGCCTCACCTCGTACGACCACGAGACCGTGAGCGCCTGTCACGCCCACGGCAAGGAGGAATTGTGAATAAGTTGCGGGGTAACCCGTGGGCGATCCTGACGGTGTTGTCCCTCGGGTTCTTCATGACACTTCTCGACCTGACGATCGTCAACATCGCGATCCCCGACATGGTCGAGCACCTGGACGCGTCGCTGGACCAGATCCTGTGGGTCACCAACGCGTACACGCTGGCACTGGCCGTTCTGATGATCACATCGGGCCGGCTCGGTGACCTGATCGGCAAGAAGAGCCTGTTCGTCTACGGTGTCGGCCTGTTCACCGTGGCCAGCCTGGCGTGCGGTCTGGCCCAGGACCCGGGCCAGCTCATCGCCTTCCGGGCGGTCCAGGGCGTGGGCGCGGCGATGCTGCTGCCGCAGACCCTGTCGCTCATCGTGGACGTCTTCCCGTCCGAGAAGCGCGGTGTGGCGCTCGGCATCTGGGGCATCGTCGCCGGTCTGTCCGGCGCCGCGGGCCCGACCGTGGGCGGTGTGCTGGTCAGCCAGCTCGACTGGCGGTGGATCTTCTTCGTCAACATCCCGCTGGGTCTGATCGCCCTGGTCGGCGCGGTGCTCTGGTTCCCCAAGCCGAAGCGTACGGTCAAGCACCGGTTCGACATCCTCGGTGTCGTGCTTTCCTCGCTCGCGCTGTTCCTGCTCACCTTCGGCCTGACCGAGGGCCAGAAGTACGACTGGAACGGCTGGATCTGGGCCACCATCGCCGCCTCCGCCGTGGTCGGCGTGATCTTCCTGGTCCAGCAGCGCGGCCAGCAGCGCGGCGAGCCGCTGGTGCCGTTCTCGCTGTTCAAGGACCGCAACTTCACGCTGATGAACTTCGTCGGCATCGCGATCTCCTTCGGCATCGTCGGCCTGTTCCTGCCGATCACCGTCTACCTCCAGTCGGTGCTGGGCTACAGCGCCGTCAAGGCCGGTCTGGCGCTGCTGCCACTGTCCATCGGCACCTTCGTGATGGCCGGCCCGGCCACCGTGCTGGCCGAGAAGGTCGGCGGCCGGTGGATCCTGATGAGCGGTCTGATCATGTTCGGCGGCGGCCTGGCCTGGGTCATGGCGGTCGCGGACACCGACGGGAGCTGGACCAGCCTGCTCGCCCCGCTGTTCGTCATGGGTATGGGCGCGGGCTGCACCTTCTCCCCGATGGCCAGCGAGGTCATGCGCAACGTGCCGCCCAAGCTCACCGGCGCGGCATCCGGCGTCAACAACGCGCTGCGGCAGGTCGGCTCGGTACTGGCCGGTGCCATCATCGGCGCCGTGCTCCAGGGCCAGCTCGCCTCCTCCCTCAAGGACGAGGCGGTCAAGCAGGCCGGCAGCGTGCCCGGCCCGTACCGCGAGGGATTCGTCAAGGGCTTCGCCGAGGCCGGCAAGCACCTGGACGTGGCGGGCGACACCTCCTCCGCCTTGGCGCTGCCGGGCAACGTGCCGGCCGCCACCGCCGAGAAGATCCAGGAGGCGGGCAGCGCGGTGTTCACTCAGGGGTTCATCGACGCCATGCAGCCGACGCTGCTCGTCGGTGTCCTGGTGATGGCACTCGGCGCACTGTCCTGCCTGTTCGTCAAGAAGTTCGACGGCGCCTCCGCCAACCCGCACGGCCTGCCGATGACGGAAGAGGAGATCGCGGCGGCCGAGGCCTCGGCGGTGCCCACCACCGAGCCCGCCGCCCCGGCGCACAGCTAGCCGCCGCGCACCACCACCTGATCACCTGACCGGCCCCACCGCGACGCGGTGCACGACCGGTCACCGGACCGGTGATCACCGTCGCACGACCGGCACCACGAGGCGGGCTCCGCACCCTGCGGTACGGCAGGGTGCCGGGGCCCGCCTCGCCGTTCGCGGGACGCACGTTGCGGCGGCGCGTGCCGGGTGCGGCGCGCCCTCTTCCGGCCTCCGGCGGCTGTTTTCCGGCCTCCCGCGGCCTCCTCCGCCGCGCCCGGCGCGACCGGTGCTTCGGTCCGCGTGCTCCCGAGGGGACGATGTCTCACATGCCTGAAGTCCAGTACGACGAAGCCATCAACGAGGCCCTGGAAAGGCTCGACCACGCCGGGTTCTTCTTCGGCACCGGCAACCAGTTGCGCGGGTTCGCCATCCACGCCCCGATGGGCGCCGAGACCCTGGCCACCCTCGGGCACGGTGACCAGGTCGCCGGCTGGGTCGACTGGTACGCCGCGCTGCGCGGCCTCGGCGCGCTGCCCGACCCGGTCACGCCCATCGACCCGAACGACTCCGCGTCCTGGCGCGGCGCCCTCGGCGAGACCAAGCGGCTCGCCGACTGGGCGGTACTCTTCCGCCACGAGATCGACGAACTCGGCTGGCACGAGGCACTGGTGAAGTGGTGGCCCCGGCTCACCCCGGGCATGCTGGCAGGCCTCACACATGGTCTGATCCGCACCGCCCACGCCGTGCGCAGCATCGCCACCGTAGAGGTGCCCAGTGCGATGCAACGGCACGAGCTCGCCAACGGGCTGGCGTTCTGGGCCGGGATGTACCAGCCGCCGAGCAGCGCGCTGGCCCTCGGCGCACGGGTGATCGGCACCGTCCGGACGCTCGGGATGCAGCCCTCCTCCAAGCTGTTCGCCGACGCCGACGCCAAGCTCGCCACCTCGGTGGACGCCGCGCTCGCCGAACTCGGCGCCATCGGCGCGGGCCGCTACACGATGGTCCAGCCCGGCGGCAACCCGGTGCCCGCCATTCACACCGTCACCGCGCCCGCCGCGCTCCGGATGGTGCTGCCGCACCTGCCGGCCGAGTTCGCCCGCCCGTCGTACGAAGCGGTACGCGACGTCAGCGGCACACTGCTGAACATCTTCACCGGCCGCGGCAACCGCGCCCCCGCGACCTCGCCGGTCGACGGCCACGACCCGGCAGTGCAACGGCGGATCGTCGAACAGGCGGTGGAGCTCAAGGACGAGCACGCCATCAAGATCTCCGAGGCGGCCATGCGGGAGTACGCGGTCAACCCCGACCCGCGGTATTTCGCCGCGGCGCACCACGCGTACAAGCTGCTCGGCGGCTGAGGTCACCGCGGCCAACCCGCGCCTGGCCAGCGGACTTTGTCAGTGCTTGGCGGTAAAATCGACAGTGTTCGAGAGGGTTGGCCGACGCCCCTGGAGGATGCCGATGGCCGCTGCCGTACTGCCCCTGCCGAAGACCCGGTCGACGCGGCCGGCGCCGCTGACACCACTGCCGAAGAAGCCGTTGCCCGCCGGGCGTCCGCGCGAGTGGTACATCGCGCACAACCGTCGGCTCAAGACCATGCGCCTGGCGATCGCCCTGCTCGACTCGGGTGTGTACGAGCCCGCGCAGGCGGGCAACCGCCTGATCCGCGACACCGCCGAGCGGATCGGGGTGCACCCGCCGTCCGACATCACCTGCCGTATGGTCCGCGTCCTGCTCGCCCACGGGCGCTGACCCTCGGCACCATCCGGCCCCCTTCGTCGCCGACGCGCGACGAAGGGGGCCGCACGCGTGTCAACGGCCCCGCCGCCCGGGTCAGCTCTTGCGGTACGTGTACGCGTCCGCCGCCGCCGCCGCGACCGCGTCCAGGTCGGCACCGGTCGACGAGGTGACCACCGCGGCCACCGCGCCCTCCAGGAACGGCGCGTCGACCAGCCGCGAGCCCGCCGGGAGCTCGTCGTCGGCCAGTAGCGCCTTGACGGTGAGTACGGCGCTGCCCAGGTCGGCGAGGATCGCGACGCCGGCGCCCCGGTCGACCGAACGGGCCGCCGAGGAGATCAGATCCGAGCTGGTGCCGAGGCCCCCGTCGGGCCCGCCGCCCGCGGGGGCGACCGGCACGTTTGCGGCGCCCCCGCTCAGCGCGGCGGCGAGCTCCGCGACGGCGGTGGCCGCCGCGGCGCTGTGCGAGACCAGGACGACGCCGACCAGCGGGCGCTGCCCGCCGCCCTGACGGGCGGGGCCGCCGGGGGCGGCCGGGTCGGTGGGGTACGTCATTCGGCACGCTCCCGTGCGGTGTCGGCGAAGGCGGCGACGAGCAGGGCGGCGGAGGTGGCGCCGGGGTCCTGGTGGCCCATGCTGCGCTCACCCAGGTAGCTTGCCCTGCCCTTGCGGGCCCGAAGCGGGATGGTCGCCTTGGCGCCCTCGTCCGCCGCCTGTGCCGCCGCCGTGAACGCCTCGGCCACCGAACCGCCCGCGCCGAGCGCACCGGTCAGCGCGTCCAGCGCCGGGAACAGCGCGTCGAGCATCGTCTTGTCGCCCGGCGCGGCGCCGCCGAGCTGCGCCACCCCGTCCGCTCCGGCGCGCAGAGCGTCCCGCAGACCGGCGGCCGTGACCGCCGGCTCGTCACCGAGCGCCTTGCCTGCCCGCCGCAGCAGCGTGCCGTACAGCGGTCCCGACGCGCCGCCGACCGTACTGATCAGCTGGCGCCCCGCCGTGATCAGCACACCGCCGGGCGTGTCCGGCGGGTCCTGCTCGACCGCCGTGCGTGCGGCGAGGAAGCCGCGCCGCATGTTGCTGCCGTGGTCGGCGTCGCCGATGGGGGAGTCGAGTTGCGTCAGGTGTTCGGCCTCGCGGTCGACGGCCGCGGTCGCCGCGCCGAGCCAGCGGCGCAGGAAGGCCGCGTCGACGGGGGAGCCGGTGGAGGCATTCATACGTTGCCTTTCGGTGGGTCGGCGGGGTCGGCGGACGGGTGGGCCGGCAGCTCGTACGGCCCGTCGGGGACCGGGCTCAGCAGCCCCAGCGCAGGCCCGGGGTGGCGACCGGCGCGTCCCACAGGCGCAGCAGTTCCTCGTCGACCTGGCAGATGGTCACCGAGCAGCCCGCCATGTCGAGCGACGTCACGTAGTTGCCGACGAGCGTACGGGCGACCGAGACCTGCCGCTCGGCCAGCACGCGGTGCACCTCGGCGGTGAAACCGTAGAGCTCCAGCAGCGGCGTCGCCCCCATCCCGTTGACCAGCAACAGGACCGGCGCGTCCGGACGCAGGTCCTCCACCACCGCGTCCACCGCGAAGTCGGCGATCTCGCCGGAGGTCATCATCGGCCGCCGCTCCCGGCCCGGCTCCCCGTGGATGCCGATGCCCAGCTCCAGCTCGCCGCTGGGCAGGTCGAAGGTGGGGCTGCCCTTCGCGGGCGTGCTGCACGCGCTGAGCGCCACACCGAAGCTGCGGGACGCAGCGTTGACCCGCCGCGCGATCCCGGCCACCCGGTCCAGCGGCGCTCCCTCCTCGGCCGCCGCTCCCGCGATCTTCTCCACGAACAGCGTCGCGCCCGTCCCCCGCCGGCCGGCCGTGTACAGGCTGTCCACGACCGCCACGTCGTCGTTGACCAGTACCTTGGCGACCTGCACCCCCTCGTCCTCGGCCAGCTCCGCGGCCATGTCGAAGTTCAGCACGTCACCGGTGTAGTTCTTCACGATGAACAGCACCCCGGCGCCGCTGTCCACCGCGGCGGCCGCCCGTGCCATCTGGTCCGGGACCGGCGAGGTGAAGACCTCCCCGGGGCATGCCGCGTCCAGCATCCCCCGCCCCACGAATCCGCCGTGCAGCGGTTCGTGCCCCGAGCCGCCGCCGGACACCAGGCCGACCTTTCCCTCGAACGGAGCTCCCCTGCGGATGATCACCCGGCGCTCGACATCCACGGTCAGCTCCGGATGGGCCGCCGCCATCCCGCGCAGCGCGTCGGCGACCACGGTCTCGGGGACGTTGATGAGCATCTTCACGGCGTACCTCCGGGCGGGGTTGAGTGCCTGCAGATGAAATCCAGTATCGGTCGCGGGCCGCCCGGGGGCACCTTCCCGGCGGGGCGACCGGCACGGCGTCCGCCGACCGGCTCCCCGCCGTCGGGTTCAGCGGTTCAGGTCGAGCGGGACGCGTTGGACCGTGACGTTCCGGCCGTCCGCGGGTGAGACGTAGTACGCCGTCAGGGTGCCGGGGCCGCTGCTCGTGGCGTGGAACGGGAAGGTGACGTCGAAGGTGCCGCGGGTGCCCGTGCCCGAGGTGGCCTGCACCTGGACGTCGGCGGCGACTCGTCCGGCCGCGTCGGTGACGCGCAGCCGGAAGACCGCCTCGAAGGTGTTCGCGGTGCCACGGACCCGTACCGGAGTGCGGACCGTCTCGCCCATCAGCGGCGACTCCGTCAGGACGGCCGGGCTCACGTCCTCGAAGTCGGCCCGGCCGACCGGGCGGCCGAGCGGGATGCGCTGGGCCCCGAAAGCGGTGACCGCCCTGCCGTCGACGGCGAACCGCACCTTCTCGATCCCGGGGAAGCGGGTCGCGGTGAAGACCACCTGGGCGAGCCGCTGCCGCGCGGAGGGACCGGCCGCGCCGTCGTCGTACCGGCCGGAGAGATCGACGGTCGCCACCCGCGCGGTCACGGCGAGCGAGCGCAGGTTCGTATGGGACGGGATCGCGGAGCCGCGGCCGTGCGCACGCTCGTACGCGTTCGGCCCGGCCAGCAGGGCACGCAGCGCGCCGGCCGCGGTGGCGGGCGCGGCGACCGTCCGCGGGGCCGCGGACAGCTTGCCCGCCTGGACGAAGTAGACGGCCGTACGGATCCGCGCCGGGGTGGTCCGCGGCCCGGACGGGGCTGTGGTGGCGGTGGTGGTGGTGGGGCCGGCCGTTGTGGCGGTGGCGGAGCCGGCCGTGGGGGAGGGGG
>NZ_DATDBG010000254.1:0-3493 GCF_036524955.1 Streptomyces sp.
TCGGCGACCTGCCCCACGGACTCGCCGAATCCGTCGGCGAACACCTCGCCGGCGACGTCGCCGGCGCGGGCCGCCTCCTGGTCGGTGAGGCCCAGCTGGTTCTGCAGCCGGGTGGTGGCCTCGGTGATGTCCATGGCCGCGGTCAGACCGGTCACGAACAGTCCGGCGACCGCGGCGCCGGCCGCCGCGGCGGCGATGTCCTTGAACGATGCCTCCACACCGGCCGCCGCCTGCTCGGCGCCGGCGGCCGCGTCACCGGCCGCGGTGCCGACATCCCCCAGCGCTCCGGCGGCCTTGTCGGCGGCCGCGGCGACGTCCTGGCCCACCTTGGCAGCCGTGTCGCTGATGCCCTCCAGGGACTCTTCCACGCTGTCAGCCGCGGTCTCGGCGCCTGCGCTCAGCCCGTCCGCGTCGACGCCCAGGCGCACCAGCAGCTCGTCCAGGATCGACATCCCCCACCCCCTCGCCTGCGGTCTTGTCGGTTCCGCCCATGCGCTTGTTGATGGCCTTCACCGCGGCGAGCATCTCCTGCCAGCCCATCCGCCGGCCCCGGTCCCACTGCGGCAGGAAGTCCTTCGGGCGGGCCCGCTGGCCTTTCTTGCCGCGGGCGGCGTTGGCCACGACCGAGGCGAGGATCGACATCAGCAGGTCGTCGCGGGCCGCCCCGAGCGGCCCGGTGATCTGCTCGTACGCCATCCACTCGGTGAGCTCCGCCGAGGACACCGACGCGAGCATGTCCGCGACGCTTCGGTGACCGAGGTGGCCGGTCAGGCGGAAGTAGAAGGCGCGCTCCGGGCGCGCCCGGAGTTTCCCGCCGCTTCCTCAACCGCTTTCTTGCCCAGCCCGGACAGGCGCCGTGCCACCTCGTACAGCCGGTGCAGTACCGCCCCGTTCTTCGTGCCCAGGTCCTTGACCTCCTTGTCGGTGAACAGCCGCTCGAAGTCCTCGCCGACCAGGGATTTGGCCAGGAGCTTGGCGGTGGAGTCGGCCAGGTTGATGCGCTGTACCGACCCGTTCGGTCCGAGCTGCACCATCGAGGCCTCGTGGGCGTCGCGGTCGGTGCCGGACAGGCCCAGCACACGGACCGTGCCGCCCCACTCGGGGACGTCGACGTCCTCCCACGTGCGGTCGTCGGCGGCGGTGATCTGGTCTTTCGTCAGGAATGCCACAGGGTGTGCCTTTCAGGTCAGGAGATGGTCGGCTTGCCGGACACCTTGAAGGTGATCGTGGCCGTGAGCTTGTCGTCGTAGGGGGCGTCCGGTTCGAAACCGGTCATGATCCCGGCGAAGGACCAGGTGGTCTGGCCGGGGTCGGGGAAGACCAGCTGGTAGTTGCGCGGCTCGGTGTCGTCGAAGTCGTCGACCAGCTGGTCGTGCTCGGACGGCTGGTAGTTGACGTCAATGGACACCTCACCGCCGTCCTTCAGGCCGCCGACGAACTCCATCCAGCCGTCCGGGCTGTCGTGGCTGGTGACGTCGAGGGTTTCCCGCGACAGGCCCGGGCCGGAGATCCCGGTCGGGTCCGCGATCGCGGTGAAAAGCTCGGGTGTGGCGCCGTCGCCGCGCCTCAGCTCGGTACCGAAGCCGTCCATGCCGGCCATAGGAACCACCTCTCTGGTGTGCTCATAGGTGCGCCCCCGGGCCGGCGGCGCGGGGGCAAGGGGTGAGGGCGTACGGGCTCAGCCGGACGGCTGCTCGGTCCGCACCCGGAACCTGACCGGCACGTGCCGCAGGCTGCCCGGCGGTTCGGGGTCCGTCAGCGTCTGCGAGAACTCGTAGTACGTCCCCACGTGGTGCAGGCCGGGCACGGTCAGCGGCTGGTGGTCGAACAAGGCGACCACCACGGCCAGGATCTGCAGGGCCTGCGCGTAGCCCTCGTAGCGGGACCAGATGTGCAGGGTGTGGGTGGTCTGCCGGCCCAGCCCCGACAGGCGGTTGTCCGGGGTCTCGGTGGACTCACCCAGCACGACGTACGGATACGCCGCGGTCTCCGGGACCTGGTCGTACACCCCGGTCACCAGGCCCATGAGGTCCGGGCTGTCCTTCATCCGCTCGTACAGGGCGCCCTGCACCAGCAGCATCGCCATGGGTGCGGTCACCGCAGGGCCCGCCTCACCTCGTCACTCAGGCGGGCGGTGTACCGGGCGCGCTCGGCCTCCAGGGCGGGGCCCAGGGAGGGCTGCGCGGGGGCGCGGCGGGTGCCGTGCTCCACGAAGTGCGCGTAGTACGAGGTGGGGTCGGACCATCCGACCTTGGCGGCCAGGCCGCCGTCCTCGTACTGGATATCCACGGTCTCGGCCAGGTGCCCGCCGGCCCGCGGTACGGTCCGCGCGGTCTCGTCCCGCACGGCCTCGGCGGACTCTTTCACCGCGCGGGCCAGGGCCTCGATGATGTCGGGGCCGAGCTCGTGCATGCGGTCCCGGAGGCGGGCGATGCCGTCGATCCGGACCGTCACCGCCCCGCGGCCGCGGGACCGGCCTGCTCGCCGTGCCACGCCGTCACCTCTTTCGCATGTCGCGGCGGATCGCGGCCAGCTCGCCGGCGACCGCCAGCAGCGCCAGCGCGATCGCGTACTCCGCGCCGGCAGCTTCGGTGTTGTCCAGGTCCAGGGCTGCTTCGGCTTCCTGCCGCAGTTCCAGCGGGTCCCTGGGCAGCGGCGGACGCCGCTGGTCGCTGGCGGGCATCAGGCGTCCACCAGCTCGAAGACGCCGACGGTGACGGTGGTGACGGCGCTGTAGGTGATCGAGGCGCGGCCGTCCGCGCCGGCGGTGAGCCGCGGCAGCGGGATCGCCCCCGACTTGCCCGCGGCCAGCACCAGGGTGGCGTCCGCGACGGCCAGCCCGGACACGTCCCCCGGGGTGACCACCGTGACGGTCACCGAGGCACCGGAGCCGTTCTTGACGTACAGGAAACGGCGGGGGCCGACGGGGACGGTGTCGCCGAGCGCGGCCGCGGCGACCAGGTGGTCGTCGATGACCGTGCCGCCGGCGATCGAGGCCAGATTCAGAGGCAGAGCAGCCATGAGTGATCCCTTCCGGGGGTCAGGTGGGTGCGGCCTGGATCAGCGCGCACTCGGCTTTCAGGTAGGCGGGGGCGGACGGGGTGACGGTGGACAGCACCCGGAAGGTGTCGCCGTCGCCGCTCAGCTGGTCGCCGCGGGCCACGTCCGCGTCCGGGAGGAGGTACACGGTGTGGGTGTGCTCGGACCCGGACTGCTGCGCCAGGGTGCGCTCGGCCGCCGAGGGCTGGTCGACCTTGGCCGGCACCTGCCCGGCCAGGCTGCGGACCGTGCGGCGGCCGCCGTAGCCGTCGTCCTCGCCGAGCTCCCGCCAGACCTCCAGCGTGCGGTTCAGCAGGTGGCCGATCGACCCGGTCACGTCCGCGCCCGGTACGCCGAGACGAGCTTGCGGTCGCTGCCGGACAGTTCCATCCCGATGTCCGTCGCGGTGTTGTAGGACCGGGACAGGTCCCCGAGCGTCTCGCTGGCGAGGTTG
>NZ_DATDBG010000255.1:0-7917 GCF_036524955.1 Streptomyces sp.
CTGTGCACGCCGGCACCCGGCCGCGCCGGGTGCCGCTGCCCACCACGCCCTGGCGCGGCGAGTCGTACTGGTTCCCCGACCGCGGCGAGCCCGCCGCGACCGGTCCCGGCACCGGCCCCGGCTCAGGCACCGACGCCGCGCCCGGCCGTGACGTGCCCGGTGTCGGCCGCCGGCTGCGCACCGCCGTGCCCACGTACGAACTGGACCCGGCCGGTCCCCTCCCGGCGGCGCCGGCCGGGACCGGCGAGGAGGGCAACCGCCACCTCTCCCTGGGCACGCTGGCCGGCATCGCGGTGTCGGCGGCTGCCGACGCGCTGGGCGGCACCTGGGCCTGCGTGGAGGAGATCGACCTGCTGGAGGGTCTGCCGCTCGGCCGGCTCCTGGGCGAACCGCAGACCCTCCAGATCACGGTCAGCCACGGCGACGACGGCCGGGCGGTGTTCGCCTACCGTGGCCTGTCGCGGGCCGAGGAGGAGGCCGGCGCCCCCTGGCGGCTGCTGGCGCGTGGGGTGCTGCGGCACCATCCGGCCCCGGCGGCCGGCCGCCCGGCGCCGCTCGGCGACCTCCAGGCCGGCGAGCTCCGCCGGGCAGCCGACGGCTTCGAGTACGGACCGGCGGTGGTCTCCGAGGCGCACCGGGGCGCGGCCGGCGTCGGCGGTGTCCTGGTCGCCCTCGACCCCGCCCTGGGCGGCGACGCCCTGGCCGGGGTGCTCGACGCCTCCGTCGCGGCCCTGCTCCGGGACGCCGACCGGGACCGTCCCGACGCCGACCGGGCCGGGTCCGCCTCCCACGTCCGGCACCTCACCTGCCCGGACCCGGCGCTGGTCCGGTACGTACGGGCGACCGCCGTGCCGCGCACCGGCCCGGACGGGCCGCCCAGCGACGAGGCGGCCGGCGCGGTGGACTTCTTCGCCGAGGACGGCCGGCACATCGGCGGCATCGGCGAACTGCGGGTCGCCCCGGTCCCGGCGGGACCGCCCCGGCAGGCGGCCTGGCGGCGCCCGGAGGAACTGCTCTCCCGGGTCGAGTGGCAGCCGTCGCCGCTGCCGGACCTCCCGCTCTCGCCGGCCGGTCAGAGCTGGCTGCTGCTGCCCGACCGCGGCGGCGCCGCCGCCCGGCTCGCCGCCGAACTGCGCGAACGCGGCGCCCACTGCCTGCTCGCCGACCCGGACCTCGCCGGTACCGACCCGGCGGCGGTCGGCGCGCTGCTCACCCGCTGGCGGACCGAGGCCGAGACGGCGGCCGATGCCGGAAGGGGGGCCGAGGCCGGGAGGGCGGCCGGGGACGGCCCGGCGCTGCGGGTGGTGGTCTGCACCGCGCTGGACGCCCCGCTGCCCGAGGAGGCCGAGCCCGGCCTGATCGAGGAGTACCGCGACCGCACCGAACTCACCGCCGTCACCGTCGTCCAGGGGCTGCTCGCCACCGCGCGGCCCGGCGAGCGGGTGCCGGTCAGCCTCGTCACCCGGGGCACGCAGGCCGCCGGGGCCGCCCGTCCGGTCGACCCGTTCGGGGCCGCCCTGTGGGGGCTGGGCCGGGTGCTCGCCCTGGAACACCCCGAGTTCTGGGGCGGTGCGGTGGACCTCGGCCCGCTGCCGGAGGACGGCGGTGACGACGGCGCCGATGAAGCCTCGCTGCTGCTGGCCGCGCTCACCGACCCTGGTGAGGACCAGCAGGCGCTGCGCGGCGCGGACCGGTACGTCGCCCGCCTGGTGTCCCACCCGCTGACCGCCGAGGAGCAGCGGGCCCGGCCCGTTCTGCGGTCCGGCGCCACCTACCTGGTCACCGGCGCCTTCGGCGGCATCGGGCAGGCGGTGTCGCGCTGGCTGGCGTCCGCCGGCGCCGACCGGCTGGTCCTGCTGGGGCGCACCCCGCTGCCGGACCGCGCCGACCGGGACGCCTCCGGGCTGTCCCCCGGTGCCCGCGGCCGGCTGCGCCTGGTGCGCGACCTGGAGGCGATGGGCGTCACCGTGGACGTCGCGGTGGCGGACGTGGCCGATCCGGTGGCCATGCGCCGGGTCGTGGAGGAGCTGTCGGCCGACGGCCGCCCGCTGCGCGGCGTGGTGCACGCGGCCGGTGTCCAGGTCCCGCAGTTCCTCCGCGACATCCCCGTCACCGACCCCGGCGACTACGACGCCGTGTGGCGGCCCAAGGTGATCGGCGGCTGGCTGCTGCACCAGCTCACCGACGGCCTCGACCTCGATTTCTTCGTCAACTTCTCGTCCATCGCCGCCACCTGGGGCTCGCAGCACCTCACCGCCTATGCGGCCGCCAACGCCTTCCTGGACGCGCTCGCCGAGCACCGCCACGCGGGCGGGCTGCGCGCGCTCACCGTGAGCTGGGGCCCGTGGGACCTGCCGTCGAACCTGTTCGGCGACGACGTGCTGGCCTTCCTCACCGCCACCGGGCTGCGCCCGCTGGCCGCCCCGCAATGCCTGCGGCTGCTGGGCGCGCTGCTGGCCGGTACGGCGCCGCACGCGGTGGTCTGCGCCGCCGACTGGCAGGTCTACAAGCCGGTGATGGAGGCCCGCGCCGAGCAGCCCCTGCTGCGTACCGTCGAACTCCCCGAGGAGGAGGCCGGGCCCGGGGCCGGCCCGCTGCTGGGCGAACTGGCGACGGCAGGCGAGCCCGCGGGGCGGCTCGCGCTGCTCGTGCCCTACCTGCGGGACGTGCTCGGCGAGGTGCTGGCGGTGCCCGGGGACACCCTGCTGCCGGAGTCCGACGTCTTCGCCCATGGCCTCGATTCGCTGATGGTCATGGAGGTCGTCAAGCGCTGCAAGCAGGACCTGCGGGTGACGCTGCGGCCTCACCAGTTCTTCGAGCGCACCACCCTGGAGGACTGGGCGGTGCTCCTCTCCGACGCGACGGCCGGATCCGGTACCCGTGGCGGCGGCTCGTCGGCCCCGGTCGCCGCTCCCGGCACCCTCGCGTCCTGGGCCGACCCCGCCCGGATCGCCGAGGACGTGGTGCTCGACCCGGCGATCCGGCCCGGTACGCCGCTGCCCACCGGGTACACCGCGCCGCGCGAGGTGCTGCTGACCGGCGCCACCGGCTTCCTCGGCGCCCACCTGCTCGACGAACTGCTGGCCACGACCGACGCCACCGTGTACTGCCTGGTCCGGTGCGCCGGGCCCGAGCAGGGCCTCGACCGGATCCGGGAGAACGCCGAACGCTACCTGCCGTGGCGTCCGGACGCCGACCGGCGGATCGTGGTGCTGCCCGGCGACCTGGCCCGGCCGCTGCTCGGCTTGGACGAGGCCCGCTTCGACGCCCTCGCCGACCGCCTGGACGCCATCTACCACAACGGCGCCCTGGTCAACTTCTCCCACACCTACGAGCAGTCGCGGCCGGCGAACGTGGCCGGCACCGAGGAGATCCTGCGGCTGGCCTGCCGGGGCCGGCTCACCCCGGTCAGCCATGTCTCCACCTACGGCATCTGGGGCCTGCCCGCCGACGGGCGCACCGTGATCACCGAGGACGACCCCATCGGCGGCGCGGGCAAACTGGTCACCGGCTACGTACAGAGCAAGTGGGCCGCCGAGCGCCTGGTCGAACTGGCCCGCGAGCGCGGTGTCCCGGTGGACGTGCACCGGCCCGGTCGCGTGCTGGGGCACTCGCGCACCGGCGCCTGCCTCACCACGCACTTCACCACCCGGGTCATCAAGGGCTGCGTCCAGCTCGGCCTCGCGCCGGCGCTGGACCTGGAGATCGAGATGACCCCGGTGGACTACGTCGCCCGCGCACTGGTCCGGATCTCCCGCGAGGAGCACCGCTTCGGCGCCACGTACCACCTGGTGAACCGGCACCGGATGCGGTTCCGCGACCTGGTGGCGGTGATGGCCGCGCGCGGTTGGCGGATCGAGACCGTGGCGACCGACACCTGGTGGGCGGCTCTGCGGGCCTCCTTCGCCGGACAGGACGCCGCCCAGGACAACGCCCTGCATCCGGTCATGGAGGTGGTGGAGGAGTTCGTGGTCGGCGGGGAGGAGGCGATCGACTACGACGCCGCCCGCGCCGAACACGCCCTGCTCGCCGCCGGGATCAGCTGTCCGCCGCTGGACCGGGCGTTGCTGGACACGTACTTCGACTGGCTGATCCACACCGGCTACCTGCCCGATCCCGACCCTTCCTCCGCCCCCGGCCACTGACCCCGGGCGGCCGGCCCGGCACCCGCCACGCCACAGCCCGACAACCGCTCCCCACCAGCAACGGAGGGCCATGCCATGACAGACAGCGCCGAACAGACCGCCGGACCCGCGTACGACGTGGCCGTCCTCGGGTCCGGGCTCGCCGGGTCCACCCTCGCCGCGTGCCTGGCCCGCAACGGGGCCAGCGTGCTCATCCTGGACGCCGGTTCGCACCCCCGCTTCGCCATCGGCGAGTCCACCATCCCGTACACCTCGATGATCATGCGACTGGTCAGCGAGCGCTACGGGGTGCCGGAGATCAAGCAGCTGACCACCTTCGAGGCGGTCCAGGCGAAGATCTCCACCCACTGCGGGGTCAAGCGCAACTTCGGCTTCCTCTACCACCGCGAGGGGCAGACCCAGAACCCGCTGGAGACCAGCGAGTTCCCCATCCCGAAGATCACCCACACCGAGAACCACTTCTTCCGGCAGGACACCGACGCCTGGATGCTGGGCGTCGCCGTGAAGTACGGCGCCACCGTGCGCCAGCAGACCAAGGTCGTCGACGTGGACATCGACGACGACGGCGTGACCGTCATCCCGGACAAGGGCGACCCGGTGCGGGTGAAGTTCGTGGTGGACGCCAGCGGCTTCCGCTCCCCGATCGCCGAGAAGCTCGGCCTGCGCGAGTCGCCGAGCCGGCTGCGCCACCACTCGCGCTCGCTGTTCACCCACATGACCGGTGTGACGCCGTACGAGGACACCGTTCCCAAGGGCACCCACGACAACCCCAGCCCGTGGAGCCAGGGCACCTTGCACCACCTGTTCCGCGGCGGCTGGATCTGGGTCATCCCGTTCGACAACCACCCGCGAGCCACCAACCCGCTGTGCAGTGTCGGCCTCAACCTCGACCCGCGTGTCCACCCGCAGCCGGACTGCACGCCGGAGGAGGAGTTCCGCCGGTTCATCGCCCAGTACCCCAACATCGCACCGCAGTTCAAGAACGCCGTCGCGGTCCGCGACTGGGTGCGCACCGGCCGGCTGCAGTACTCCTCCAAGCAGACCGTCGGCTACCGCTGGTGCCTGACCTCGCACGCGGCCGGTTTCGTGGACGCGCTGTTCTCCCGCGGACTGTCCAACACCATGGAGATCATCCACGCCCTGGGCTGGCGGCTGCTGGACGCCATCCGGGAGGACGACTTCTCCCCGGAGCGCTTCTCCTACGTCCAGGAACTGGAGCAGGGGCTGCTGGACTACAACGACGACCTGGTGGCGAACGCGTACACGTCGTTCGGGAGCTGGGAATTGTGGAACGCATGGTTCCGGCTGTGGTCGCTCGGGCAGATCCTCGCCACGTTCGAGATCAACCGGGCCTACTCGCGCTTCCTGGACCGGCACGACCCGGCCGTCCTGGAGCGGCTGGAACGGCAGGCCCCGGCCGGCGCGATACCGGACTACGCCCCGGTGCGCGACCTGCTCAAGCGCACCAGCGAACTGACCCAGGCGGTCCAGGCCGGCACCGCCGGGCACCGGGAGACCAGCGAGGAGATCCTGCGCATGCTGCGCGCGGCGGACTTCGTGCCGCCCGCCTTCGGCCTGGCCGACCCCGACAACCACTGGACCGACGCCTCCACCCTGGCCATCCTCAAGACGCTGCGCTGGGCGAAGAAGGACGCGCCCGCCCAGATCGGCGAGCTGACCTACGAGGGCCTGACCCTCTTCATCAAGAAGCGCTTCGACCGGGAGGAGTTCAACCTCCGGGAGGAGCTGAAGCACATCGCCGCGGCCTGGCCGGTGGTCGGCCGCCCGCTGCGGGTTCCCGACCCCCGGTGACCCGCGGCACCGCGAACGGCCCGGTGACCGCCGTTCCCTCCCGTCCCCGTCCCCCAGGCACTGATCAGGAGACTCCCGTGGCAGTGGAAGCTGACAAAGCCGGCACGGCTGATGAAACGGCACCGCCGGACGGCGGCATCTTCGACGTGGCGGTCCTGGGCTCGGGCATCGCCGGCTCCATCCTCGCCGCGGTGCTCGCCCGCAACGGCGTCAAGGTGCTGCTGGTCGACGCGTCGGCCCACCCCCGGTTCGCGATCGGGGAGTCCACCATCCCGTACACGCTGGTGGCGCTGCGCACGATCGCCGAGCGCTACGGCGTACCGGAGATCAAGACGCTGGCCACCTTCACCAACGCCACCAGGGTGATCGGCCCGAAGTTCGGGGTGAAGAAGCACTTCGGCTTCCTGCTGCACCACGAGGGCGAGCCGCAGAATCCCCGGGAGGTCAACCAGTTCGGCACCCCGGGACTGCTGCACGAGGCCAGCCACCTGTACCGGCAGGACACAGACGCGTACATGTTCCATGTCGCCGTGAAGTACGGGGCGGTGCCGCGGCAGAACTTCGCGGTCGCCGACGTGGACTTCGACGACGCCGGGGTGACGCTCAGCTCGGCCCGCGGCGAGCAGTACCGGGCGCGCTACGTGGTGGACGCCAGCGGCTACCGGTCGCCGCTGGCGTCCAAGTTCGAGCTGCGCGAGGAGCCCACCCGGTTCCGGCACCACTCGCGGTCGATCTGGAACCACATGATCAACGTGACCCCGACCGACTCCCTCTTCGACCGCTCCCCGGAGGACACCCCGCCCTCCCCCTGGTACCAGGGCACCGTCCACCACATGTTCGAGCGCGGCTGGTTCTGGGTGATCGGCTTCGACAACCACCCCTCCTCCCGCAACCCGCTGTGCAGCGTGGGACTCACCCTCGACACCCGGCGCTACCCCAAGCCCGCCGGTATGACGCCCGAGCAGGAGTTCTACCACCACGCGGCCCGCTTCCCGGACATCCGGCGGCAGTTCGAGGGCGCCAAGCCGCTGCGCGAATGGGTGTCCACCGACCGCATGCAGTACTCGTCCACCCGGTCCGCCGGCGACCGCTGGTTCCTGCTGTCGCACGCGGCGGGCTTCATCGACCCGCTCTTCTCCCGCGGCCTGTCCAACACCGCCGAGGCCATCAACGCCCTGGCCTGGCGGCTGCTGGACGCCGTCAAGGACGACGATTTCTCCGGCGAGCGGTTCGGCTACGTCGACCGGCTCCAGCAGGGCCTGTTCGACTACAACGACTCGCTCGTCAACTCGGCGTTCATCTCCTTCTCCGACTACGACCTGTGGACCGCGGTGTACCGGATCTGGTCCTGGGGGGCCAACGCCGGTACGTACCGGCTCTCCGAGGGGCTGTTCAAGTTCCTCCGCGACGGCCGCGACCAGCACTTCAGGGACCTGGAGGAGGTACCCAACCCCGGCCTGTACTGGCCGGACCACGCGGGCTTCAAGGCCCTGTACGACGAGATGGTCGAGGAGTGCCTGGCGTACGAGGCCGGCAAGGTCACCGCCAAGGAGGCCGCCGACACCATCTACGCCCACCTGGAACGCGCCCCCTACGTGCCCAAGCACTTCGGGTTCGCCGAACGGGACCTGCGGTTCATGATCCCCAACGCCAAGGTGATGGCCAGGACCGCGCGCTGGCTGCGGACCGACGCCGACCCGGTGGTGCGGCGGCTGATGACCGGCAATGCCAAGGAGGCGCTGAAGGCCAAGGCCCGGGGCCGCCGGATTTTCTGAGCGCCTTCGGGCCCCGCCCGTCCGCCACGTCCGACGGGCCCCGCCCCCCCCCGGTGGGGGGCCGGGGCCGTCGGACGTGGCGGACGGGCGGGGCCCGAAGGCGCTCAGAACATCCGGCGGCCCCGGGCCTTGGCCTTCAGCGCCTCCTTGGCATTGCCGGTCATCAGCCGCCGCACCACCGGGTC
>NZ_DATDBG010000256.1:0-3199 GCF_036524955.1 Streptomyces sp.
CACCCGCCCGTTCCGGGGCCGACGGCTTCCCCGAACGCCGCGCCTGGCCGGCCGCAGCGCATGCATGACCCGGCAGAGGGCGGCTCCACCGAGGGAGACCGGTTCGGCCGTCGCTCGGCGGGGGCGATGTCCTCGGCGGGCAGGACCCGGACGGGGATGCCGCGCTGGGGGTCAGCCGCAGGGGGTGCAGCTTCCACTGCATGTACGGCGTGAGGGGTTCCTCGACGATACGCAGGCGATGGAAGGTGTGGCCGTTGCGCTCGTCCGCGTCGGCGGCCTTGCGGAGGTTGCCGCGCTCGGCTCCGAACAGGCGCAGCACCTCCTCCCGGTCGCCCGGCGCAGCGCGTCCCGGCTCTCGTCCGCCTCCTCGAAAGTGCTGAGGGCGTTCGAGTTTTCAGGAGTCGACGTTGCGCAGCGCGTCATGCCGCTCGCGGAAGTCGCTCGTGCGCGGCGCGGGTAAGGCGTTCGCCCTGGTCGGCGGGGAGGGCTGGGGCACGGAGGTCGAGCACGGAGGGGGCGCCTTGGCGGTGGGGTGGTCGTGATGGGGTGCGGCCGGCCCGTGTGGGCGCCCCGGGGCCGGTACCTGCCGTGGCGACGGGGGGAACGCCACATGCCCGTGGGTACAAGCCGGTTCGGGTGGCCCGGTGGACCGGCCGCCAGGCCAGCGTGCCCGTCGGCCGGGCCCGGGACCAGGCCCGACCCGCGTGCTCCGCGCGAGCGTACGCAGGGGGTCGGCGCACGGTACGTGGCTGCGGCGTCGGGGCTAGGGGGAGCGCACGGCCCGACGGCAGATGCGGGGGGGCGTGCGCCGGACTGCCGTACGTGCGCCCGGCGGCTACCAACGGGTTCGGGTGCCGGTTCGCGCCGCCCCGCTGGACGCGCGGCGAGGCCCGACGGGGCTAACTCACCCCGGGTCAGCGGCAGTTGGGATGCGCCGGGAGCACGCCGGGTTCGTGTGGCAGGTGAGGCGCCAGGCCGGCGGCGCGTACGCTGCGCAAGCGTACGCGCACTTCGGGTGGACAGTACCCGTTACTCCTTGTGAGCATCCTCGCGTGGGAGTGATCGCGGGGCGGGTACGTGGGAGGTGGCCGGGACATGGCCGAGGCATTCGATGACGCGGAGGAACTGGGCTCCGGGGAGGCGGCGGGAGCGGTCGGCGGTGCGCCGTCATGGCTGGGCGGCGGCGGGGGCGGTGAGCCGGACACCTCCGACAGCCTGAAGACGTTCGGCGCGTTCCTCCAGGGCCTGCGGGAGTTCCACGGCCTGAGCCGCGAGGAGTTCGGCGAGCGCGTCATGCTCTCCCGGCACACCATCGCCTCGATCGAGATCGGTCGCCGCATGCCCGACGAGGACTTCGCCGCGCGGGCGGATGCCGCTCTCGGTAACACGGGCGCTTTACGGAAGGCCGTCAAGCACCTCGCCCGGCAGCCCGGGTTGGCGGCGTGGTTCAGGCAGTGGGCCCGGTTGGAGGCGGTGGCGATCAGCCTGTACACGTACGAGTGCCGCGTGGTACCAGGCTTGCTGCAGACCGAGGCGTACGCGCGTACGCAGTTCGAGCAACGTCTGCCGCCGTTGAGTGACGAAGATATCGAGGCCCAGTTGGTGGCTCGCCTTGGACGCCAACGGCTGCTGGTTGAACGCCCCCATACGGCGTTCAGTTTCATCCTGGACGAGCACCTGATCCTACGGCAGACGGGCGGCCCGCAGGTGACAGGGGAGCTCATCGATCACCTGCTGGAGATGGGCGCACGGCGGAACATCGAGATTCAAGTGCTGCCCCTGTCGACGGCGACGCATCCAGGCATGGACGGGCCCATCGTGCTGCAGGAGACGCCGGAGAACCGATGGTTCGCGTATTCCGAGGGGCAGGAGACCGGCCAGCTCATCTCCGACTCGAAGACGATCAGCGTGCTACAGAAGCGGTATGCCAAACTGCGCTCGCAGGCCCTCACATCCGAGGACTCCAGGGGCCTGCTAAAGCGATTGCGAGGAGCGCTATGAGCACCCCAGAACTAGCCTGGTTCAAGAGCAGCTACAGCGGCAGTTCCGGCGACAACTGCATCGAGGTAGCGGCGTGCCCTGGCACCGTCCACGTCCGGGACTCCAAGGACAAGGAGGGACCGCAGTTCGCCTTCTCCCCCGCCGAGTGGTCCGCCTTCGTGGAGTTCGCCAGCGCGCTCTGAGCCAGACAGCCATGTGCCCACACCGACGCAACATCGGTGCGGGCGCAGTCGTTCGCTGCCCGGTGTTGAGCCGCCTCTCGAAGTCCGTGTGCGGCCCGCATCTCGGCCGCAGATCGGCCTTGAAGAAGGGCGCGGTACCCGTGGGGGCGACTCCGCCCGAACGGGGACGACCTTTCGAAGGGGCTGTCGGCGACCCGGGGGGCGGGACGTGCGCTCGGTGAGGTGTTCGCCGAGCAGTTCGTTGACTTTAGCGGCTACGTGAACGTGAACGGCAACCGTTCCGGGGCCGGCGGCCTCATGGCGCGGTCGACCAGGGCGGGAGCGGCGCCCGGGTAGGTGGTGGGGTCGCAGAGGGCGGCCAGCTCGGCCGGGGTGCGGCGAGCGCCAGGACCGCGCAGGCGATGGCCTCGGAGTCGCCGAGGGTCACCGAGTCCACCCCGGGGCGGATACCGGCGGCGGTCACCCAGTGCACGGACTCGGTGGGGACGCCGTCGGCGAACCTGCGCGGATGCGCCCGGCCCCGCCCGTCGATGATCCGGTACGGGCGCTCGGTGACCGCCATCCCGCCGGACTCGTAACAGGCGCCCTGGCCGCTGGGGATGCGGTACGTGGTGCACTGCTCGGTGGCGAGCATTAGCGCAGCAGCGGCTCGGCCCGGCGGTCGCGTCCGGGAACCGGCACCGTCCCGCCCCGCGGACCCGGTCGGAGCCACCTTTTTGGCCGTGTGGGCGGTGTTGTGCCGGTGTGTTGTCCGTGTGCCGCCGGTGTGTCGCGCCGGGTCGCGACCGCGCGGCGGCGATCTTCTCTTCGAGGTGGCGTACGCGGGACCCGGAAGGCACCGCGACCCCGAAGTCCGGCGCACGAGAGAAACAGGTCCCCGCCATGAACAGCGTCAACCGCCGTTCCGTCCTGCTGGCCGCGCTGGGCGCCGCCGGCGCCGGCGCGCTCGGCGCCCGCGACGGCGCCGGCAGCCCCGACGGCACGGCCGCCCTCGCCGATGGAACGCCCGCCGGTGG
>NZ_DATDBG010000257.1:0-28055 GCF_036524955.1 Streptomyces sp.
AGCGTTAGGGAAACGCCCGGTTACATTCCGAACCCGGAAGCTAAGCCTTTCAGCGCCGATGGTACTGCAGGGGGGACCCTGTGGGAGAGTAGGACACCGCCGAACAAATAGTGGGCCCCGGCTCCCGTGTATTCCACGGGAGCCGGGGCCATTTTGCGTTGTACTGCCGGGAGATGCGGTACAAGATACAGCCGAGGTGTTCCGTCGGGGCCTCGGGCAGGCGAGGCCCTGGGTGAGGAATTCACCGAGTACCGGGCAGAGGAGGGCGGCGAGGGCCGGTGGCGTTCCCGCAGGCGCCGAGGATCCAGCCGCCGCGCTCCCCGGAGAAGCGGGTGTTCAGCAGCCTGACCGCGAGCGGTATGAAATGAGCTGCCGCGCCGACTGCCTGGACCGCGCGGGCTGCGATGAACGCGCCCGGGCTCGGGGGCGAGCGCGCACGCCGCCCAAGCCAGTGGTCCGGCGGATGGTACGTCTCGGGGAGGTCGGGACACGCGCACCGTGATGGTGTGGCCCGGCCCCGGAGAGCGCAGGTGCGCAGCTCCGGCCGGTCAACGGCGGTTCGTACGCGGTTTCGCGGCGCGGCGGTAGGCCGCCAGTACCTCCGGGCGCAGCAGGAATCCGAAGCCTGCGGATTCGAGCCGCAGTGCCAACTGGCCGTCCGTCAGGCCGAGGTCGGTCGCGGTGGCGCTCAGGTGCCAGTCGTGGGCGGCCAGTCGGGTGAGCAGGTGACCGCGGCGGGTCTGGGTCTCGGAGAGGCGGAATGTCTTGAGATAGCCGACGCGGCCGTCCGGGGCGGTGATGGCTTCGCCGATGTGGTTCTCCTGGTGGGGGCGGAAGGGCGGCAGGAAGCGCAGCAGGGTGAAGTCGCCGGCGCGGTAGGCGGTCTGGGCGATGTACTCGGGGCCGAGCAGGTCCGCGGCCATGATCCCGTCGTGGAAGGCGGCCCAGCCGCGCTGCTCCTCGGCGACGGCCGCCCGCAGCTGCGCGAGGCCGGCCACGTCCGGCAGGCGTGGTACGAAGTCGGGCACGGCGGCGCTCAGCAGGGCGTAGTGGTGGACGAGTTCGCCGTAGAGGTCGTTGATGAGCGTGGTGTGCAGGGCACGGAAGTCGTCGGGGTGGGGTACGACGAAGGCGGTGGCGAGTGCGTCGGCCGCGTACACCATGACGCCGCACTGGCCGGGGTGGAGCTCGAACACCCGCAGCGCGTCGCTGAGCCCGCGGACCGCGGCGCCGGTGCACGCCTCCTCGACCCGCGGCGACAGGCCGGTGCGCAGGGCTCGCCGGGACCACTCGTCCCAGGCGATCGGGGGTCCGCCGAAGTGCAGGGCGAGGTAGCCCTCGACGGCGAGGTGCAGCGGCAGGAACCGCAACCGCCGCTTGGCCTCGCGCTGGACCATGCGGCGGTGGGCGCGCACCGGGACGTAAGCCACCGGTTCGCCCTCCGGAGCGCCGCGCCGCAGGTGGGTGCCGTAGGCCGCGCCCGGCCCGGTGTGGCCGGCGTCCGCGCCCCAGTCGGCCACGAAGCCGTGCGGGATGTACGAGACATACGCCGTCCCGGGACGGACGCTGACAGGGCCGGCCTCCCCCTCGTACAGTCGCGCGTGCAGCCGCAGGCCCGGGAGGGGTTCGTCGCGGACCAGCGGGACGAGGCGGATGCCGCCCCACACCTGGGCGGGCCGGGGCGCCAGGCCGGCGAGGTCGAGGCGGAAGGGGCGGCGAGGGGTCATCGGGCGGCCTCCTTGCGGGCGGCGGACTCCTGCGGGGCGAGGAAGGCGGCGATCCGGGTGGCCAGGTGGGCGCGGAGTTCCGGCAGTCCGGTGCGACCGGTGGCGAAGGCGGCCAGTTCGGTCAGGGACGGCAGGTCCTCGGCGTCGCGGATGCCGGCGGTGGGGACGCCGGGGGCGAGTCGGCGGACATCGAAGCCGTCCGCGTCATAGACGGGGTTGAGGTGGACGATCGCGGTGCGGCCGGCCGGGTCCAGGCGGGTGCGCCAGACGCGCAGCACCTCGGCGGCCAGGCCCGGCGGGGCGTTGTCCCAGCCGTCGGAGATGATCACAAGGCGGTCGGGGGCGGTTTCCAGGGCGTCCAGGATTCGGGTGCCGAGCGGTGTCGGGCCGTAGGGGAAGGTGAGCAGCGCGTCCTTGCGTCCGGAGGCCCACAGGGGGATGTACGTGGCGGCCAGTGCTTCCAGCAGGTGGTGGGCGGCGAGCGCGACGGCGAGTGGGCGGCGGCGTTTGTGGCCGGAGGCGTTCGTGGAGTGGCTGTCGTCGAGGACGGCGGAGACCCGGCCCCAGGTGCCGGTCGCGGGGCCGGCGGCGTGGCGGGCCGCGGTGCGCAGCGCGCCGGTCAGTTCGGCGCGGCGGGCAGCCCGTTCGTCCAGCGGCAGGCCGAGGACGTACGAGGCGAGCCGGGTCAGGCGCATGCGGGTGAGGCCGGTGCGGACGGCGGTCGCGTCGGCCTGGCGGGCGGACTCCTGGAGCCGGAGGCGCTCCAGGCCGGTCATCCGGGGGGCGATGTGGTCCAGGAAGGCGGCGCGGGGTATGGCGTGGCGGGCCGCGAAGCCCTCGGCGACCGTGAACGGGAGGTCGTAGACGGCCTTCCGCTCGTAGTGCGCGCGGCGCCAGGTCTCCAGCAACGGGGTGTCGTAGCGCGGCCGGGTGTGCGGGGCGAACAGGAAGGGGCCCAACTCCGCTTCCGGGAGGCGCAGGTGGGCGTGGCGGACCGCGGTCTTCACGCCCGCGCGGTACTTCACCGCGTCGAACGCCGGGTCGGGGCGGGTGGCCAGCCAGTCCCGGATGATCGCCCGGGTGCGGCGGTTGTTGACCCTCGCCCGGCGCAGTGCGGCGAACAGCCCGTACACCCGCTGCGGCGGCAGCAGTACCAGTCGACGGGCGATCAGCGCGCCTTCGGCGGACCGTTGTTCCGCGCTTGCCTCGGAGGCGGACTCCAGCAGTCGGCGGATGATCAGCGCCGCGTTGTGGTCGTTGATGTCGAGAGCGAGCGTGGCCGCGTACAGCTCTCGGTAGTTGCCGAGCAGGTAGGCGTGCAGGAAGTCGAGCGAGAGCCGCTGCTCGTACGCCTCGGAGTGGAATTCGCGCTGGCCGGTGGCGGTGATGGCCGCGTTGACGAAGAGCAGGACGTCCTCGGCGGCGATCAGGCCCTCGGTGGCGGGCGGCTGGGTCGGCACCGGCACTTCCTCCGTGAGAGGTGGTGGTGACATGCGGCGGTGCCGGCCGGGGTGTGAGGGCGCGAGCTGCGAATCATTGCTGTACAGGCAGGTTCCGGAAGTCGCGCCGGAGTCCCGCGGCCGGCCCTGGCACCGTAACAGGAGGAGTGCGGGCGGCTCGCCCGGTTTTCGGGCGGTTGCCGGGTGGGCCGATCCACCGACGGGAGACCGTCCTCCTTCAGCGGAGCCGGACCACGTCCGGGACCGACGGCGGCAGTGCGCCGGCTGTCTCGTCGCCGAGGGCGAGGCGGATGTCGGCGTTCTGCCAGAGGGGGGAGTGCCAGCGGGCGAGGGCCTGTTCGGGGGAGCGCAGGACGGCGAGGGTGGGCAGGCCGGCGGCGTGGCCGGTGGTGAGGAGGTCGGGCAGTTCGGGGAGCGGTGCGAGGGCGGCGACATCGTCGAGGACGAGGGTCAGTGGTGGGTCGAGCCGACCGGCGGATGACCCTGCGGCCATGCGCCGGCCGTGCTCGACCACGCTGGAGACGAGTGCGGTGAGCAGCGGCATCGCACCCGGGTGGGAGCGCGGGTCCTCGATCCGTTCGCCCACCACGTAGAGGGTTCCCCGTTCGGCGACGAACGACTCCAGGTCGGGGCCGCCGGCCTTGGCGGGATTGCAGGCGTCGCGGATGTGCACGGAGTTCAGGGGTTCCAGGGTGTGGCGGATCAAAGCCTGGGCGGCGTCGCGGCGTTCGGGGTGCGCGTGCAGGACGGACTCCAGTTCGCCGCTCCAGCCGGAGGCCGCGGCCGGGGCGGTCCGCAGGATCCGTACCGCCTCGCCCGCCCAGGAGCCCCCGTTCGCCCAGCGCTGGACCTGTCGGAAAGGGCGGCCGTCCACGGCGGCGGCGTGCAGCCAGCAGCGCAGCAGCGTCACGGCGGTGTCGTGGACGATGGCCTCGTCGGCGCGGGCGGTCCGCAAGGGGGCGAGCAGTGCGCCCGCCCGTATCGCCGCGGTCCGCGGGTGCTCGCAGCCGTCGTGCGGCGCCCAGCGCAGCCGTCCGGGCACGTCCAGCAGGTGCGCGGGGTCGTAGACGTGGACCGGGCCGAGCTTGGCGCGGTTGCCGACGGTCTGGCTGTACGTGTCCGGGTCCGCGGTGGTGACGACGACGGGTCCCGCGGCGGCCAGGACGGCGGGCTGGGTGACGCGTTTGGCCTTGTCACCGCGGGGGTCGGCGAACAGCGCGTAGGTGCGGGTGACTTCGCCGTCGGCGAGCGAGGCGGTCCGGGGGTCGCCCGTGCCGGAGACGGGGGCCGGGCCGGCGGCGGGCGCCGCAGCCGGTACCGGCGGGAGCGGCGAGGTGGGCGCGTCGTCGCGGTCGACGGGGGCGGCGTGCGGCACGGTACGGAACCAGGCGTCCAGGCCGTCGTCGGCCTTCTGCTTCACCGGGGGGCGCGGCGTGGGCAGGGGCGCCGGGTCGGCCGCCGGGGCGGCCCGGCGGCGCGGGGTGCGCAGCCGGGCCACGGTGTTGATCGCCCACACCGTGAGCACCGCGAGCACCATGAGCTGCCCGATGAGGATGCCCCAGAACAGCCCGGGGCCGGGCAGCTCGCCGACGGGCGTGCCGGGCCAGGCGGCGGCGATGTCGTGTGGTTCGGCGATCAGCGCGCGCATCGCCCGGGGCGTGCGGGCGAAGTGGGCGTCGTGCGGCCAGGAGCCGTGCGCGAGCAGCCCGGCGACGCCGGTGGCCGTCCACACCAGCACGGTCACGCCGAGCAGGAAGCCGATGAGGCCGACGATCAGGCCGTCCGGCAGGCCACCGGGCTCGTTCTTCCTGCGGTCCGCCATGTCGTCACGCCACCGCGTCGTCGGCCAACTGCTTCGCCAGCGCGACCTGGGCGGCGGCGTGCGCCTCGGCGCGGGCCTCCGCTTCGGCCTCGGCCTCCGCGTCGGCCTCCCGCTCGGCGGCGCGCTCCTGCGAGGTCTCGGTCATCGCGCGGTCGGTGAAGACCAGCGGCCGTTCGGCCTCGGTGATCAGGTGCTTGACCACCTGGACGTTGCCGTTGACGTCCCACACCGCGATCCCTGGGGTGAGGGTCGGGATGATCTCGACCGCCCAGCGGGGCAGGCCCAGCACCCGGCCGGTGGCGCGGGCCTCGTCGGCCTTCTGGGCGTAGACGGTCCGGGTGGAGGCCATCTTGAGGATCGCCGCGGCCTCCTTGGCGGCGGCGCCGTCCACCACGTCGGACAGGTGGTGGACGACCGCGACGAAGGACAGGCCGAGCCGCCGGCCGAACTTCAGCAGCCGCTGGAAGAGCTGCGCGACGAACGGTGAGTTGATGATGTGCCAGGCCTCCTCGACCAGGAAGATGCGCTTCTTCCGGTCGGGGCGGATCCAGGTGTGCTCCAGCCACACGCCGACGATCGCCATCAGGATGGGCATCGCGATCGAGTTGCGGTCGATGTGGGAGAGGTCGAAGACGATCAGCGGGGCGTCCAGGTCGATGCCGACGCTGGTCGGCCCGTCGAACATGCCCCGCAGGTCGCCGTCGACCAGCCGGTCGAGGACGAGCGCCACGTCGAGACCCCAGGCGCGTACGTCGTCGACCTCGACGTTCATGCCCTCGGTGGACTCCGCGAGGGGGTGGCGCAGCCGCTCCACGATGTCGGTGAGGATGGGCTGGCGGTCCGTCACCGTCTCGGCCACGTAGGCGTGCGCGATCTTCAGTGCGAACCCGGACCGCTCGTCCAGGCCGCGGCCCATCGCGACCTCGATGATGGTGCGCAGCAGGGCGAGCTGGCCGGTGACGGTGATCGCCGGGTCCAGTGGGTTGAGCTTGATGCCGCCGTCGAGCGCGGCCATCGGGTCGAGGCGGATCGGGGTGAGGCCCATCGCCTTGGCGATCAGGTTCCACTCGCCGACGCCGTCCTCGCCCTGCGCGTCCAGCACCACGACCTGCCGGTCGCGGAACCGGAGCTGCCGCAGCACGTACGTCTTCTCCAGTGCCGACTTCCCGTTGCCGGACTCGCCGAGGACCAGCCAGTGCGGGGCGGGGAGCTGCTGGCCGTAGAGCTGGAAGGGGTCGTAGATGTAGCCCTTGCCGGAGTACACCTCGCGGCCGATGATCACACCGGAGTCGCCGAGTCCGGGTGCGGCGGTCGGCAGGTAGACGGCCTGGGCCTGGCCGGTGGAGGTGCGTACGGGCAACCGCGTCGTCTCCACCCGGCCGAAGAGGAAGCTGGTGAACGCGTCCGTGATCGCCGCGAGAGGGTCCAGCATGGGCATGGCGGTGGCCTCCTCGTACGGGCAGCTCGGGCTAGCGGCGGATGCCGGTCGCGAACGGCAACGTATTGACGAATGCCCGGTGGTGCTCACGATCGCACCATTCGAGCTTCAAATACGACTTACCGGCGGACGCGCGGATCGTGCGCTTGTCGCGCGCCAGCGCTTCGGGGGAGCGCGCGGAGACCGTGATGTAGCCGACCAGGTTCACTCCGGCGGCCCCGCTGGCCAGATCCTCGCCGCGCTGGTCGATGCGGCCGTGGTGGGCCACGTCGCGCGGGTCCACCACCCGGTTCATCTTGGCCTGGCGGCTGGCCTCGGCATCGTCGTTGGTCTTCTCGGTCAGCATCCGCTCGATCGCCACATCGGTGGGTTCGAGGTCCATCGTCACCGCGACCGTACGGATCACGTCCGGGGTGTGCACCAGCAGCGGGGCCAGGAAGTTCACGCCGACCGGGGTGAGCGGCCACTCCTTGATCCACGCCGTGGCGTGGTGCCAGGGCGCGCGGGTCACCGACTCGCGGGTCTTGGCCTGGAGGAACGTGGGCTCGGTCGCGTCCAGTTCGGCCGGCCAGGTGTTGCGGCGGGTCATCGCCTGGATGTGGTCGATGGGGTGGTCCGGGTCGTACATCGAGTGCACCAGCGAGGCGAGCCGGGCCTGGCCGAGCGGCTGGCGGACCCGGATGTCGGCCTCGGCGAGGCGGGCGCAGATGTCGTTGAGCTCGCGGGCCATCACCGCGGCCAGGCCCGCGTCCTTGTCCACCTTGGCGCCGCGGGTGACGGTGGCGCGGGCCATCGCGTTGCCCTCGGCGGCCAGTTCGCGGGTGAAGTGCATGCACGCCACGAGGTAGGCGCGGTGCTGCTCGGAGGAGGTCGAGACCATCGACTGGAGCTGGTCGTAGGAGTCCTTGAGCCATGTCTCGGCGGTCGGGTCGCCGCGCAGCGCCACGTCCTTGGCGTGCGCGTCGGGGTCGGCGGGCAGGGTGCGGGCGAGCATCTGGAGGCGGGTCACGAAGCCGTCGCCGTTGGCCACGTGCTTGAGCAGCGTGCCGAACCGTTCCACCAGGGCTTCCTGGTCCTCGCTGTCGCGCAGGCCCACGCCGGGGCCCTCGATCTCGATCGCGGCCGTGACCGTACGGCGGTCCACGTGCAGCAGCACCGCGATCTCGTCCGGCCCGAACGGCGCCGCCAGCCAGGTGATCCGCCCGATCCCCGGTGGCGGTCCGACCTCGACCTCGCGCCCGTCCAGGCCGGTCCCGGCCTCCTGCACCGCGGACCGGTAGGAGGGGGAGACCCGGAGCGTACGGCGGTAGCTGCGGTTGATCTCGAACCAGCGGTAGAACGTACGCCTCCGGTACGGCATGTACACCGCGGCCAGGGCGAGCAGCGGCCAGCCGACCAGGCCGACGATCCGCAGCATGAGTATCGGAACCAGCAGGCCGCTGAGCATGCCGAGACCCGCGCCGGCGATGATCAGCGCGATCTCACCGGTCTCCCGGTTCTTGCCCACGATCGCGTTGGGCCGCGCCTTTCCGATCAGATACGTGCGGCGCGGTTGGGTGAAAGGCTGGGTCGTCACCGGCGATCACCTCCCTGGGAAGAGCCGTTGTTCGAGCCGGGGCCGGACCGGAAGGGGGGAGCTGTCCGGGCGGAGTCGGGGCGGGGGCCGCCGCTGCTGCCCGGTCCGGGGTTCCCGGTGCGAGTGCTGTGCGCGGCGACGCCGCCGGCCACCGGGTTGGACGGCTGGGGGGCGCCGCCGCCCTGGGCCTGCTCCTGCGGCCCGCCGCGGGCGCTGTGCGTCTTGATGCCCTGCTTGACCAGGGCGGCGGGCGAGGAGATCACGGCGGCGGCCTGGCTTCCGCCGGCCTCCTTGCGGCTGTTGCGCATACTCACCACGTCGTCACCGAAGCCGGGCACGAACCGGTAGATCATGAAGCTCGCGAAGATCGCCAGCAGGATGATGGCCAGGCCCGAGACGACCGCGGAGAACGCGTCGGGTCCGTTGTCCGTCGACGACAGCGCACCGGCCAGCCCGAGCACGATCACGATCACCGGTTTCACCAGGATCACCGCGATCATGATTCCGGCCCACCGCCTGACGTGGTGCCACATGTTCTTGTCGACCAGGCCCGCGTACACCGCCGTCCCCAGCATCGCGCCCACGTACAGCAGCGCCGCCCTGATCACCAGCTCCAGCCAGAGCACGCCGGCGGCCAGCACCGACACCAGCGACACGACGATCAGCATGATCGGCCCGCCGCCGATGTCCGTGCCCTTGGTGAGGGCGCCGGAGAACGAACCGAAGAACACGTCGGTGTTCGACTTCGTCCCGGACGAGATCACCTCGGTGACGCCGTCGGTCGCCGAGACCACCGTGTAGAGCACGAGCGGCGTGAACGCCGAGGCCAGCACGGTGAGCCAGAGGAACCCGACCGCCTCGGTCAGCGCCTCCGTCATCGGCACCCCGCGCACCGCCCGCTTCGCCACCGCCAGCAGCCACAGCACCAGCGTCAGGACGGTCGACGCGGCGAACACGACGGCGTACTGGCGCAGGAACGCGGTGTTCGTGAAGTCCACCTGCGTCGTCTTCGTCACCGCCGCGGACAGCTTGTCGATCGTCCACGCCGCGGCGTCCGCGCAGCCCCGCGCGAGCGAGCTGAGCGGGTCGAGGGAGTCGGTGGGGTTGGTGCCTTTGGCGGGGGCGGAGGGGTCGCCTTTGGTGCAGTACTGACGAGCCGGGCCCGCGATGAGCTCACACGGGTCACTGGTCGCACTCGGCGTCGGCGTCGGGGTGGGGGAGGGCGCGGCTGTGGCGCGGGCCGCGAGTGCCCAGACCGACGCCTGGACGCCTCCCAGGATCGCTGGGACCGACAGGAGACGAAGGTGGCGGCTAGCGGGCATAGGTGAAGCCTCCGAACCCCTGTACCGCATCCGCGATCTCGTCGGCCATGGACACGGGATTGTCCCCGCTGACGGGGGTTGGACCCTTGGTCTGGCCGGTCGTCAGGACCTTCCAGTCAGAACCGTTCCACCGCAGCTTGAATGTGACGGTGAACCAGCTGCTCGTCACCGGCTTGGTCGAATCATCGCCGGCGAGACCGAACAGCCCGTTGCACCAGACCGAGACATCGGCACCGGCGGCGTCGTAGCGGGTGACTTTTGCGCCTGCCGGCAGCGTTCTGCTGACGAATGTCTGGCCGCTCGGCGCCCGGCCGTCGGCGCTGAGGCCGATCTGGGCGTTGAACGCGGCGGAGTAGTCCCGGTCGAAGCCGGACTGGAGCGTGTCCAGAGTACTGGAGTCCGCTATCGCAGCCACGATCGTGTGTCGCCGTCCGGTGATGAACATTCCGTCCCCGCCCAGTGCCACCGCGTAGTTCGCCGCGGCTGATTGGGCGCCTTGGTCGGTGTGGGGGAAGCCGACCGGGATGCCGGCGTTCTTGCCGGTGACGGGGAGCCGGCCGGTGGGGGCGGTGGCGGTGGCGGCGTTCTCGGCGCGGGTGGAGGTGCCCGAGCCGCCGGAGGCGTCGGCGTCGGAGCCGGACTTGTGCCCGCCGCCGCGGTTGGCGAACGCGATCGCCGCGATGAGCAGCACGATGACGCTGACCACGGTCACCATCGCCCGCCGCGGCTGTTGCCGCCGCCCGCCACCGCCGTGCGTCCCGCGCCCCTCGGGCATCCGGGTCCTGGTCGGCGGTCCGTCCTGGCCGAGGCTCATCGCGCGGTCGCCCCCTGGGCTGCCGCGGGCACGCCGGAGCGGCGCGTGTCGCGGACGGCACCGCTGCTTGATCGAGTGGGCATCAGCACGCAGCCTCGGGTGGGAAGGTGAAGCCTGGGACGGGCTCCAGATCGGGGCCGGAGCCGCCGGCGGCGGGCTCCGGGTCGGACGCGGTGACGAGTGCGGATCCGGCTCCGGTGCGGTGACCGGGCGGGCCGGGCCCGTAGGGGTCTGGGTCTGTCTAGACGGCCATCCCGTACACGATGGTGAACAGCGTGCCGAGTGAGCCGATGATGAACACGCCGGTCAGCCCGGCGATGATCAATCCCTTGCCCTGCTCCGCGCTGAAGGTGTCGCGCAGAGCCGTCGCGCCGATCCGCTGTTTCGCCGCGCCCCAGACCGCGAGGGCCAGGCAGAGCAGGATCGCCACCGCCATGACCACCTCGATCATCACACGCGCTTCGTTGCCCAGGGACCCGAACGGTCCCCAGTCGGGGGCGATGCCACCGATGATGGTGTTGATATCGCCCTTCGCCGCTGCCAGGTACATATAACTCACCACCCCGCTCGATCAGTTGACCTCCCCGCCGGGGCGCAAGGGGGCCAGGATCTATCTTGACCGAGGATGCCGCTGTTGCATGTCGACTCGGCGACTTTCTCGGCGGATCGTCCGTGTGATCCGGCCTCTAGCCGTCAAACTGGTGCGCGGACCGGTGTTCGAAGGACATGGACGACTACTCTGTGTATCACGAGCGTCACCGGAGGGCAACGAGGGGTCCGGGTCCGTTCGGCTGGAACGTACGACAAACATACGGCGAACGTACGACTAGGGAAGGGACGACCGGGCATGGCGCGGAAGGTCTGGCTCTCCGTCATTATCGGTGCCGGCCTGGGCTTTTCGTTCCTGGGGCTGCTGGTGGTCGGTACGTTCTCGGCGGCGGCCGGACTGGCGAAGAACGGTACTCAGGTGACGCTGGCCAAGGGTACGGTTCCGGCCATATATCAGTCCGTTGTCCAGAAGTGGGGCAACCTCTGCCCGGCGCTGAACCCGGCGCTGCTCGCCGCCCAGCTCTACCAGGAGAGCGGGTGGGACGCCCACGCGCAGAGCCCTGCCCAGGCGCAGGGCATCGCGCAGTTCATCCCCGGCACCTGGGCGACGCACGGCGTGGACGGCAACGGGGACGGCCGCACCGACGTCTGGGACCCGCAGGACGCGATCCCCTCCGCGGCCTCGTACGACTGCGAGCTGGCCTCGTACGTGAAGGACGTACCCGGCGACACCACCGACAACATGCTCGCCTCGTACAACGCGGGGGCGTACGCGGTGATCAGGTACGGCGGCGTCCCGCCGTACGCCGAGACGCGGAACTACGTCAAGATCATCCGCTCGCTGGAGAAGAGTTTCGCGGCGCCGGTCGGACGGGTGGCGCCGTCGCAGCAGGCCGCCGCGGCGATCTACTACGCGCAGCAGCAGCTCGGCAAGAAGTACCTGTGGGGCGGCGAGGGCACCCCGGAGCAGGGTGGACGGTTCGACTGCTCGGGCCTGACGCAGGCGTCGTACCGCTCGGTCGGCATCGAGCTGCCGCGCGTGGCGAACGACCAGTGGAACGCCGGCCCGCACCCCGCCCGGTCCGAACTCCTCCCCGGTGATCTGGTGTTCTTCGCGTACGACCTCAACGACCCGCGGTCGATCCACCATGTCGGCATCTACGTGGGCGGCGGCTACATGATCGACGCGCCGCGCACCGGGGCGGTGATCCGGTTCGACCCGATCGACACGCCCGACTACATCGGGGCGACGCGGGTCACCCGGGACGGGGCGCAGGCGCTGCCGGTGAGTGCCTAGCAACTTCCGGTCACCCGCGGTCCGTTCGCGCGTGCTCGTCGGTACGGCGGCGGCCGTTGTGGGGCCCGTGGGGCGAGTGCGCATGGTGAGGTTCTGGCCCAAGGGTCGTCGGTAGTGGATGATTTGTCCGTATCCCCTGGTCACCCTTGCATAACGGCATGGTGATCATCCGGCGAAGACCGGAACGCTACGTACCGTGGCGACCGTTGTACGGGGAGAATGGCACGGGACTCAAGCGACGGGGGTTGCACACGAGCCGAGCCGGACGCACAGCCAGTTGCGCGTTATGCGCGTAATGCGAGGTAAGGGGCACCACCGCTATGGCAGAGGTCGCTAACGACAGCGTGAACCCCGACATCAGCCTGCTCCGCGACATCAACGACTTCGCCAAACACGCGCCCCGCGGCGTCGACCGGGCCGTCGAGTTCTTCGGCGAGTACGGACTGATCGCCCTGCTGACCGTGCTCGCCGGTTGGTGCTGGTGGCGCGTCGCCCGCCGCAGCACCGACGCCCCGGCAGCGGTCGCCGGCGTCCTGTGGGCCGCGCTCGCCGCTGTCGTCGCGCTGCTGCTCAACATCCCCATCCGCGCGTTCGTCCAGCGCCCGAGGCCCTACGACGAACACGACGGACTCGACGTCCTGGTCCACGATCAGAACGGCTTCTCCTTCGTCAGCGACCATGCCACCCTGGCCGCAGCTCTCGCCGTCGGCCTCTTCATGGTCAGCCGCAAGGCCGGCGTCGTCGCCGTACTGCTCGCCCTGTGTGAAGGCCTCACCCGCGTCTACCTGGGCGTCCACTACCCCACCGACGTCATCGGCGGGTTCGCCCTCGGCGCCGCGACCGCCCTCCTCCTCGCCCCCCTCGCCCTGGCCCTCCTCACCGCCCTCACCACCCGCGCCGCCCTCACCCGCGCCGCCTTCCTGGTCCACGCCCAGCCCTTTCCCGGACCGCCCGCGCAGGACCGCCGCACCCCGAGGCGGCACAGCGCGGACGACAAGGACCTTGCGGCGTGAAGGGTTGGCCTCGGGCCGTCACGGCACCCCCGCTCCCGTTTCCGTCGTACCGGGGGATGCCCCCGGCCTGGCACATGGTGTCCTCAACACGTAAGTCCCCGCCCGAACCCCGACCCTCGTCCGTACCTTCGTCTGAGGCGCCGAGGCTGTGCAGGTGACGACGGCCACGAGACAAGGCTGCCCTGCCGGCCACCGGACTCACTCCTTCGGGTGGTGCTCCGCCCTCCGGCCGGGAATCGGGGTCGGCGGACGGTTCGGGGGTGGCACGATGGGTGACCGGAAGCTCCTTGGTCCGTAGCGGAAGTTGTCACTCTCGCGACGGCAAGGAGCTTCTCTTTGTCCTGGACGTCCAGCCCCCTGACTGCTTCGGGCAGGTGGCGGCTCCCCCGGCACCTGATCCCCCGTGACTCCCCGCCGATGGGGGTGGGAAGGTCTTGGCGTGAAGGGGATGTGAAGTGTGGATGCGGACAGGCGGCGATCGGGAGGCGCCACTGCGGCCCCTTGGTGCACGCCGGTAGTGTTTTGGCTTACTCGCGATACCTGGGAGTGGTCGCACCGCTCCTACATGACTGAATGCCGGACGACTCACGGGGGACAACGACGTGACCCGCTCTTCCCTGTCCATCGCTGTCGCCTCCGCCATGTCGGCGGGCCTGCTGCTGACCGCTTGTGGCGGGGGTGGTTCCGACACCTCGGACAAGATCCAGCCCTCGGCCACGGCTGCGACGGCCCCGACGGCGTCGGCGTCGGCGACGCCGTCCGCCACGCAGGCTGCGGGGCGAGGGGCCCCGACGTTCGATCTGCCGTCGGACATCACCGTGGACTTCAAGGGGTTCGACAGCAGCGACCCGGAGAAGAAGGCTGCGCTGACGGACGCGACGTACGCGGCGAGGGCTGTAATTGAGTTCGAAGCGAAGGTCTATACGAAGGAGACACCCAACTTCAAGCGCTTCTGGACCGGCGTTCACGGGGCGGAGTTCGCCGATTCGATCATCTCTCAGGCCAAGGACGGTGCCGTCGTCACGGGGAGCTTTCACTACTACAGTCCCGTGGTGAAGTCCATTGCGACCGGAAATCTGTCGGTTCAGTACTGTGAGGACCAACGGAAGGCCTACTCCAAGGATTCAAAGACCGGCGAGGTCAATGTGACTACACCGTCGCTCTCGGACTTCATGGCATGGAACCTGCTGATGACGAAGGGACCGACCGGGGAGTGGCAGGTCTTCGACCACACGTGGGTTCAGGGGGCGAAGCAGTGCCAGGTCGCCTGACGGATCGACTTTTCCGGACCTCCGTCGTCATTCTGGCGTGTGTCTCCCTGCTCGCTGCGGGTGTCACCGTGGCTTCTGCCGGGACCGGAAAGAACAACAGCGGTTCCGGTACAGCGAATGCCGACGGTGACGGCACCGCCTACCACGTACGGGTCACCTACACCGAGCGCGGGACCGGGGAGGGGGACGGTGCGACGCCCGTGAGGTCGTCGAGTGTGGATTTCGTACCGCCGGTGTGCTGGTACAAGAGCTTTACCCCGGAGGAATTCAAGAGGGAGATCGACCGGCGGTACACCGCGGCGGGACAGAGCGGGGCCGGGACGGTGTACAACTTCTACAACCAGATCCAGTCCCAGATGAACGAGATCAAGTACCACCAGGGGGACGACGGTAGTTGGTGGGTGCTGACGTATGACGACAGTCAGTTGGAGAAGTCCAACCCGCCGGTCTGCCCGTACGACATCGGCTGGATGTGGCAGGGGGCCGGGGATCCGGCGCCGCCGCTGGTGATTTCCCCCGAGGTGCTGGCGCGGGCCGCGTACGGGCAGATGAGGTTGCCGACCAGAGGCGTGACGCTCAGTCCGGTGGCGGGGAATCAGAAGGTCAACCTGTCGACGTACGTGAGCTTCCGGCGGGCCCTCACGCCGGTTTCGGTCACCGCGCAGCTCGATGCGCTGGCCGCGACCGTGGTGGCGGTGCCGCAGAGCCTGCATGTGGACGCCGGGACGTCATATGCGAGTCCGCAGACGTGTGACTACACGTTCACCGATTCCGGTGGTGGCTATGCGGTGGACAGTGCCGGTGCGGACTGCAACATCACCTATCGGAGGGCGACCGCCGCCGGTGGTACGTATCCGCTGACGGCGGAGATCACCTGGCGCGTGACGTGGACGGCCACAGCGACGCCCCAGCCGGGCGTCGGCCAGACATTGCCCACCGGGTACTCCGACTTCGATCAGCCCGTCACCGTGCAGGAGATCCAGGCCGTCAACCGGTGAGCAGGGATCGAGGGGGCGAGGGGCCCGGGCGGGGGTCAGAGGGCTTGGGGGAAGGTGAAGAGGCGGTGGGGGTCGAGGTGGGTTTTGAGGGCGGTGAGGCGGGGGGCGTTGGGGCCGTAGTAGGCGGTACGCCAGGTGGGGAGAGTGGGGTCGGTGTAGTTCTGGTAGGCCGCGCCGGAGGCGTGGCGGCGGAGGGCGGCGTGGGTGGTGGCGAGCCAGGGCGTGGTGGAGAGGCCGTGTGAGGCGAGGTACTGGGCGAGGAAGCGGGACCCGCGGTGGGGGAAGGCCGTGGCGGTGGGGGAGAGGCGGTTGACGGCGCCGCCGAGGGCGGTGAAAGCGATGCTCCCGGCGCCGGAGCCGGACTGGGCGGTGAGGCGCTCGACCTGGGCGAGGAGGGTGTCGATGCCGGCCGCGGACAGGTCGCTGTCGTAGAAGTCGGAGCGCGCGGTGTACGTTTCGCGGCCCAGCCGGCCGCGCGGAGCGAGGTGGCACTGGGCGTCGGCCAGGCCCGCGCAGCCCGCGTAGGCGAACATCGCGTCGAGGTAGGTCCGGGAGCGCAGGGAGACCGTGGCGGCGGGGGCGCCGACGGAGGCGGCGAGCCGGTCGGCGGCTGCGGCCAGCTCGGAGCGGGAGCCGGTGGAGAGCAGCGGGACCGCGACCTTGGGTGAGCCGCCGGACGCGCAGTCCAGGTGGAGCGTGGACCAGATGGCGTCGGGTTGGTCGGGACCCCACCGCTGCCAGGCGCGCACCACGGCGGCGGCCCGCGACCAGGGCCAGGTCAGGTAGCCGGTGACGACCGAGGCGGGCATCGGGTGGGTGGCGAAGGTGAGCGACGTGACGACGCCGAAGTTGCCGTTGCCCGCGCCCCGCAGCGCCCAGAAGATCTCGGCTTCGGCGTCCGCGGACACCTCGTGCGTCGTGCCGTCCGCCGTGATCAGTGTGGCACCGATCAGGTTGTCGCTGGTCAGGCCCATGGAACGGCTCATCACCCCGTGCCCGCCGCCCAGCGTGAGGCCGGAGATGCCGACCGACGGGCAGGAGCCGCCCGGGATCGTACGGCCCTGCTGCCCGAGCGTGGCGTAGACGTCGATCAGCTTGGCGCCCGCGCCGATCGTGGCCGTGGTGCCGTCCAGACGGATGGTGTCGAGCCGGGAGACGTCGATGATCAGCCGACCGTCGCCGCTGGACCAGCCCGCGTACGAGTGGCCGCCGCTGCGGATGGCGGGCGGGGTGCCGGTGCGGCGGGCGAAGTCCAGGCAGGCGCGGATGTCGGCGGCGCCGGTGACGTACGCGATGGCGGCCGGACGCAGGTCGTCGAAGCGGGTGTTGTAGAGGCGGCGGTCGGTGGCGTACGCGGGGTCCTGTGGGCGTACCAGGTCGCCGTCGAGGCTCCGGGCGAGGGCCGGCCAATCGGCCTTGACGACGGGTGGGGTGGTGGGGGGCCGCGGCGCGGTGGTCGTCGTCGGGGGCGCGGGAGGGGTGGGAAGAGGTGCCTTCGCGTCGGTGCTGCCGGCGCTTCGGGTGCATCCGGCGAGCCACGCCGCCGCCAGTACGCCGCCGCCGGCCCGCAGCGCCGTACGCCGCGTCGTCCGATCCATCCGCTTCACCGCCGAGTCCGAGAGGCAGGTGTCCGCGGTCACCCGCGCACCTTCGGTAACCGAGACGTTGAGGTGGACCCTCCGGTTGCCGCGCGGGCGTACGCCGGGCTCGCTCGGGCAACAAGGGGGGCGCGCTCGGGAAAGGGCGGCGCAGGGATGGGGACGTGTTCGGGTGAAGGGCGGGGAGGCCCGGTGGGGCCTGCGTGTTGGGTGCACGGCGGGGGGCGGCGGTGCGGGTGTCCGCCGGTTTCCGGGAGGACGGCGCGCGGTCGGAGGGTGCACGCCGGCGCCCGCGCCCCCCCCCGGGCCCCACGCCCCCCGGGCCCCACATCCGCCCGGCCCCGTGAACCCCCGCGTTCAGCCGCCCGTGTGTTCCGCCGCGTCCCGCCGCGCCCGGTCCCTGGCCCGCCGTGCCGGACCGCTCCACCCGCACGAGCACCGCGCGACGGCGAAGGACCCGCGCTCGGTCACGCAGGTGTGGTGGTGCTCCCGGGACGGCTCCCGGGTGTGTTCGCCGGGTTGCGCGCCGACGCGTTCGCCCGGCCGCGTGCCGGTCGGCGTATCCGGCCGCCCGCCCCCCGGCACCACTTCATCACGGACACGAAGCACGACACCACGGTAACGGGCGTGACGGCGTGCTCAAGACCGTCGTTATCCGGGCTGAGGGCCCCAACCGGTACAGCGGTACAGGGATGGATGAGTGATGGTGGCAGCGGTGTCCACGGGGGTGCGGGCGATGGCGGTGCGGCGAGAGTGGCGGCGACGCGACCGTACGGGCAGTCGCGCGCACACGGTGAGCGTGGCGGGCTCCCCGACGACCGTCGTCACCCGGACGACGACCCCCGCCCGGACCACCGCAGCCGCCTTCCTGTGCGCTGCCGCTGCCCTCACCGGCTGCGGCGGCCAGGCCGCCGGCACCGCGGCAGACTCCCGGGGCGGCGCCGAGGCGCGAACGGTGAGCACAGCCGCCGACACCCTGGTGCGGGCGGGCACTTCACGGGTGACCACCTCGATGCGGATGGCCAGCGGCGGCACCTGGCTGACCATCACCGGCAGCGGCGGCTTCGACTACGCCAGGCGGCGCGGCCGGCTGACGCTGGTGCTGCCCCCCGACGCGACCGGCGCGGCCGTGCACAAGCCGATCACCGAACTGCTCACGCCGGACGCCCTCTACATGAAGGACCGGGGCGAGGGCGTCCCCCCGGGCAAGTGGGTACGGGTGGACACCACCCGCCTCCCGGACGGCAACCTGGTGACCGGCGGCGCCACCGAACCGCTCGCCGCGGCCGAACTCCTGCGCGGCGCCGAGCACGTCACGCTGCTCGGCCCGGAGACCCTGGCGGACGGCACCAGGACGCGGCACTACCGGGGCGTCGCGGACATCGCCCGCGCCGCCCACGCGATGCAGCCCGCGGCCCGCGGCCCCCTGGAGGCGGCGGCGCGGGGCTTCACGGTGACCCGCGTGCCCTTCGACGCCTGGCTCGACGGCCAGGGACGACTGAGACAGGTGAGCCAGCGGTTCACCTTCAGCTCGGGCGGGACGGCGAAGGGCGCGGGCCGGAATGTGACGGTGGTCTCTACCACCCGTTTCGACGGTTTTGGCGCTCCGGTTCCGGTGACCCTGCCCCGACCTGCGGACATCTGGACCGGAGAGATCGTTTCTGCGCAACCATGACAAGGCACCGCCCAGTGGGGCGACGTTAAATGGTCCTTCCGTGCCATGTGCCGGGCACGTACGCTCCCTACGCTTGATGACGGCCGTCGCGGGCGTACGGGGGTTGCGACGCCGCCATTCGTGGGACGCGTTCTTGGACGCGTCCGGGACGCATTCCTGGACGAGGAGGTGGTGCGCGTATGGCGCCGTCGCCCGGAACTTCGGTGCAGGACGATCCGGTGGCTCTCGCCGAGATCGACCTGTGCGGTGAGCTGATGATCGCCGCGTCCGCCGCCGACGAGGACAGGCTCAGCTTCGCCCGCATCGACGAGGTCCTGGAGGTCGCCCGCAGCAGGGCGGCAAGCTGAGGGCGAGCGCGCTGGGGCCGAGTGGGCTGGGGGTTCGCCGCCACGGGCAGAGCCCACGGCCCTACGTCCGCAGCAGTCGCGCTATCGCCGCCGTCGCCTCCGCGACCTTCTCGTCGACCTCCGGGCCCCCGCCGACCGCCGCCGCGGCCACGCAGTGCCGCAGGTGCTCCTCCAGCAGTTGCAGGGCGAAGGACTGCAGGCCCTTCGTGCTGGCCGAGACCTGCGTGAGGATGTCGATGCAGTAGACGTCCTCCTCGACCATCCGCTGCAGGCCGCGGATCTGCCCCTCGATCCTCCGCAGCCGCTTCAGGTGGGACTCCTTGTCATGGCTGTAGCCATGCGGCCCCTGCGGCTTCACCATTTCCTCCGCGGCGCTCTCCGTGGTCATCCCGCCTGCCCGCCCTTCTGACCCGTTATACCCCCGATGGGTATACCTTACTGAATCGATACTGTGTGCGTAGCATCCCCCGTGCGGGTGGCTTGTGCCGATGGGCGACACTGGGTGACACCGGTTAGCCGCGACCGGACGATGCGCCTAGCATCAACGAGACCCGACGCCGAGCACTTCCCGCCACCGATCACGCCCCCGTTCGCGACCCGCTCAAGCCCTCGCCCCTGCCCCGATCACCAACGAGACCGAAACCGATGCATCCCGAGGACCTCACGTGCGCTTTCGTCTGACCCCAAGGGAGACGAGCTTCTACGACATGTTCGCCGCGTCCGCGGACAACATCGTCACCGGATCCAAGCTCCTGATGGAACTGCTCGGGGCCGACGCGGCCGGCCGCACCGAGATCGCCGAGCGGATGCGAGCGGCGGAGCACGCGGGGGACGACGCGACGCACGCGATCTTCCACCAGCTCAACTCCTCCTTCATCACGCCGTTCGACCGTGAGGACATCTACACCCTGGCCGGCTCGCTCGACGACATCATGGACTACATGGAGGAGGCCGTTGACCTGGTCGTCCTCTACAACGTCGAGGAACTGCCCAAGGGCGTGGAGCAGCAGATCGAGGTACTGGCGCGGGCCGCGGAACTGACCGCGGAGGCGATGCCCAACCTGCGCACGATGTCCAACCTGACCGAATACTGGATCGAGGTCAACCGGCTGGAGAACCAGGCCGACCAGATCCACCGCAAGCTGCTCGCCCACCTGTTCAACGGCAGGTACGACGCCATCGAGGTACTCAAGCTCAAGCAGATCGTGGATGTCCTGGAAGAGGCGGCGGACGCCTTCGAGCACGTCGCGAACACCGTGGAGACCATAGCGGTCAAGGAGTCCTGAACCCACGTGGACACCTTCGCACTGGTCGTGACCATCCTCGTCGCGCTCTTCTTCACGTACACCAACGGCTTCCACGACTCGGCGAACGCGATCGCCACCTCGGTCTCCACCCGGGCGCTCACGCCCAAGGCGGCGCTGGTGATGGCGGCCGTGATGAACCTGCTCGGCGCCTTCCTCGGGCAGGGGGTCGCCGAGACCGTCAGCAAGGGCCTGATCGCGACACCCGAGGGCCGGGCCGGCATGGGCGTCCTGTTCGCGGCGCTGGCCGGCGCGGTCGTGTGGAACGTGGTGACCTGGTATTTCGGGCTGCCGTCGAGTTCCACGCACGCGCTCTTCGGCGGCCTGGTCGGCGCCGCGCTGGCCGGCGGTACGACGGTGCACTGGTCGGGCGTGGTGGAGAAGGTCATCGTCCCGATGTTCGTCTCGCCGGCCGTCGGTCTCGTCGTCGGCTACGCGCTCATGCTCGGCATCCTGTGGTTCTTCCGGCGTGCCAACCCGAACAGGGCGAAGCGCGGTTTCCGGATAGCGCAGACCATCTCGGCGGCGGGGATGGCGCTGGGGCACGGCCTCCAGGACGCGCAGAAGACGATGGGCGTGGTGGTGCTGGCGCTGGTCATCCACGATCCGGGCCGGGGCTACGGCATCCCGATCTGGGTCAAGTTCGTGTGCGCGGCGATGATGTCGCTCGGCACGTACGCGGGCGGCTGGCGGATCATGCGGACACTGGGGCGCCGCATCATCGATCTGGACCCGCCGCAGGGATTCGCCGCGGAGACGACCTCCGCGGGAATCCTCTACGCGACCTCGTACCTCTTCCAGGCGCCGGTCTCCACCACGCACGTCATCACCTCGGCCATCATGGGCGTCGGCGCGACGAGGCGGCTCAAGGCGGTGCGGTGGGGGGTCGCCAAGAACATCGTGGCCGGGTGGTTCATCACCATGCCCGCCGCGGCGCTGGTCGCCGCCGGGTGCTACTACGTGGTGCGGTTCGCGTTCGGCTGACCACCGGTGACCGCAGGGCCGCCAGGGCCCCGCGGGTGCCGGTGACCGCAGGCGCCTCCGCCCGCGGCGAAGTGACCCCGGGCGGCAGAAGTGATCCCGGGCAGCAGAGGAACAGGCCCCGCCCCCCTTCCGGGAGACGGGGCCTGCCTGCCCTGCGGTGGCACCGCCATGCAGCACCGCACGGCCGTCTGGATGACCGGAAACTCAGCCGAAGCGCCCCGAGATGTAGTCCTCGGTGGCCTGGACGGACGGGTTGGAGAAGATCCGCTCGGTCTCGTCGATCTCGATCAGCCTGCCGGGCTGTCCGACCGCCGACAGGTTGAAGAAGGCGGTACGGTCCGACACGCGCGCGGCCTGCTGCATGTTGTGGGTGACGATCACGATGGTGTAGCGGGTCTTCAACTCACTGATCAGGTCCTCGATGGCGAGGGTGGAGATCGGGTCGAGCGCCGAGCACGGCTCGTCCATCAGCAGCACCTCCGGCTCGACCGCGATGGCGCGGGCGATGCACAGTCGCTGCTGCTGGCCGCCGGACAGGCCGGAACCGGGCTTGTTCAGGCGGTCCTTGACCTCGTTCCAGAGGTTGGCGCCCTGGAGGGACTTCTCCACGACGGCGTCGAGGTCGCTCTTCTTCCGCACCCCGTTGAGCTTGAGGCCGGCCGCCACGTTGTCGTAGATCGACATGGTGGGGAAGGGGTTGGGCCGCTGGAAGACCATGCCGATGGTGCGGCGGACCGTCACCGGGTCGACCGAGGAGCCGTACAGGTTCTCGTCGTCCAGCAGCACCTTGCCCTCGACGCGGGCGCCGGGGACGACCTCGTGCATACGGTTCAGGGTGCGCAGGAAGGTGGACTTGCCGCAGCCGGACGGGCCGATGAAGGCGGTCACGGAGCGCGGCTCGACGGTCATCGAGATGTCGTCGATCGCCTTGAAGTTGCCGTAGAAGGCGGAGAGGCCGCTGACGTCGATTCGCTTGGCCATGGGATCACTTCTCTTCTGCTGATGGTCTGCGGATGGCCGCGTCGGCGGCCGGACACGCGGCGAGGCCGCTCATCGGTGCTTCGGCGCCTTCCAGCGGGCGATGCCGCGGGCCACCAGGTTCAGGATCATCACGAAGGCGATCAGGACGAGCGCCGCCGACCAGGCACGGTCGTAGCTGGGCTCGTTGCCGTTGCCGTACTGCTGGAAGATGTAGAACGGCAGCGACGACTGCGGGCCGTTGAACGGGTCCGTGTTGATCAGGTTGTTGCCGAACACCAGCAGGGCGATCGGGGCGCTCTCGCCAGCGATGCGGGCGACGGCCAGCATGACACCGGTACTGATACCGCCGAGCGCGGTGGGGATGACCACCTTCGTGATGGTGCGCCACTTCGGGATGCCGAGGGCGAAAGAGGCCTCGCGCAGCTCGTTCGGCACGAGCTTGAGCATCTCCTCGGTGGAGCGGACCACGACCGGGAGCATCAGGATCGTCAGGGCCAGCGAGCCGGCGAAGCCGGAGGCCGGGGCGGTGCCGACCACCACGAACCAGACGGACAGGATGAACAGACCGGCCACGATCGAGGGCACACCGGTCATCACGTCCACGAAGAACGTGACCCACTTGGCGAGCCGGCCGGTGCCGTACTCGACCAGGTAGACCGCGGTGAGGATGCCCATCGGGGCGGCGATCGCGGTGGCGATGCCGACCTGTTCCAGGGTGCCGACGATGGCGTGGTAGACGCCGCCGCCGGGCTGGATGGTCAGCACGTTGTTCATCGAGTGGGTCAGGAAGGTGCCGTCCAGCACCTTCGCGCCCTTGCTGATCGTCGTCTGGACCAGCGAGTAGAGGGGGACGACGGCGAGCACGAAGCTGGACCAGACGAGGCTGGTGGCCACGCGGTCCTTGGCCTGGCGGCGGCCCTCGACCCGGGCGGTGACCAGGTAGGAGCCGGCCACGAAGAAGATCAGGGAGATCAGGCCCCACTGGATGCGGCTGCTCAGGCCCGCGCCGGCCCCGATGCCGCAGCCGATGGCGAGCGCGCCGGCCGCGATGGTCAGCGGGGACCAGCGGGGCAGTCGGCGCGAGGCCAGCCGCCGGGCGGCGGGGGCGTTGGCGGTGGGCTTGGCGTCCGTGACGGCGTGGCTCATGCCGACCCCTCGCAGAACTCCGGGCAGGCTTCGCCGCCTGCGTACCTGTTGACGGTGGTCTCACCGCGCTCGTTCACGCGTTGGCCCCCGAGTACTCCTTGCGGCGGGCGATGATCAGCCGGGCCGCGCCGTTGACCAGCAGGGTGATGACGAACAGGACGAGGCCGGAGGCGATCAGCGCGTCCCGGCCGAACTCGTCGGCCTCACCGAACTTGGCGACGATGTTCTGCGAGAAGGTGCCGCCCACCGGGTCCAGGATGTGCGCGGAGAGGGTCGGTGAGGCGGACAGCACGGTGGCCACCGCCATGGTCTCGCCGAGCGCGCGGCCCAGGCCCAGCATGGAGGCGCTGATGATGCCGGAGCGGGCGAACGGCAGTACCGACAGGCGGATGACCTCCCAGCGGGTGGCGCCGAGCGCCAGCGCCGCCTCCTCGTGCATCTTCGGCACCTGGTTGATCACTTCCCGGCTGACGTTGGTGATGATCGGCAGGATCATGATCGCCAGCAGGATGCCCACGGTGAACAGCGAGCGGGCCGCCGAGTTGGGGTCGCCCTTGTGGAAGATGATCGTCCAGCTGAAGTAGTCGTCCAGCCAGAGGTTCAGACCGCGCAGGTGCGGCACGAGGAAGAGCGCGCCCCACAGGCCGTAGACGATGCTGGGCACCGCGGCGAGCAGGTCGATCACGTACGCGATCGGGCCGCCGAGCCGGCGCGGCGCGTAGTGGGTGATGAACAGCGCGATGCCGATGGCGATCGGGACGGCGATGGCCATCGCGATGATCGAGCTGACCACGGTCCCGTAGGCGAGGACCGCGATGCCGAAGACCGGCGGGTTCAGGCTCGGGGTCCACTCGAAGGTGGTGAGGAAGTTGCCGTGGTCCTTGGAGATGGCGCTGGCCGCGCGGACTGTCAGGAAGACGGCGATGGCGGCCATCACGACCAGCAGCAGGATGCCGGAGCCGCGGGACAGACCGGCGAAGATCCGGTCCCCGGGGCGGGTCACGGCCGTCGGCTTGTCCGGCGGTGCGGTGGGGGATGGTGCGGTGGTTGTCATCGGATTCTCCGGTCTGGTTGGGGGAGTGCGGCTCCCCCGGCGGCGGTGCACCGGAAACTCGGCGGATCCCGCGGCGTCGGCCGTGGTCGCGACGGTTGCCGTGATGTCGGCGGTCGGCCGCGGGACCCGCCGGGTGGGTCAGGACAGGGCGGAGACGGTGGAACGGACCTTCGTGGCGATCTCGGCCGGCAGCGGCGCGTAGCCGGCACCCGCCAGCTTGCTCTGGCCGTTCTCGCTGGCGATGTAGCTCAGGAAGGACTTGGTCAGCGGCAGGGTGCTCGCCTTGTTGCCCTTGTCGCAGGCGATCTCGTAGGTCACCAGGACGATCGGGTAGGCGTTGTCGGCCGTGGTCGTGTACGCCTTGCTGAGATCCAGCTTCAGGTCGGAGCCGGTGCCGACGATCTGCGCCTGGGCGATGCCGGCGGAGGCGTTGGCGGGGGTGGCCTCGACGGGCTGGGAGGCGCCGGTGGCGATCTTGACCGTCTTGATGTCGCTCGCGGTCGCGTAGGACAGCTCGAAGTAGCCGATGGAGCCCTCGGTCTGCTTGACCAGGCCCGCGACACCGGCGGACTTCGCCGCGGCCTGGCCGCCCTTGCCGGCCCACGCCTTGGCGTGCTCGTACGGCCAGTCGGCCGCGGCGGCGCCGTTGAAGTACTTGGTCAGATTGTCGGTGGTGCCCGAGTCGTCCTGGCGGTGCACCGACTGGATCTTGGTGCTGGGCAGGCTGGCGCCCGGGTTGAGCTTCTTGATCGCGGCGTCGTCCCAGGCGGTGATCTTCGAGTTGAAGATCTTCGCCAGGGTCGGGGCGTCCAGCACGAGGCCGTCCACGCCGGGCAGGTTGTAGCCGATGGCGATCGGGCCGCCGACCATCGGGATGTCGATGCCCTGGCCGCCGGCGCAGACCTTCTTCGACGCGGTGACCTCTTCGGGCTTCAACGGGGAGTCGGAGCCGGCGAAGGCGTCGGTGCCCTGGGTGAAGTCGATGATGCCCTCGCCGGAGGAGGACGCCTTGTAGTTGATCGTCGCGCCGGGGCAGGCCTGCTGGTAGTCGCGGACCCAGGCCTCGATCGCGTTCTGCTGCGCCGAGGAGCCGGAGGCCAGGATCTGGCCCTTCTCGCAGGAGATGCCGGACGCGTCGGAGCCGGTGCTGCTGGGCTTGGCGCTGTCGCTGGGGGTGGAGCCGGCGCCGTTGTCGTCCGACCCGCAGGCGGTCAGGACCAGCGCGCCGGTAATCGCGACCGCGCCGACGGTCAGGGCCCGGAGCCCGCTCTTCCGCTGAAGCTTCACCTTCGTGTGTTCCTTCCGAGAGCCCGCCGGTGGGACGGCGAAGCAAGAGGTTGAGTTGTCCTGCATCCACCCGGCGACAGGGCGCTCACCGGTACGGCCGAACGTAGGCAGACCAGGTGAAGCGGCCGACGGGGCTGGGTGAACGCGGGGTGAACCTCATCTATCAGGGTGGTGGCGGGCCGCCCGGCAATGACGCTGTGCGTCGCACGAGTGACACGCGGGATTCACATAAATGCGAGGATTACGATGAAATAACGGTCTCAAACGGGCGCAGTCCCGCGTCCGCGCGGCGCGTCGTCGCGACCGGGTGTACGGGCCCGGGCGCCCGGTCGTACCCAGGCGTGTACGGGTCAGCGCCCGAGCGCCCGCAGCAGCGCGTCCACCAGCGGGCGGTCGCGGTCGTGGGTCAGGCGGTGGCGGGCGGCGGCCGGGGGCAGCCAGATCATCCGGTCGACCTCGTGGCTGGGCTCGAACGAGCCGCTGTCCGCCTCCGCCGCCCAGTAGCGGACCTCCTTGGGGCGGCCCTCCACCAGGTAGTACGAGGAGGGCAGCGGCGCGCCCAGCGCACAGTCCATCCCGGTCTCCTCGCGGGTCTCGCGCACCGCGGCCTGCGCGAACTCCTCGCCGCGCTTCAACTTCCCCTTCGGCAGGCTCCAGTCGTCGTAGCGCGGCCGGTGGACGAGGGCGATCTCGATGCCGTCCGCGTACGAGGAGGGGCGCCACAGCACCGTGCCCGCCGCGCGGACGGTCCCCGCCTCCCCGTTGCTGCCGGGCTGCGTCATGCCACGGTCACTCCTCGCGCGTTCCGGGGCCGGGTACCGTGCCTGCCGCGTGGGGCTGCCACAGCCGGGAGAAGGCGAACCGCGCGGCCTCGACGTCGTGCCGCTGATCGGCGTGGAGGACGCCCAGCGCGTACGCGGTGGCCGGCGCGATGCGCGGCGTCCGGGCCGCGGACGCCGCGGCGGCGGCCGCCTCGGCGGCCTCGCGGTGCCGTTGGAGCAGGACGGCGGCCTCGGCCAGCCGCCGGGCCCGGGGCTCGTCGGCCACGGCGCCGGGCACCTCGGCGGCGTACCGGCTCAGCCGCAGCAGAATCCGTACCTGGTGCCAGGGCGTGTCCTGCAGGTCCGCGGTCAGTTCCGGGCCGAGCGCGGCCTGCACGGCCTCGGCATTGTACGGGTGCGCCGCCCGGTGCAGCGGCAGCGCGGCGGTGGCCTCGGCGAGCCGCCGATACGCCTGCCCGGCCAGCGGCGGCAGGACGGCCTCGGCCGGCTCCTGCGCCTCGGCCGTCAGCGGCACCTCAGAGGCCAGCACGGCGATGGCGTCCGCCAGCCCGTGGAACCGGGACGAGCCCAGCGCTTGCAGCGCCGCGGAGTGCGCGCGGGTACGGGCCAGGGTGAGCTGCCGCTCCAGCAGCGCGGCGGCCCGCGCCGCCCCCAGCGCGAGGGCGGGCGGCGCGGTGCGCAGGGAGCCCTCAGCCGGCTGCGCCGTCACGGGTACTACGGCCTCGGCCGCCCCCGTCGCCGACAGCCGCCGCAACGCCTCCGACAGCCTCTCCAGCCGCCCCGCGTACTGCGCTTCCCGTCCCAGCGTCGCCGACAGCCACCCCAACTCCACCCCCAGCCCGTGCGCCCACCCCGCGTCCACCAGCGCGCTGTAGGTGTGTGCGACCCCGCCGATGCGCCGCGCACTGCCCCTGAGCAGTTCGTCCGCCGCCGCGTCGTCCTCCCCGCGCAGGCTCAGCCCCCGCAGAAACGCGATCGCCTGCCCCCGCAGGTACTCCCCGAGCAGCTCCCCGGCGGGCACGCCCCGCGGTGGGGTGGAGCCGTTACTCCTGGCCATGGGGTCGCCGTCCGGCATGGAGGGAGCGGATGGTGTGGACGGGGCGGATGCCGCCGCCCGCCGGGCGCGCGAGGTCTGGTTCGCCTCCGCGGGCGCGCCGTCCGCGGAGGATGTTCGTGCCTTGCCGCCGGCCACTGCGCTGCTCCCCGTGTACCCGTGCGCCGCGCGGTCCTCGCGCGACGGCTCCGTGCTCGTCGCCCCCGTGGCCGACCGGCCGGCCCCCGCGCGGGGCCGGCCCTCCCGGGTTTTCGGTCGGTCTTCCTGCTCGCTCCTTGTGCGGGTGGCCTCGTTCCTCGGCCGCCTGCTCCGGGAGTTCGGGCGTCAGCCCTGTGGCGTTTTCGGTCGGTCTTCCTACTCGCTCCTTGTGCGGGTGGCCTCGTTCCTCGGCCGCCCACTCCAGGAGCTCGGGCGACAGCCCGACCTCCGGCCCGGGGCGTGGTGCCCCGGTGGCCGGCGGCAGTCGGTTCTCAGGTTGCTGCTGCTGGGCCACGCCGGCGCCTCCGGGCGTCGATGAGCATCTCCTGGACGTTGGCCAGCGGGCGACCGTCGGGGT
>NZ_DATDBG010000258.1:0-5523 GCF_036524955.1 Streptomyces sp.
GATCGAGAAGCGCAGCCGGGCGGCCATACCGGAGGAGTACGTACGCATCGGCAACGAGATGAAGTCGCCCTTCTCGTTGATCCCGGAGAAGTCCACGATGCCCTGGTACCGCTCGCGGACCTCCTCCTGCGACATGCCCATCGCCAGACCGCCGAGGATCACGTTGCGCTCACCGGTCAGATCGTTCATCAGCGCCGCGTTGACGCCCAGCAGCGAGGGCTGGCCGTCGGTGTAGATCCTGCCGCGCTCCGGGGGGAGGAGACCGGCGACGGCCCGCAGGATCGTGGACTTGCCCGAGCCGTTGGAGCCGATGATGCCGATCGCCTCGCCGCGGTACGCGGTGAAGGTGACGCCCTTGACCGCGTGCACCCGGCGGACGTTCGGCGAGCCCTTGCGCATCAGCAGCCGGGACAGCGCGGCGGTCGCGGTGCCCCGGCCGGTGCCGGCGCCGTGCACCGTGTAGACGATGTGCACGTCGTCCACGACGACGGTGGGGACGCGGGCCGCGGTCGCCGCGGGGGGCCTGACGGCGGTCTGCTGCTGCTCAGCCACGGCCATAGAGTTCCTCCGCCTTCCAGAAGTACACGTAGCCACCGATGCCTGCCAGCAGCGCCCAGCCCACCGCTATCGCCCACACGTGCGGCGGCAGCTGCGAGGAGGTGACGCTGTCGATCAGCGCGAACCGCATCAGGTCGATGTAGACCGCCGCGGGATTGAGGTCGAGCAGGACGCGCACGTAGTGCGGAGCGGTGTCGGTGAGCTGGTCGATGCTGTACATGACGCCGGAGGTGTACATCCAGGTGCGCAGGATGAACGGCATCAGCTGCGCCAGGTCGGTCATCTTGCTGCCGAGCCGCGCCACGGCCAGGGCCAGGCCGGTGTTGAACACCCACTGGGTGAGCAGCGCCGGGACGGCCAGCAGCCAGGAGGGGCCGGGCACCTCGCCGGTCATCAGGACGATGGCGACGAGCACGATCATCGACATCAGCAACTGCTGGAGCTGCATCAGCGTGAAGGCGATCGGCATCGAGGCGCGCGGGAAGTGCAGCGCCCGGATCAGACCGAGGTTGCCGGCCACCGCACGCACGCCGCTGAGTACCGAGGACTGCGTGAAGGTGAAGATGAAGATGCCGGTGACCAGGAAGGCCACGAAGTTGTCGATGCCCTTGCTGGTACCGATGAGCAGGCCGAAGATCAGGTAGTAGACGGCCGCGTTCAGCAGCGGCGTCATGACCTGCCAGAGCTGGCCGAGGCGGGCCTGGGTGTACTGGGCCTGGGTGCGCGCCTTGGCGAACTCGTTGATGAAATGCCGGCGGCCCCACAGTTGCCGGGTGTATTCCACCAGGCCGGGGCGGGCGCCGCTGACGGAGAGACCGTACTTGGCGGCAAGCTGGGCGGGGCTCAGGCCGTCATCGGCCGGGGGTGCCGGTGGGGGACCGACGGCGACCGCACCATCGTGCGTTGTCTCGCTCACTGTTGACACTTTCGTCCTCAAGGTGCGCGCCGGGGCAGGGGGATTCCCGAGCTGCGCCTGATGCTCTCAGGTCCGAGCTTGTCAGATGATCGGGGGTCGGCCCAGCCGGGTCAACCGCCACACCGTCCGCCACCGCATCGGCCGCCGCTCGCCGCACGGTGTCACCCAGCCCTCGCGGAAACCGCCGAGCCAGGCCCGCAGCGCCCCCCGGGACGGCCGGCGGGCCACGGTGATCCCGAACCACACGGCGACATAGGCCGGGACCAGTGGCCAGGGCAGATTGCGGCGGGCCAGCCACACCCGGTTACGGGCCACCATCCGGTGGTAGACCGCGTGCCGGGAGGGCGAGGTGGCCGGGTGGTGCAGGAGAAGATCGGAGCGGTAGTCGATCTTCCAGCCCGCGTCAAGAGCTCGCCAGGCCAGATCCGTCTCCTCATGGGCGTAGAAGAACTCGGCGGGCAGCGGGCCCACCTGCTGGAAGACCCGGGTGCGGATGGCGCAGGCCCCGCCGAGGAAGGTGGTCACCCGGGAGCTGCGCAGCGGGTCGGAGGCACGCAGCCGGGGTACGTGGCGGCGCTGGGTGACGCCGGTGTCCGGGTCGGCGATCCGGAAGCTGATCACGCCGAGCCGCGGATCGGCCTCGAACGCCTCCCTGACCAGTTCACCGGTGTCCTGGCAGGGCAGCACCCCGTCGTCGTCGAGGAACATCACCACGTCGACGTCGCTGCCGCCGGGCCCGAACAGTTCGACGCCGACGTTGCGACCGCCGGGGATGCCCAGGTTCTCCGGCAGCTCGGCGGTGCGCAGCCCGTCCGCCAGCGGCGGCAGCGGTGAACCGTTGCCGACCACGGCCACCTCGATCGCCGGACCGTGCTGCTTGGCGACCGAGTCCAGCAGGTCCTGCAGCTCCGAGGGGCGGTTGCCCAGGGTGATGACCACCGCGCCGACCTTCAACGGCGTCCTCGTGCCGGCCGACCGCCTCCTCATGCCAGCCTGCTCGACGCGAGGATGCTGACCAGGTGGAGCAGCGTCTGGAGGACGGCGACGGCGGCGAGCACCACGACCGCGATCCGGGTGAACAGCAGGTCGCCGTGGAGGAAGTCGGCGACCGCCGCGGCCAGCATCAGCAGTGACGCCTCGACGCCGCCGACCAGCCGGTGGAACTTCAGCGCGGACGCGAACCGGCGGGCCAGCGCCATCCCGGACGAGCGCGGCACGTTCGAGGACTCCGCCGCCGCGGGCAGGCCCCGGCGGGTCCTGGCCACGTCGACCAGGTCGGTCTCGGCCTTGATCAGGATCGCGCCGAGCGCGGCGAGAGTGCCCAGGAACGCCCACTGCCACTGGGTGGCCGTACCGTCCCGATGGAACAGATCGGCGGCCCGGAGGCCGAAACCCACCAGCAGCGCCGCCTCCGACAGGTAGTGCCCGACCCGGTCGAGGTAGACGCCCACCGTGGAGGTCTGCTGCCGCCAGCGGGCCAGCTCGCCGTCCACGCAGTCCAGCAGCAGGTAGAGCTGGATCAGCAGCGCCCCGAGGATGCCGCCGGCCAGCCCGGGGACGAGCAGGGCGGCGCCGGCCGCCACCCCCGCGACGATCATCAGATACGTGTACTGGTTGGGGCTGAGCGGGGAGTCGGTCAGCAGCCGCGTGCAGCGCAGCGAGATCTCCCGCATGTACAGGCGCCCGGCCCAGTGCTCGCCGTTCTTCCGGTCCTTGATCCCGCCGGGGTGGACGACCGGGCGCAGTTCAGCTACTGATGGTTTTGGCATAGTCGGCGTATGCGTCCCTGATCTCGGTGGCGGAGAGGTCCAGGTGTTCCAGGATCGTGTAACGCCCGGGCCGGGTCTGCGGCGCGTACCGCACCGCCTCGACGAACTCCGGTTCCGTGAAACCGATCTCCCCGGGTAGTACGGGCAGTCCGTGGTGGCGCAGCGCCTCGGCGATCACGCCGGCGTCCTCGTACGCCCCGCGCAGGTGCATCGCGAACGCGGCGCCGAGGCCGACCTGCTCACCGTGGGCGGCGGCGCGCTGCGGGTAGAGCAGGTCGAAGGCGTGGCTGATCTCGTGGCAGGCGCCGGATGACGGGCGGGTGTCGCCGCTGATCGACATGGCGATACCGGAGAGCACCAGGCCCTCGGACAGAGTGGTGAGGAACGCGTCGTCGCCGATGCCGCCGGGGTGCCGCAGCACCGCCTCACCGGCGCTGCGGGCCATCGCGGCGGCCAGGCCGTCGATCGGCTCGCCGGTCTCGCGGTGGGACAGCTCCCAGTCGGCGATGGCGGAGATGTTGGAGACCGCGTCGCCGATGCCGGCCCGGACGTAGCGCGCCGGGGCGTCGCGGATCACGTCGAGGTCGATGACGAGCGCGATCGGGGTGGGGACGCCGTACGATCCGCGGCCGTTGTCGTTGTCCAGGGTGGAGACCGGCGAGCAGATGCCGTCGTGCGAGAGGTTGGTGGCGACCGCGACCATGGGCAGTCCGACGCGGGCGGCGGCGTACTTGGTCACGTCGATGATCTTGCCGCCGCCCAGGCCCACGACCGCGTCGTACCGCTTGCCGCGCATGGCGTCCGCGAGGGTGACGGCCGCGTCGATGGTGCCGCCGTCGACCGGATACCACTCCGCGCCGGGGAGTTCGGGGGCCAGCCGTTCGCGCAGCCTGGCACCGGAGCCGTCACTGACCGCGACGGCGAGCTTCCCCGAGGTGGAGATCCGCTGGTCGGCGAGGACCTTGGAGAGGTCGGCGAGCGCCCCGGCGTTGATGTCGACGACGACCGGGGAAGGGATCAGCCGGGTCAGTACTGGCATGCGATCTCCTTTCCCTTGGCGAGATCGTCGTGGTTGTCGATCTCGACCCAGGCGACCTCGCCGATCGGGGCCACGTCGATGGTGAAGCCGCGGTCGACCAGTTCCTGGTAGCCGTCCTCGTAGTACAGGTCGGGGTCGCGTTCGAAGGTGGTCCGGAGCGCGTCGGCGAGTTCGGCGGCGGCCCCGCTCTCGATGAGGGTGACGCCGATGTACTCGCCGGTGGCCTCGGCCGGATCCATCAGCTTGGTGATCCGGCGCACGCCCTTGCCCGGTTCCGCGACGACCTTCATCTCCTCGTCGGCCAGCTTCTTGGCGGTGTCCAGGGCGAGGATGATCTTCCGGCCGTCGCCGCGGGCGGCGAGCAGCGTCCGCTCCACCGAGACCGGGTGCACGGTGTCGCCGTTGGCCAGAATCACACCGTGTTCTATGACGTCCCGGGCGCACCACAGGGAGTAGGCGTTGTTCCACTCCTCGGCCCTGTCGTTGTCGATCAGGGTGAGGGTGAGGCCGTACTTCGCCTCCAGCGCCGCCTTGCGCGCGTACACCGCCTCCTTGCGGTACCCGACGACGACCGCGACCTCGGTGAGCCCGACCTCGGCGAAGTTCCGCAGGGTCAGGTCGAGCACCGTGAGGCTGTCCTCGGCTCCCGCGGGACCGACCGGCACCAGCGCCTTGGGCAGGGTGTCGGTGTAGGGACGCAGACGCCGTCCGGCGCCGGCCGCCAGCACGAGGCCGATCATGCGGGTTCTCCTGTTTCGTCGTGTACGGCGGGAGCCCCGGAGGACACCCAGAAGCGGATGCTCTCGGTGAGGACCAGCAGCGCGAGTACGGCGGCGAGCACCGTCAGCGCGACCGTGAATCCCGTGTGGTGCGCGAGAGCGGTCGCGAGGACGGCCACCAGCAGCGCCCGGCCCTCGTGCCCGCCGGCCGCCCGCACCAGGGCCCGCGGTGGCGCCCCGGTGCCGCCGCGGATGCGGTACACCGTGTCGTAGTGATGGTAGGCGACAGCGGCCACCAGACCGAAAGCGGCGGGCAACGCTCCGTTCACCTGGGAGACGCCTGCGAGGGCGAGTACGGTTCCGTACTCGCCCGCCCTGAACAGCGGTGGGACGAGCCAGTCCAGGCTCCCTTTCAGCGGCCGGGCGACGGCGAGCGCGGAGGTCGCGGCGTATACGACCGCGGCCGGTACCACCCACCGGCTCCCGGGCGGCGCGAGGGCCGCGGTGGCGGTCAGCGCTCCC
>NZ_DATDBG010000259.1:0-10410 GCF_036524955.1 Streptomyces sp.
AGCGTTAGGGAAACGCCCGGTTACATTCCGAACCCGGAAGCTAAGCCTTTCAGCGCCGATGGTACTGCAGGGGGGACCCTGTGGGAGAGTAGGACACCGCCGAACAAATAGTGGGCCCCGGCTCCCGTGTATTCCACGGGACCCGGGGCCATTTTGCGTTTCGCCGCACCTGTGTACCGTGTGGTCCCGTGCCGTATGAACTGGTTATTTTCGACAACGACGGTGTTCTCGTCGACAGCGAACCGATCGCCAACCGCATCCTGGCCGGCTACCTGACGGAGATCGGTCACCCGACCACGTACGAGGACTCGATCCGCGATTTCCTGGGCGCGGCCCTGCACCGGGTTCACGACCTGGTCCGGGAGCGGACCGGGAAGCGATTGCCGGAGGGGTTCGACCAGGAGTACCACGCGCGGCTGTTCGCGGCGTACGACCAGGAGCTGCGGGCGGTGGACGGCGTGGGCGTCGTACTGGAGAAGCTGGCGGTGGACGGGGTTCCGTTCTGCCTGGCGTCGTCCGGGGCGCACGAACGGATTCGGCGGGCGCTCAGGACGACGGGACTGTACGACAGGTTCACCGAGGGGCGGATCTTCTCGGCGCAGGACGTGGGCCGGGGAAAGCCGGCGCCCGACCTCTTCCTGCACGCGGCCCGGACGATGGGGGTGGCGCCGGAGCGGTGCGCGGTGGTCGAGGACAGTCCGCTCGGGGTGCAGGCGGCGCGGGCCGCGGGGATGGACGTCTTCGGGTTCACGGCGATGACCCCCGCCGAGCGCCTGGCGGCGGCGACCGGGCGGTTCCGCAGCATGGCCGACCTCCCCGGCCTGCTTTCGCGCTGAACCCGCGGCGAGCGCGGGAACGTGCCGGGGAGAGGACTGGCACCACTCGAGCGGTGATCGTCCTGGTAGCGGCGACACTGCCGTACGCCGGAGCTTTTGCGGCGAGGTCCGCCGGGTACGGTGTCGGCCATGAGCGGGCGCGCGCAGCTGATGTGGGACGAGCAGGTCACGCAGTACGACTTCGGCCCCGGGCATCCGATGAACCCGGTGCGGCTGACGCTCACCCGTGATCTCGTACGGGCCTTCGGTCTGGACGGCGCGCTGAAGGTGGTGGCGGCGCCGGCCGCCGGGGAGTCGACGCTCGCGCTGGTGCACCGGCCGGACTACGTGGCCGCGGTACGGGCCGCGTCCGCCGATCCGCGGGCCGCGGATCTGTCGTACGGGATCGGAAACGAGGACAACCCGGCGTTCCCCGCCATGCACGAGGCGTCGGCGCTGATCGCGGGGCAGTCCGTGGGCGCCGCGGAGGCGGTGTGGCGCGGGGAGGTCACGCACGCGGTGAACTTCGCCGGCGGTCTCCATCACGCGATGCCGGGGGCCGCGGCCGGGTTCTGCGTCTACAACGACGCGGCGCTCGCGGTGGCCCGGCTGCTGGAGCTCGGCGCGGACCGGGTGGCATACGTGGACGTGGACGTGCACCACGGGGACGGGGTGCAGGCGGCCTTCTGGGACGACCCGCGGGTGCTGACGATCTCCCTGCACGAGAACCCGATGACGCTCTTTCCCCAGACGGGGTGGCCGGAGGAGACCGGCGGGGTCGCGGCGGAGGGCTGCGCCGCCAATGTGGCGCTGCCGGCCGGGACGGGGGACGCCGGGTGGCTGCGGGCGTTCCACGCGGTGGTGCCGGAGCTGGTGGCGGCGTTCAGGCCGCAGGTGGTGGTGAGCCAGCACGGGGCCGACACGCATTTCGAGGACCCGCTGGCGCACCTGGCGGTGTCGCTGGACGCGCAGCGCGTGGTGGCCGAGGCGTGTCACGCGCTCGCCCACGAGCACGCGCAGGGGCGGTGGGTCGCGCTGGGCGGCGGGGGGTACGCGGTGACGGACGTGGTGCCGCGGACCTGGACGCATCTGGTGGCGATCGCGGCGGGCGTACCGATCGCTCCGCAGACGCACGTTCCCGCGGAGTGGCGGGAGGGGGTCTTCGCGCGTACCCGGGCGACGGCGCCGCTGCGGATGACCGATGGGCGCGTTCCGGAGTGGGCGAGCTTCGAGGACTCCGGGTACGACCCGGCGAGCCGTTTGGACCAGGCGATCCTGGCGACCCGGCGGGCTGTTTTCCCCCTCCACGGCCTCCTGCCGTAGGCGCGGCTCCTTCCGCCGGATCCCCTCGGGCATCGTCCAGGGGTCGTCGCAACCGCACACCCCCGCGGGGCGTCACCCTCCAGGGGCGATTTCGAAGCATTCGCGCCCGGTGGAGGAGGGGGGTCGGGAGGATCAGGGGGTGCTGAGTGTTGGTGCCCTGCGGGCGCATTTGGTGGCGGCGAGGCTGGCGGGGCGAGTGGCCACACCCCGGGAGAAGAGTCTGCTGAGCTATCGGGGTTTCGCGGCCCGGGACCCGCGGCAGACGCTGGGGCTGGATCCGGAGGGGGAGTGGGGGACCGGTGAGCTGCTGCGGCTGATGGCCGAGCGCTGCGGGGTCTCTCCGGATCCCGGGCACACCGACGGCGAGGACGTGATCGACCCGGACTGCACGGTCGCCGCGCTGGACGCGTTCGCCGAGCGCCTGGGGCGCGCCGCGCACGACCGGGTTCCGGTGCTGCTCGGCACCGGCCACCCGCATCGCCTGCTCGGCTTCTATGCATCCTTGGCCGCGGCTCTGTCGGCGGCGGGCTGCGTGATCCTCACCCCGGCGTACGGCAGATGCGTCGACATGCCGACGCAGTTCGGCGTACGCCGGCACAGCCTCTGGTACGTGGGGGGCGTGGCGGTGGTCCGGCCGGTGGACGGGGACGGAGGCGGGCCGGGGGCGCACACGCACTCCCCGCTGCCGGTCAGAGCCGCCCTGGCCGCCGCCGTCGAGCAGGGCGGAGTACTGCCCGGACTGGTGGTCGGGGACCACGGATTCATCTGCGGTGCAGGTCAGCTGGGTTTTGAAGCGATCGGCCTGGCGGACTCCGACGATCCGGCGGTGTTCGTCGCGGAGGCCGAGGGGCGGGTTTCGGTCGCCGTACCACTGGATGACACTGTCCGGTCCGATTACTACCGGCCGCTTACCCGGTACGTACTCCATCGGGCGTGGCTCTCACAGTAATCAACCATGGGCAACTCCTCTTCCCCACTTGCATCACGCGCCCCTAATCTGGTGGGGAGCGCACATGCCTGTTGGAGTCGCCGGAGGGGAAGCCGGTGGCGTCATGTGCGGAAGGTTCAGGTGTGTCATGGTTACAACCGAAAGCCGGCCTCTCAACGAGGTCGTATTCCTCACCGTCGCTGAAGTGGCGGCGGTGATGCGAGTGTCCAAGATGACGGTGTACCGCCTGGTGCACAGCGGTCATCTGCCGGCCATCCGCGTCGGGCGGTCCTTCCGGGTTCCGGAGCAGGCTGTTCACGACTACCTCCGCGAGTCCTATGTGGGGGTGGAATCTGCCTGAGAAGGCCCGCTGCAAAGCCCGGTAACGGGCTGGTGACCGACAGCGTGGGCCCTGGTTACACTCGCCCTCTCCGGACGGGTAGGCTTGGCCGACGTAGGTCGTGTGGGCTCGGACGCCCCGCACCGAGTGAAACCGAAGCGAGGGTAGTCGTGGGCTCTGTCATCAAGAAGCGGCGTAAGCGTATGGCCAAGAAGAAGCACCGCAAGCTTCTGAAGCGGACGCGAGTGCAGCGCCGTAACAAGAAGTAAGCGAACTTCCGCCGCTCTTGCCCTTGCCCCCCTCCACCGCCTCCGGGCGTGGGAGGGGGGCAGCGGTATGTCAGGGGCGGGTCGCGGCGGGCGGGGCGTCGTCACACCGCGAGGCAGTGGCGGTACGGTGGCAACATCCCCCTAGGAAGGCGCTGATCGTGGGCAAGGTGGTTATGGTCACCGGGGTCGCGCGGCAGCTCGGCGGCCGTTTCGTCCGGCGCGTGCAGCGGGAGCCCGGGATCGACCGGGTGGTCGCGGTCGACGTGGTGGCGCCGGAGCACGACCTGGGGGACGCCGAATTCATCCGGGCCGACATCCGGCAGCCGATGATCGGCAAGATCCTCGCCCAGCGGTCCGTGGACACCGTGGTGCACCTCGACGTCAGCGGCACCCCGCTGGGCTCCGGCGGCCGGACCCAGGCCAAGGAGACCAACGTCATCGGCACCATGCAGTTGCTCGGCGCCTGCCAGAAGGCCCCGACCGTACAGCGGCTGGTGGTCAAGTCCACGACCAGCGTCTACGGGGCCGCGCCGCGCGATCCGGCGGTCTTCACCGAGACGACGCCGGTGAAGTCGCTGCCGAGCGGCGGGTTCGCCAAGGACGCGGTCGAGGTCGAGGGGTACGTACGGGGCTTCGCGCGGCGGCGGCCGGATGTCGCGGTCGCGGTGCTGCGGTTCGCCAACATCCTCGGGCCGCACGCGGACACGCCGCTGGCGGAGTACTTCACGCTGCCGGTGCTGCCGACGGTGCTCGGGTACGACCCCCGGCTCCAGTTCGTGCACGAGGACGACGTGATGGACGTGCTGGTGGTCGCCTCGCTGGAGGCGCGGCGCGGCACGCTGAACAGCGGCACGTTCAATGTCGCCGGCGACGGGGTGCTGCTGCTCTCGCAGACCGCGCGGCGGCTGGGCAAGCCGACCGTGCCCTTCCTCCTGCCGGCCGTCACCTGGGTCGGGCAGGTGCTGCGTACGGCGGGCATCACCGACTTCTCCCGGGAACAGATCCGGCTGCTGACGCATGGCAGGGTGGTGGATACCCGTCAGATGCGTGAGACGCTCGGTTTCGTGCCGACGTACACCACCGCCGAGACGTTCCACGACTTCGCGCGCAGCCGCGGGCCCGGGTTGCTGCCGCCGGAGCGGTTGGCGCGTGCCGTCGACCGCTTGGCGGCGGCGCTGCCCGCCCAGGCCGCGCGGGAGGCCCACGGCACGCACGGCGGGCGCGACGCCGGCCGGGTTTCCCACGACGTGTCCGGGCCCGGACCGCGCCGCGTGCCCGACGACGTCTCCGATCACGTATGACCGCCCGACAGCAGGCCTCAGCGGAAGGAGCAGGAGCCATGGCGGACGCCAAGGTCATTCCGTTCGACGAGGACTCGCGGACGCGGCGGGGCGGGGGGCGCTCCCGGCCGCGGTCCCGGAAGGCCGCCGCGCCGGCCGGGAACGCGGCGGTCAAGGCTTCCGGGAACGCGACCGGAGGTGCGGGCCAGGCGGAGGACGCGACGGCGGAGCAAGGGCCGCTGACGGCCGTGCCCGAAGTGGCGGAGATCCCGGCGCAGGCGGTGCCCGAAGGGCTGGCGGCGGAGGGCCGGGGTGCGGAGGCGCGGGTGTCCGAGGCGGCGGTGTCCGAGGGGCCGGAGGCGGCGGAGGCACCGGGGGCCGGGGTGCCGGAGTCGCCCGCGGCGGCGGAGGGCCCCGGACCTGACCCGGGCCCGGAAGAGCCCGGGGAAGAGCCCGCGGAGCCCGAGGCCCTGTCCCTCACCGATGCCCTTTCCGGGCTCGCCGACAAGCTGCTCGGCGGGGGCTGGGAGCGGAAGGCCGCCTCCGGGCTGGCCTTTCTGCGGCGCCGGATCACCGGGGAGTACGAGGTCGACGAGTTCGGGTACGACGAGGATCTGACCGAGCAGGTCCTGATGCCGCTCTTCCGGCCGCTGTTCGAGAAGTACTTCCGGGTCGAGGTGAAGGGCGTCGAGAACATCCCCGCGGAAGGCGGCGCCCTGGTGGTGTGCAACCACTCCGGGACGCTGCCGTGGGACGGGGTGATGGCCCAGATCGCGGTACGCGACCACCACCCGGCCGACCGCCACCTGCGGCTGCTGGCGGCGGACCTGGTCTTCGCGCTGCCCGGCGTCAACGAACTGGCCCGCAAGGGCGGGCACACCCTGGCCTGCACGGAGGACGCGCAGCTGCTGCTGGAGCGGGGCGAGGTGGTCGGGGTGATGCCGGAGGGCTTCAAGGGCCTCGGTAAACCGTTCGCCGAGCGGTACAAGCTCCAGCGGTTCGGGCGGGGTGGCTTCGTGGCGACCGCGCTCAAGACGGGGAAGCCGATTGTGCCGTGCTCCATCGTGGGCGCCGAGGAGATCTATCCGATGCTCGGCAACTCCCGCACGATGGCCCGTCTCCTCGGCCTCCCCTACTTCCCGCTGACCCCCACGTTCCCCTGGCTCGGCCCGCTCGGCACGATTCCCCTCCCCACCAAGTGGACGATCCAGTTCGGCACCCCCATCCCCACCGACGGCTATCCCCCGGAGTCGGCGGAGGACCCCATGCTCGTCTTCAACCTCACCGACCAGGTGCGGGAGACGATCCAGCACACGCTGTACGAACTGTTGGTGCAGCGGCGGTCGGTGTTCTTCTGAGCTGAGGTGGGCCGTCCCGGGTTGCGGGGTCGTGTCGCTGGACGGAGTCCGGCGCGGCTGGGCGAAGCCTGGGAGGCCCTCTGGGGCCGAGCAGTGCGAGGGCGGCGTGGGGAGGATTCAGCCGGTCCAGCACACGCTGTACGAACTGTTGGTGCAGCGGCGGTCGGTGTTTTTCTGACGCAGGGGGAGCCGTAGCGGTTACGGCTCCCCGTCAGGCTCCGTGAAGCCCAGGTCGGGCAGGAGGCCGGGCAGGAGCGGGGGAAGGATGACCGAGTGGCTGGGCGAGGTGGTGGGGTTGGTCGGGGACGTGCCGGAGGTCGTCGGAGAGCCGGCGGTGGGCGGGCTGAGGAGGTCGCCGGAACCGCCGATGAGGCCGCCGGTGGTGCCGGAGGGGGAGGGGCTGGCGGTGCCGCTGGGCGGGCTCGCCTGACCGCGGGGGGCGGTCGGGGCGGACGGGCTGGCCGTACCGGTGCCGTGGGACTGGCTTCCGCTGTCGCCGGAGCCGGTACGGTCGCTGCCGTGCGTGGCGGGGCTGCCGCTGTCCTTCGGCGCGGGCAGCAGCGACTCCAGCGGCGCGATCTCGTTGCTTATGGCGTCGAAGACCGAGCTCACCTGGTCGGAGACGTCGGTGAGCTGGCTGGGCAGCTTGCCGCGCAGGTCGCTCCAGCTCTGCCGGTGTGCCTGCGCGAAGGAGTTGAGCAGTGCCATCGAGTGGAGGGAGCCGTCCTCCTGGTACGCCTGGCTGAGCAGCCGGTGGCCCTCGGACGCCTCCTGGTGCATGCCGGAGAGCGCCTTGCGGACCTCGCCGACCGACTCGTCGTCGAGCGTGCCGCCGCGCCCGCGGTCCATCAGGCGTCGGGCCTCCTGCATGCGGGTGGACGCCAGGTCGAGATAGACCTTGCCGCGGGAGGCGTCGCTGCCGGCCAGGTCCAGCCGGAGGTCTTCCATGCTGCGCTTGAGGCCGTAGAGGGTGTCGCCGGGCAGCGCGTCCGTACTCGCCGCGGCGACTCCGCCGAAGGCGCCGGCCGCGACGCCGACGGTGAGGCCGCCCACCGCGAGCCGCCGGGACAGCCTGGAGCGCGGGCCGAACGTGCGCAGGCCGGCGGCGCGGTTGCCGCCGCGGCCCTCGGCGCGCTGCTCGGGGACGCGGCCCCCGGCCTCGAAACTGCCGTCGGCGAGGGCCTGCTCCATCGCGGCGATCAACTGGGCCCGCTGCATGGTCTTCTTCTCCGCGTCCAGCACCGGGCGCGGCCGGTTGCTGAGGGACGCGGCCAGCGCGAGCATCGCGGCCTGTTCGGGATCGGCGTGCCGGGGTGCGGCATGGGCGCCGTGCTCGTGGCGCCCGCCGTGCTCGCCGGTGGTGTCACCGGGGACGGGGGCGTTCCCAAGGGGTCGGCTCTCCGGAACCTGGCCGTCGGCCGACTGCCCCTCGGCGGCCTGGCTCTCGGCGGCCTGGCGCTCAAGGGCCTGGGCGAAGGCGTTCGCCCGGCGGTGTGCCGTTGCCTGTCCGAACACGGGCGGCACCTCCTCTCGTCATCCCACACACTCGACTCCCCGCACCGCCCGGAGGTTGTGCTCCGGACCGCCGTCCACCTGATGGAGTGACAGGCGGTGCTCGACGTACGGCACAGAAGTGTCTGCACGTGATGCAACGAGTGCCGGGCCGGATGGGTTACGCGGAGCGGACGACCGGGCCGCGGCCGGGCGTGCGCCGGCGCGGACCGGTACGACGCGGCCTCACCGCGCGTCGTCCGGCAGGAGGCGGGCCAGGGTGCGGACCGCACGGTACTGGAGGGTCTTGATGGCGCCCTCGTTCTTGCCCATCACCCGGGCGGTCTCGGCCACCGAGAGACCCTGGAGGAAGCGCAGGGTGACGCACTCCTGCTGCTGCGGGTTGAGTTTGTGGACGGCGGCGAGCAGAGCCTCGTTGGAGAGCGACTCCAGCACCGAGTCCTCGGGGCTGCGCTCGACCTCGTTGGCGTCGAGCATCTCGCCGGTGGTCACCTCCAGGCGGAACCGGCTGGACTTGAAGTGGTCGGCGACGAGGTTGCGGGCGATGGTGACCAGCCAGGCGCCGAAGTCGCGGCCCTGCCAGGTGAAGGTGCCGATCCGGCGCAGGGCGCGCAGGAACGTCTCACTGGTGAGGTCCTCGGCGGTCGCCTTGGAACCCACCCGGTAGTAGATGTACCGGTAGACGGTGTCGGAGTAGTGGTCGTAGAGCCGGCCGAAGGCCTCGGTCTCGCCTTCCTGTGCGCGTTCGACCAGGTCCATCATCCGGCCGCTGTCGGTGTCGGAGGCGGGCCGGCGGGCGGGCGTGCCCTGGGCGGCGGAGTGCGCCGTGCTCTGCGCCGCGGGCTGGGCGCTGTGGGCGCCGCCCTGGGCGGCGTGGTGGGGGCTGTTGCGGGTACGTCTGCCTGCGGTGGTGCTGATCTCGGCCAGCGCGTACGCCGGGCCTGGGACGATGGGACCGGACGTGGCGAGGGCGGGCATGGCGTACGCGGGGACCGTGCGCATCAGGCGGTCAAGCACCAGTGCGCGCAACGCAGCCAGGCCGGAGGTGTCAACCCCGTCGTGTGGGTACACGGGACTCCCAGAGGCAGAACTTCCATCACGTGCAGTACGGGACCATTCACCCGTCGTGGCGACGCGTGGGTACCGGAATGCGTCTGAGGAGAATAACGCTTCGTACAGGCGACGCTACACCGAGTTGCCCAAATCGCCGTTTCCGCCACTTCAGATGCGGAATGATGATCGAGCAATTATCGAACGTGTGGCCTTAGTTGACCATTTCTGCTCGTGAAAGGTCAGGGGGAGTGCGTGTTGTGCTGATGTGAGCCTGTGTGCAACTGCCGGTGCCGGACCTGTGTCCGACCGCCGTGCCGGACCTGTGTCCGACCGCCGTGCCGGGCCGGCGTCCGACCGCCCGTGCCGGGCCGGCGTCCGACCGCCCGTGCCCGGCCGGGGGACGCGACTACTGCGCGCGGCGGCGGATGGCCACCGCGGCGGCGGCGCCCCCGGCCACCGCGCCCATCCCGGCGGCGGCCGGGATGCCGATCTTGGCGGCCTTGCGGCCGGTGCGGTAGTCGCGCAGGCGCCACCCCTGGGCCCGGGCATGCTTGCGCAGGCGGCTGTCGGGGTTGACGGCGTACGGGTGGCCGACCAGGGAGAGCATGGGCACGTCGTTGTGGCTGTCGCTGTACGCGGCACACCGTGACAGGTCCAGATCCTCGGCTGCCGCCAGCGCCCGTACCGCCTCGGCCTTCGCGGGACCGTGCAGCGGTTCGCCGACCAGCCGACCGGTGTAGACGCCACCGACGGACTCCGCGACGGTGCCCAGTGCGCCGGTCAGGCCGAGCCGCCGGGCGATGATGGTCGCGGTCTCCACCGGCGCCGCGGTCACCAGCCAGACCCGCTGACCGGCGTCGAGGTGGGCCTGGGCGAGAGCGCGGGTGCCCGGCCAGATCTTGCCGGCCATGTACTCGTCGTAGATCTCCTCGCCGATGGACATCAGTTCCTCGACACGGTGGCCCTTGACGATGGACAGCGCGCTGTCGCGGGCGTCCTGCATGTGCTCGGGGTCCTCGTGGCCCGCCATCCGGAAGTACATCTGCTGCCAGGCGAACCGCAGCAGGTCCCGTTTGTCGAAGAACTTCCGTTTGTACAGGCCGCGTCCGAAGTGGAAGAGCGCGGCGCCCTGCATCACGGTGTTGTCGAGGTCGAAGAACGCGGCGGCCCGCGGGTCGCCTTCGACCGGGAAGGCGGGCTCCGCCGGTTGCGACGGCTTCTTTGACGCGGCGTCAGCTGTGCCTTCGGGTGCGGGCCCGGGTACGTGCTCGTGTACGTCCTCGGGCCGGGGCTTCGTCGCCAGCGCAGCCTCCGCGGCGGCAGCGGCGGCCTGGCCGGCCAGCACGCTCCGCTCGGTGGCGGACTGCCTACGGGGGGTGAGCCATCTGAGAGCGGCCATGTCGCGAGCATAACGACCCCGCGGGGCAAGGCTGATGCGCGCGAAGTGCGGGCGGGTGAACTCCGGGTGACACGTAGGCCAAGCGGGGCCCGGCGTGTCCCCGGCGACCTACCGGAACCCAGGGTCCGGTAGG
>NZ_DATDBG010000260.1:0-49264 GCF_036524955.1 Streptomyces sp.
CGGGGGGGGGGGCCGCCCCCCCGGGGCCGTGGAGAACGTGGCGGTGGCGCCGTGGGTGAGCGTCGTGGAGTGGTCACAGCTCGGCCGCACCGCCCCCCGGCGCCCGGCCGGCGCCAAGAGCGAAGACGACGAGATCACCGACCTCAAGGTGCTCGTCCAGGCGATCTGCGAGGCCAACGACCGGCTCGGCATCCCCGCCCAGCACAGCCCGTGGCTGCCGGCGCTGCCCAACACCCTGCAGCTCGACGAGCTGCCGGCACCCGTCCCTGCCGGTGCGCTGCCCCCCGCGCCGTACGGCGTCGAGGACCTGCCCGCGCTCCAGGCCCGCAGGGCCGTCGCCATCGACTTCCACACCTTCGGCCACCTGTTGGCCGCCGGCGCCCCGCGCTCGGGCCGGTCACAGCTCCTGCGCACCATCGCCGGTTCGCTGGCCCGTACGCACTCCGCCGCGGACCTGCACCTGTACGGCATCGACTGCGGCAACGGCGCGCTGAACGCGCTGACGAAGCTGCCGCACTGCGGGGCGGTCGTGGGCCGGTCGCAGTCAGAGCGGGCGATCCGGCTGATCGGACGGCTCAAGGCGGAGATGACGCGGCGCCAGGAGTTGCTGGCGGCGGACGGTTTCGCAGACATCGGCGAGCAGCGGGCGGCCGTGGCGACCGACGAAGAACGGCTGCCGCACATTGTGATCCTGCTGGACCGCTGGGAGGGCTGGACGCCCTCGCTCGGCGAACTGGACCACGGGGCGCTCAGCGACGATCTGTTCACCTTCCTGCGCGAGGGCGCATCGGTCGGCATCCACCTGATCATCACCGGTGACCGCACCCTCGTGGCCGGCCGCATTTCCACCCTTACAGAGGACAAGATCGCGTTCCGCCTCGCGGACCGCTCGGACTTCTCGCTGATCTCGATCAACCCGCGCAAGGTGCCCGAAGAGATCCAGCCGGGCCGGGCCTACCGCTCGGAATCCGGCATTGAGATGCAGGTCGCGCTTCTCGACGGCGACCCCACCGGTCAGGGCCAGGCCGCGGCGCTCACCGCGATCGGCGCGGCGGCCACCGAGCGGGACGCGGCCCTGCCCCGCTCCCGGCGGCCGTTCCGGGTGGACGTGCTGCCGTCCCGGCTGTCCTTCGCCGACGCGTGGGAGATGCGCGACTCCGACGCGGCCCGCAATCCCCTGTGGGCGCTGGTCGGCGTCGGCGGTGATGAACTCACCGGCTACGGGCCCGACCTGTCCGACGGCCTGCCGGCGTTCGTCATCGGCGGGCCCGGAAAGTCGGGCCGGTCCACCCTGCTGCTCACCCTCGCCCGCAGCTACCAGCAGCAGGGCGTCAAGCTGGTCGTCGCCGCGCCGCGCCCCTCGCCGGTACGTGAACTGGCGGGCGAGCCAGGGGTGCTGCGGATGTTCACCGCCAGCGACATACCGGCTGACGAGCTGAACGAGGCACTGGGTGAGGCCGAGGGCGCACCGCTGGTGGTGCTGATCGACGACGCGGAGCTGCTGCGCGACTGCGATGCGAAGGACGTACTCAAGGAGATCATCGCCCGCGGCTCCGACCGCGGAAGGGCACTGGTCATCGCGGGCGCCGAGGAGGATATCTGCTCCGGCTTCTCCGGCTGGCAGGTCGACGCCAAGAAGGCCCGCCGAGGTGTGCTGCTCTCCCCGCAGCAGACCATGAGCGGTGAGCTGATAGGCACGCGGCTCAGCCGGAGCAGCGTCGGCGGCCAGGTGACGCCCGGCCGCGCCCTGATCCACCTCGGCGACGGGGAACCGAAAACCGTGACCGTACCGATGACGGTGTGACGGTCCGACGCTGTGAACCGGCTGGCGGCGGGCACACGTCGGCGTCGGCCGTGGAGGGTCAGTTACTCGGCAGCCCGGTGCGGGAGAAGGTGTCGGTCAGGTTGCCGGCCCACCGCACGGTGAGCGTCTTGCCGTCGGCGGCCAGGACCCCGCGTCCGGAGGTGCGTTCCTTGTCGCCGTCCATACAGGTCAGTAAGAGCGCGATGCCGTCCTGATCGGTGTAGGAACCGCCGCACAGATGCGTGCTGGTGAGCGCGGCCTTCCCCTTCCCCAGGGCGAGTTGGATCTTGGTGGAGCCGTGAACCGCGAGCCAGACACCCTCGGCGCTCTGCGTCGGGTCGCCGGTCTCAGCCGGGGCCGACGTGGTGGCGACGGCCGCCCCGCTCGGGCTGGGCGTCGGACTGGGCTGCTGCCCCGAGGCGGTCGGGCTCGGCGTCAGCTGCTTCTTCTCGTCGTGGGCGCTGTCACTGCCGCACCCGCTCAGCGCCAGCACGGCGGCGACCGCCACCGTGGCGATCCCCGCTCCTGCGAACGTACGGCTACGACAACGCATCTGTTGCTCCCCCATGTCGCGATGTGGATTCAGCGGTCCGCAAGCTACCAGCCGGTCGATGGGCGACGCGCCGACCCAATACCCGGGCGGGAGGCAGTCGCAGGACCGTGACGACCCAGCCGTGGACGGTCTGCGCAGGCCCAATGGAGTAGGTACACGAGTTCAGCGACATGACGGTCGGCATCCTGCGGACCGTCAGCTTCAGCGGCCCCACCGCGAGTCTCGACGCCTCCGACGTACCGACCGCCGCCGCTGCGGAGGCGGAACGGCAGGCGTGTGCAACGCCACGGACCGGTTCCGCGGTGTGGGGCCCGGTCCGACGCACGCTGACGGCTCCTCGACCGCCTACGGGGAGCCGGAGCTCTGCCGTTCCACCGCCAGTGCTTCCCGCAGAAAACACTCGACCGTGTCGTACCAGGCTCCGGGCTGGTCCCACGGTACGAGGTGGCCGGCGTCGGCGATCTCGGCGTAGTGGCCGCGGGGCAGGACGCGGACCATCTCCTGTGCCTCGGCGCGCCCCAGTTCGCCGTCGAGGCCGCGTACGACCAGGGCGGGGCAATCCACTTGGGCCAACTCGTCCCAGTGGGCGTCACGTATCCAGGAGTCACGGGAGCGCGTCAGGTGTCCGGGGGTGTGAAGCGGACGCCAGCCGTCCTCGCCCTCTTCCATGACCTCGGCGAAGAAGTCGCCGCGGACCGGATTGGGCGGATCTGCCCAGGCGTCGTCGGCACCGAACCACTGCCGTACGTCGCAGAGCGTGGCGAAGGGCAGGGGCCAGCTGCCCAGCCAGTCCTCCCATGCGCGCTGTCCGGCCTCGCCCAGGGCGGAGGCACGCATGTCGCAGATGACCACGGCCGCCACCAGGTCGGGACGGTGGGCGGCGACCTGCCATGCAATGAGCGCGCCCATGGAGTGTCCGATGAGCGTGACCGGTGCCAGCCCGAGCTGTTCGACCGCGGCGATCGCGTCGGCCACGTACGCCTCCGGGCTGTAGGGCCCATCGGGCTTGGCGCTGCGGCCGTGTCCGCGCTGGTCGAGGGCGATGGCGCGATAGCGCGGGGCGAGGCGGCGGGCGGTGGCGGCCCAGTGCGAGGCGCGGCCCAGCAGCCCGTGCAGCAGCAGGACGCCCGGTCGGCCGGCGTCGGCCCCTCCTGCGTACTCCCAGGCCGCGAGCCGGACGCCGCCGGAACCCGTCACCTCGTACCGCTGGACCATGTGCCGCACCTCCTTCCGGTTGTCCTTACCGCAGCCACGGTATCGAACTTTTATTCGAATACAGAGACGGCGCGAGCAAGACCGCTCGTTCGAGTGACAGCGCTCAAGGATTGGCGGCCCGGCCCGAGGGGAGGACTTCAGCGGGACGCGGCGCGAAGGGGAAGCGAGCCGCGGGGAGGTACACGGGAAGCTCGGGGTCCCGGGTCCTCCGAGGGGGACGCTGGGGGGACAGGGGAGGAGGAGCCCCGACGCCGGTGGCAGCGCCGGGGCTCCCGCCTCACCCGCTCACACGGATCCGCGTCACGGACGGCGGATCACAGCCGCAGAACAGAACCGGGCGCGGAACATCACGGGCAGGAAGAGCACAGGGAGGAGGAATGCCTATCGCTTGGCGACGAACACGTGCGACGCGATCTCGCCGTCCAGCTCGGCGGCCTCGCCACCGCTGCCGACGAGCACCCCGCCGGGAGACGAGGTCACGCTGACCACGGCGCCCGGCCGCACACCCGCCCGTCGCAGGGTGTACATCACCTGGGAGTCGGTCTGGATCGGCTCGCCGATCCTGCGCACCACGACACTCGCTCCCGCCGACCCAGGCCGCAGTTCGGCCAGGCTGACCATGCCCTCCTCAAGGAATGGATCCGCCTCACCCTCCTCACCCAGCTCCTCCAGGCCCGGGATCGGGTTGCCGTACGGCGACTCGGTGGGGTGCCGCAGCAGCTCCAGCACGCGCCGCTCCACCGCCTCGCTCATGACGTGTTCCCAGCGACACGCCTCGGCGTGCACCTGCTCCCACTCCAGCCCGATGACGTCGACCAGCAGGCACTCGGCGATGCGGTGCTTGCGCATCACGCGGGTGGCGGTTCGCCGGCCTTCCTCGGACAGCTCCAGGTGACGGTCGCCCGCGACGTGCAGCAGCCCGTCGCGCTCCATCCGCGCCACCGTCTGGGAGACCGTCGGCCCGCTCTGGTCGAGCCGCTCGGCGATTCGGGCGCGCATGGGGACCACACCCTCCTCCTCCAGCTCCAGGATGGTACGGAGATACATCTCCGTCGTGTCGATCAATCCGGACATGCGCGCCCCTCGTGTACTCGTGCGTGGCCCTGTGCCAATTCTGACGCATCCCGGTGACAACAGGCCTCTGTACGGGAAGCCCGGACCTTCCCGGGGCCCTTTCTTGACCCCGGCCGCTTCTTGCCGCAGGCCGACTCCGGCACCACGGTGATCGCCGCGACTGAGCCCGGGGAGGACCTGGCCGACCCGTGCTTCGGCGCCGCCATCGCCCTGCTGCGGCAGGAGCGCACGGGCCGGCCACGGTGCCGAGGCGTTCGACCACCTGATGCGCGGGGGTGGGAGGCGGTGCACCCGACCGGGACGCCGCCGGCCACGTGCACCGCGTTCAGCCCTCGTGTGCGCTGAGCCACGCGAGATTTTCCATAAATCACTTGTGCGGTTCCGCTTCGCTTCTTACTGTTGCCGCACACACGAAGGGAGGTGGTCTGAAGCATGAGTTGCAGTCGGACACGTGAGGTGACTGCGGGCTAGCTCCGCGCACTGGGCGTGCGCGTTGCGCGCCAATCCCACGCAGTTCACCCGACCCGCGGGCTCGTCGGACTTGTCCGGCCGGTGCCCGGAGCCACCCGGCTCCGGGGAGCAGCCCGCGGGTCGTTCGCGTTCTCCGGCGCTCTCGCCGGCTTCGCGCGCGACCCCGCCCGCCGCGCCGCCCGTTCTCCCGCGTTACGGCGCCAGGCGCTCGACGACCCACCGGCCGTCGCCCCGTACGTACCGAAGCCGGTCGTGCAGCCGGTTCTCCCGCCCCTGCCAGAACTCGACGCTGAGCGCCTCGAGACGGTAGCCGCCCCACGACGGCGGTACGGGCACGTGGGTGCCCTCCGGCCAGCGCGTGGCCAGCTCGGCGTAGCGCGCCTCCAGCTCCCCGCGCGACCCGACGACCCGGGACTGCTCGCTCGCCCAGGCGCCGAGCTGCGAGCCGTGCGGGCGGCTGTGGAAGTACGCGGCGGTCTCCTCGGCGGAGACACGTTCCACCGTGCCGCCGACGATCACCTGACGGGCGATGGGGTGCCAGGGGAAGAGCAGCGAGGCGCGCGGGTTGGCGGCCAGGTCGCGGGCCTTGCTCGACCCGTAGTTGCTGAAGAACACGAATCCGCGCTGGTCGTAGCCCTTCAGCAGCACCGTGCGGGAAGTGGGCACGCCGTCCGCGCCGGCCGTGGAGAGCACCATGGCGTTGGGTTCGGTGATCGCCCCGCCGCCGGTCGCCCTCACCGCGTCCGCGAACCAGCGGGCGAACTGTCCGTACGGGTCCGCCGCCAGTTCCGCCTCGGTCAGACCGGCCGCCCGGTACTGCCTGCGCATGGCCGCCGGGTCGTCGGCCGGCGGCTCCTGCCACACCTGCGCAACGCGGTCACCGGTGTCCTCACGGCCCTTGCGGCCCTCGCGTTCATCGCCTGCTGTTTCGCCTTCTCGCACGCGCACATCTTGCAGGACGGCACCGTGGAACGCGTCACCGTCATGGAGTGTGCGGCATCTCACGGTGTCTGTCATGTCCGCATGCGGCGAGAATTGTCAGCCGGATCTGGCCGATCCCGGATGGAGCAGGGTGACCGTCCCACGGGCGGGGCATGACCGGAGACAACGCAGTGTCGAGATATCAAGAGGAGCCGCCTCATGTCCGACTTCGTACCCGGGCTCGAAGGAGTCGTCGCGTTCGAAACGGAGATCGCCGAGCCGGACAGGGAAGGCGGGTCGCTTCGCTACCGCGGTGTCGACATCGAGGAACTCGTCGGCAAGGTGACCTTCGGGCATGTGTGGGGGCTGCTCGTCGACGGCAGGTTCGCCCCGGGGCTGCCGCCCGCCGAACCCTTCCCGATCCCGGTGCACTCCGGCGACATCCGCGTCGACGTGCAGTCGGCGCTGGCGATGCTCGCCCCCGTGTGGGGCCTGCGGCCGCTGCTCGACATCGGCCAGGAAGAGGCCAGGGACGGTCTCGCCCGCGCGGCCGTGATGGCGCTGTCGTACGTCGCCCAGTCCGCTCGCGGGCAGGGGATGCCGATGGTGCCGCAACAGGAGATCGACAAGGCGCAGTCCATCACCGAGCGGTTCATGATCAGGTGGCGCGGCGAGCCGGACCCCAAGCACGTCGCGGCCGTGGACGCATACTGGTCGTCCGCCGCCGAACACGGCATGAACGCGTCCACGTTCACCGCCCGCGTCATCGCCTCGACCGGCGCGGACGTCGCAGCGGCGCTCTCCGGCGCGGTCGGCGCGATGTCCGGCCCGCTGCACGGCGGCGCGCCGTCCCGCGTGCTCGGCATGATCGAGGAGATCGAGCGTACGGGCGACGCCGAGGGCTACGTGAAGGCCGCTCTCGACAAAGGCGAGCGGCTGATGGGGTTCGGCCACCGCGTGTACCGCGCCGAGGACCCGCGCGCCCGCGTCCTGCGGCGTACGGCCCGCGAGCTGGGCGCCCCGCGCTACGAGGTCGCCGAGGCGCTGGAGAAGGCCGCGCTCGCCGAACTGCAGGCCCGGCGCCCGGACCGGGTGCTCGCCACGAACGTCGAGTTCTGGGCCGCGATCACGCTGGACTTCGCGGAGGTGCCGGCGCACATGTTCACGTCGATGTTCACCTGCGCGCGGACGGCCGGCTGGTCGGCGCACATCCTGGAGCAGAAACGCACCGGCCGTCTCGTACGACCCTCCGCGCGCTACGTGGGACCGGCGCCGAGGAGCGTGTGGGAGGTGGAGGGGTACGAGGGGATCGAGGGGATCGAGGGCTGAGCGGGACATTGGCGCGGGCGGGCCCACGGGGGCGGGTCCTGCCGGCCGGTGGGTGCCGAGGCGGGCGTGCGGGTGCGGGCCTGACGCCCCCGGACCGCCGCTACTCCAGCCCCTCGGCAAGCAGTTCCGCGAGGTGACGGGCCCTGACCCCGCCGACTTGGGCGAGCTGTGTACGGCAGGAGAACCCGTCCGCCAGGATGGCCGCGTCCGGACCGGCGGCTCGTACGGCGGGCAGCAGCGCCTCCTCCGCGCAGGCCGCGGAGACCTCGAAGTGCCCGGCCTCGAAGCCGAAATTGCCCGCGAGGCCGCAGCAACCACCGGTCAGTCCGCCGGTGAGGCCCGCCCGTTCACGCAACCGGCGGTCGGCCGCGTCGCCAAGCACGGCATGCTGGTGGCAATGGGTCTGACCAGCGATTTCGGCGTCCAGACGCGGCGGGGTCCAGTCCGGTGCGAACTGCTCCAGCGCTTCCGCGAAGGTCCGCACCGACGCGGCGAGGCGGGCGGCCCGCGGGTCGTCGGGTCCGAGGAGTTCCGGCATGTCGGCGCGGAGGGCCGCCGCGCAGCTCGGTTCGAGTACGACGAGCGGCAGCCCGGCGTCGAGTACCGGCGCGAGCCGGTCGAGGGTGCGCCGCATGACCGCCTTGGCGCGGGTGAGTTGGCCGGTGGAGACCCAGGTCAGGCCGCAGCACACGGCAGCGGGCGGGGTTCTCACCGTCATGCCCGAGGCTTCCAGTACGCGTACGGCGGCGCGCCCGACCTCGGGTGACAGGTGATTGGTGAAGGTGTCGGGCCACAGGACGACGGTAGGAGCGGCTGCGGGTCCGGATCCCGGCTCGCTGGAACCGGAGACGCCCGGAGCGTGGTTGCCAGGTCCGGGTTCCGGCGTCATGGAACCGACGTCACGGCCCGGGGAGTGTCCCCCGTCCGTGTCTCGACTATCCCACCATCGAGTGAATGTCTCAGACGCGAGTTCGGGCAATTCGCGCTCGCGTGCGACCCCGCCGAGGCGCTTCAGGAACCAGGCGGTTGACCGAGCCCTGCCAAGCACATTGAGCGCTCGGGCGAGTGGCGCGGCGACCCTCAGCCACACCGGAAGCCAGCCCATCGCGTAGTGCGCGCGGGGCCGCAGCCGCCCCCGGTAATGGTGGTGCAGAAACTCCGCCTTGTACGTGGCCATGTCCACTTCCACCGGGCAGTCGCTGCGGCACCCTTTGCAGGAAAGGCACAGGTCAAGGGCCTCTCGAACCTCACCGGAACGCCAACCGTCCGTGACGATCTCGCCGGCCAGCATCTCGTGCAGCAGGCGGGCCCGGCCCCGTGTGGAGTGGCGCTCCTCCCCGGTGACCCGGAAGGACGGACACATCACTTCGGAGCCGCCGGACGCGCCTGTCGGGGGCGTCGCGGTACGGCATTTGGCGACGCCGACACAGCGACGGATCGCGGTCGGAAAATCACCTCGGTCACTCGGATAGGTGAATTCCACGGCGACCGGACGAGTGGTCACGGCGGGCAGCACGGCGAAGCGCACATTGCTATCAATGGCATCGGGCCGCACAAGCATCCCCGGGTTCAGTCCGCCGTCCGGATCCCAGAGGTCCTTGAAAACTGCAAAGAGTGCGATCACCTCCGGGCCGTACATCTTCGGCAGCAACTCGGCGCGCGCCTGCCCGTCGCCGTGCTCGCCGGAGAGCGAGCCGCCGTGCGACACCACCAGGTCCGCGGCGGCCTCCGAGAAGCGGCGGAAGCGTGCGAGGCCGGCCTGGTCCATGAGGTCGAAGTCGATGCGCACGTGGACACAGCCGTCGCCGAAGTGGCCGTAGGGCGCGCCGCGCAGCCCGTGCCCGGCCAGCAGGGCCCGGAAATCCCGCAGGTAGGCGCCCAGTCGGGCCGGAGGCACCGCGCAGTCCTCCCATCCCGGCCATGCCTCGCTGCCGTCGGGCATGCGGGTGGCGGTCCCGGCCGCGTCCTCCCGGATCCGCCACAGGGCGCGCTGCCGCCGTCGTCGCCGACCCCGCGCGGCAACGACGCCCCGGCCGCCCCGACCAGGTCGGCCGCCATCCCCTCCACCGTCAACGGCCGCCACGGCAGCAGGAGATGGGCGGCGTCCGCGGCGGCGCTCTCGTCGGGGTAGCCGAGGACGGCGAGCACCCGTGCGTTCGGGGTGGGCACCAGCCGCACGGTCGCCTCCGTGAGCACCCCGAGGGTGCCCTCACTGCCGGTGAAGGCACCTGCGGCATCCCTGCCGTGCTCGGGCAGCAGCCGGTCCAGGGCGTAACCGGAGATCCGGCGTGGCAGTCGCGGAAAGCCGGTGCGCAGCAGCGCCAAGTGCTCATCGGCCAGGACCCGCAGACCGTCGCGCAACCGGGGCAGGCCTTCGGTGGCGAACGCTCCGTCCAGCCGGACCTGCTCCCCCCGGTAGGTGAGCACGTCCAGGGCCCGTACGTTGTCGGCAGTGGTTCCCCAGGCCACCGAGTGCGAGCCGCAGGCGTTGTTGCCGATCATGCCGCCGAGGGTGCAGCGGCTGTGGGTGGACGGGTCAGGGCCGAAGGTGAGTCCGTACGGGGCGGCGGCGGCCCGCAGGTCGTCCAGGACGACCCCCGGCTGGACGCGGGCGGTCCGGGTCTCGTGGTCGACGGCGACGATCCGGTTCATGTGGCGGGTGAAGTCCAGGACGACGCCGGTGCCGGTGGCCTGGCCGGCGATGGACGTACCCGCGCCCCGCGCCACCACAGGCACGCCGTGTTCCCTGCACGCGGTCAGTGCGGCGGCCACGTCGTCCGCGTCCCGGGGGGCGACCACACCCAGCGGCACCCGCCGGTAGTTGGACGCGTCCATGGCCATCAGGGCGCGCGACCCGGCGTCGAAGGCGACGTCACCGCGCACCGCGGTCCGCAGCGCCCGTTCGACGCCGGCTGAGTGATCGACGGTCATGTGCCCAGCCTGCCCGTTCGGAGGGTGCCGCCACGCCTCCCTCTCGGCGTCCGGATCCGGCAGCCGCCCGCCCCCCGGGGTCGCGCCCCCGTAGCCGCGTCCCCCGCAGCCGACTTTTCCCACAGCCGCCGTCCCCGCGGCCCCGTCCCTCCACTCACCGCCGCCCCCGACCGCGCCCCGCCCCACACCTGAGGCACTCGTGTCTCATCCGATGGAACACCGACGGAAACACAGCGGTTACGGGCTACGCTGCGAACGTGGCCGATATCCAGATTCCCGCTGACATCAAGCCCGCCGACGGACGGTTCGGGTCGGGCCCCTCCAAGGTGCGGACCGAGGCGCTCGACGCGCTGGCCGCCACCGGAACGTCCCTGCTCGGCACCTCCCACCGGCAGGCGACAGTGAAGAACCTGGTGGGGGAGGTCCGTGACGGCATCCGGCAGCTCTTCTCGCTTCCCGAAGGCTATGAGGTCGTGCTCGGCAACGGCGGCTCCACCGCGTTCTGGGACGTCGCCACGCACGGGCTGATCAGCGAGAAGTCCCAGCACCTGACGTTCGGCGAGTTCTCCTCGAAGTTCGCGAAAGCGGCGCAGACGGCGCCGTGGCTGGCCGAGCCGACGTTGGTCGTATCGGACCCCGGCACCCACCCGCTGCCGGTCGCCGAGGCGGGCGTGGATGTATACGCCTTCACGCACAACGAGACCTCCACCGGTGTCGCGGCGCCGATCCGCCGGGTCTCGGGCGCGGACGACGGCGCCCTGGTCCTGGTGGACGCCACCTCGGGTGCGGGTGGCCTGCCGGTCGACATCGCCGAGACGGACGTCTACTACTTCGCGCCGCAGAAGTCCTTCGCGGCGGACGGCGGCCTGTGGCTGGCCGCCTTCTCCCCTGCGGCGCTGGAGCGGGCCGCCACGATCGCCGCGTCCGGCCGCCACATCCCTGCCTTCTTCGACCTGCCGACGGCGATCGACAACTCGCGGAAGAACCAGACGTACAACACCCCGGCGCTGGCCACGGTCTTCCTGCTCAACGAGCAGCTGCGGTGGATCAACGGACAGGGCGGCCTGGACTGGGCGGTCGAGCGCACCGCCGACTCCTCCTCACGGCTGTACGGCTGGGCGGAGAAGTCCTCCCACGCCACACCGTTCGTGACCGACCCGGCGCAGCGTTCCCAGGTCATCGGCACGATCGACTTCGAGGCCGGTATCGACGCCGCCGCCATCGCCAACGTGCTGCGGGCCAACGGTATCGTGGACACCGAGCCCTACCGCAAGCTGGGCCGCAACCAGTTGCGGATCGCGATGTTCCCGGCGGTCGACCCGGCCGACGTCGAGGCGCTCACCGCCTGCATCGACTACGTCATCGGGCGCCTCTGAGCACTGCGGCCGCCTCGCCGGACCCCTCACCGCCGCCGGACGTGCCCGCCCGGCGGCGGTGATCCCGACCGGCCCGCATCACGCGCCGGCGGTCCGGGCGGTGCGCTGCCGTCAACCGCCGGTGATCAGGACGCCCGGCGGTCCCGGCGCCGTCGCGCGGCATTGCGCACGCCCACGCCCACGGCGCCCATGCCGACGAGAATGGCGATTCCCAGCACCTTGCTGCTCGCGCTCGACGACTTCGCGTCCTTGACCGCGCTCTCCGCGGGACCTCCGGTGCCGCCCGTGCTGCCGCTGCCCGGGGCGCCGGGCTTCGGGGCGACCCCGACCGGCAGGTCGGCGCCGCTGAGCCGTTCCGGCCGGACCCGACTGCCGGCGCCCTCGCTGCCGTACATCACCGCCCGGCCGTCGGCGGTGAAGGTGACGGACTCGCCCTGCTGCTGCATCGGGACGTCGAGGCTGCCGATCTTCTGCGGGCGGCCGTTCACCCAGCGGTAGTCGCTCGCCCAGAAGTAGCCGCGGAGCACCAGGCGGCTGCCGTCCGGGGAGAAAGCGCCATCGGTCACCCAGGGGACATCGGCGATCGAGCGGAAGACGTTGACGCTCTTGGCGCTCAGCCCGGCGGGCCCGGCGTAGAGGTGACCGCCGTTCTCGTTCTTGCTGGCGATGTAGACCCGGCCGGTCCTGGGCTGCACCATCAGGGACTCGGCGTTGCGCGGGCCGGCGTCGTAGTGGACGGCGTAGCGGGTGACGTCGACCGTCTGGTCGTGCAGTTGCCGGGGCTCGGGGAAGCGGTAGATCCACACTTCGGGCCAGGAGCCGTCGAGGTTGTCACCGATGTCGCCGACGTAGAGGTCACCGTCAGGGCCGGTCGAGATCGCCTCCACGTCGCGCGGGTGGACGCCCCGCATGGTCACCCGGGCGACGGTCCTGCCGGTGGCCGAGTCGACCGCGTAGACGTACGGGCCGTCTCCGCTGTCGTTGTGCGTCCAGTACACGCCCGGGTGCCGGTGGCTGGCGGTCAGGCCACTGGACTCGGCGATCCGCGGGTCGCTGATGGTGAAGGCCGTCGCGGCCCCGCTGTCGGCGACGGCGGGGGCGGCTGGACCGCAGGCCAGGGCCAGGGCGGCACAGGCGGCGGCCGCCGGAATATACGCACGCATGTACCCCAGTGTCCCTGGTCGGTCGCGGGTCGTGGATGATGCCCCGCATGCGTTACCTCTTCGTCGGCGATTCGATGACCGTCGGTGCCGCCGGCGACTACACGTGGCGCTACCGCATGTGGCAGCACCTTCGCGGCCTCGGGGAGCCGTTCTCGGTGGTGGGGCCGCGCGTCACGCTGTACGACAGGGCGGCGGAGGCGGCGGTCTCGTCCGATTACGCCGATCCGGGGTTCCCGCCGCACGCACGGCGCCATCTGGCGGGCTGGGGCGAGGGGTGGCAGCACATGGTGCCGCTGATCGGGGAGGCGGTACGCGACCACCGCCCGGACGTGCTGCTGATATCGCTCGGCCTGATCGATCTCGGCTTCTACTCCGACGCCGAGCGGACCGCGGTGCACGTGGAGCGTTTCGTCGCCGCGGCGCGGGCCACCGGCCCCCGGGTGCGTATGGTGCTGCTGCCGGTCATACCCAACACCCGCGCCGACCTCGACCCGGGCTTCGCGGACGAGTGCGCGGAGCTGAACGTAAGGATGGCCAAGGTTGTGGCCGACCATGACTCGCCCGAGTCGCCGCTGCTGCTGGCCTCCCGCCCGGAGGGGTACGACGTCCTGCTCGACACCTACGACGGCACGCACCCCAACTCCTCGGGCGAGCACAAACTCGCGGCGGCCTTCGCGGACGCGATGCACCAGGGGTGGGGTGTCGGGGCGCCGTACGCCGCGGCCTGACACCGACGGCGCTCCGGTCTTCGCGGGCCTTGATTCGAGCGCGCTCCAAGGGCTTGGCTTGGCTGCATGGAGTACACACAGCTCGGACGTACCGGTCTCAAGGTCAGCCGCCTGGTGCTCGGCACCATGAACTTCGGTCCGCAGACCGATGAGGCCGACAGCCACGCGATCATGGACGCGGCGCTCGGCGCGGGCGTCAACTTCTTCGACACCGCCAACGTCTACGGCTGGCGCGAGAACAAGGGCCGTACCGAGGAGATCATCGGCGCCTGGTTCGCGAAGGGCGGCGGCCGGCGCGACAAGACGGTGCTGGCCACCAAGGTCTACGGAACCATGGCCCCCGAAGGCGAGGAGTGGCCCAACTTCGAACGGCTGTCGGCGCTGAACATCCGCCGCGCGGTCGAGGCGAGCCTGAAGCGTCTCCGGACGGACCACATCGACCTCTACCAGTTCCACCACGTGGACCGGGCCACGCCGTGGGAGGAGATCTGGCAGGCGATCGACGTCCTGATCCAGCAGGGCAAGATCCTCTACGCCGGGTCGAGCAACTTCGCCGGCTGGCACATCGCGCAGGCCAACGAGGCGGCGGCGCGGCGCGGTTCGCTCGGCCTGGTCAGCGAGCAATGCCTGTACAACCTGGTGGAGCGCCGCGCCGAGATGGAGGTCATTCCGGCGGCGGAGCACTACGGCCTCGGGGTGATCCCCTGGTCGCCGCTGCACGGCGGACTGCTCGGCGGGGCGCTGCGCAAGCAGCGGGAGGGCGGCGGTGCCCGGTCGACGAGCGGTCGCAGCGCGGACGCGCTGAAGTCCCGGGAGCAGCGCGAGCAGATCCAGGCGTACGAGGACCTGTGCGACAAGCACGGTGTTGAGCCCGGTGACGTCGGTCTGGCGTGGTTGCTGACCCGGCCCGGGGTGACGGGACCGATCGTCGGACCGCGGACGCAGGGCCAGTGGGACTCGGCTCTGCGCGCGGTGAGGCTGGAACTGTCGGAGGAGTTCCTGACCTCGCTGGACGAGATCTTCCCCGGCCCCGGCCCCTCTCCCGAGGCGTTCGCCTGGTAGCGACGCGCCGACCGGTCCGGTGCCGGGCGGCCTGCGGCCGCGGGTTTCCGGACGTCGCCGCCGCGGTTCAGCCGACCGCGGCGGCGACGACCACCACCACGAGCATCAGGACGAAGGCGGCGGTCATCACGCGGGTACGGGTCTTGGGGTCCACCCTCCGAGACTAACCGGCCGGACTCATGGTCCTTGCGTCCGGACCTCCGGGCGGCCGAGCGGCCAGGACGCGACGGTGTTGTAGCGGGGTTGTTCGCCGGGGACCCCGGAGTGCGGCAGGGCGCTGCTGACCAGGCTGAGTGTGTCCGCGGGCCAGGGTGAGCCACGGAAGTCGGCCAGCGCGTCGGCGAAGCGCCGCAGGGCCACGTGGGTGGCCCGCTGGGTGCGGGCCAGGGTGAGGTGGGGGTGGTAGGCGTGTTCCTCGGCGGGCGGCGCACCGGCGCGCCGCCCGGCCGCCCGTACGGAGTCGGCCAGCCGGGCGAGCCCGGTCAGGTCCCCCTCGGCGCCGGTCCACAGGGCCCGGTCGCCGAACCGTCCGCCGCCGGCCAGCCGCAGCTCGTACGGGCCGTGCCTGCGGGCTGCCCGGCCGAGCCGTTCGTCCAGTCCGGGCCGGAGCGGGTCGGGCACCTCGCTGAGGAAGGCGAGGGTGAAGTGCCAGCCCGCGGGAGCGGTCCAGCGCAGCGCCGTGGCCTGCGGCAGGCGGCGTACGGGGGCCAGCGCCGCGGTCAGTTCGGCGACCGCAGCGGGAGGCGGCAGGATGGCGACGAAGAGCCTCATGCGGCCGGGGTCAGTCGCGGGGCGGCGTCTTCGGGCGGGGCGGGTTCTGTCCGGCGGGGCACAAAGGAGATCATCGGCTGATCCTTCCTCCGGCGCAGGCTGAGCTGCAGGCGCAGCCCGCCGGCCCGGACGAGCACGATTCCCACACCGAGGGCAGCGGCGGCGGAGATCAGGCCGCCGGAGAGGAATCCGGCCCGGGCGCCGTAGGTGTCGGTCACCCAGCCCATGATGGGGCCGCCGATGGGGGTGCCGCCGACGAAGACCATCATGAACAGGCTCATCACCCGGCCGCGCATGACGGGATCGCTGGCGAGCTGGACGCTTGCGTTGGCGGTGGTGTTGATGGTCAGGCCGAAGACGCCGATCGGCACCAGAAGGGCGGCGAAGACCCAGAACGAGGGGGCCAGGGCGGCCGCGGCCTCCAGCAGACCGAAAGCTGCGGCGGCGAAGGCCAGCATCCGCAGCCGGGTACGGCCGCGGCGGGCGGCGAGCAGGGCCCCGAGCAGGGAACCGGCGGCCATCAGGGTGTTGAGCAGGCCGTAGGTGCTCGCGCCGCTGTGGAAGACGTCGTTGACGAAGGCGGTGAGCCAGATCGGGAAGTTGAAACCGAAGGTGCCGATGAAGCCGACGAGCACGATCGGCCAGATGAGGTCCGGCCGGGCCGCGACATAGCGCAGGCCCTCGCGGAGCTGTCCCTTGCCGCGGGGCGCGCGTTCGATCGGGTGCAGTTCCGAGGTGCGCATCAGCAGCAGCCCGGCGAGGGGGGCGAGGAAGGACAACCCGTTGACCAGGAAGGCCCAGCCGCTGCCCACGGCGGTGATCAGCACTCCGGCGATGGCGGGGCCGACGAGGCGGGCGGCCTGGAAGTTGGCGGAGTTCAGCGAGACGGCGTTGCTGACGGCGGCGGGGCCGACCATCTGGACCACGAAGGTCTGCCGGGTCGGGTTGTCGACGACGGTGACCATGCCGAGCAGGAAGGCAACGGTGTAGACGTGCCAGACCTGGACGACGCCGCCGAGGGTGAGGGCGGCGAGGGCGACGCCGAGCACGCCCAGCGCTGCCTGGGTGCACAGCAGGATCTGCCGCTTGGGGTAGCGGTCGGCGATCACCCCGCCGTACAGCCCGAACAGGAGCATGGGCAGGAACTGCAGCGCCGTGGTGATACCCACGGCGAAGGACGAGCCGGTGATGCTGAGCACCAGCCAGTCCTGGGCGATCCGCGACATCCAGGTGCCGGTGTTGGACACGACGGCGCCGGTCGCGAAGAGCCGGTAGTTGCGGACCTTGAGGGAGCTGAAGGTGCCGGTCCTCTGGTCCGCGGGACGGTCAGGTTCGGTTGCGGTGTCTGATCCGGCGGCCGAACTCAATCGGACTCGCCTCCTCTTCATCGGGCTTCACAGGGCACGGGGTCGCGTGCGGGGTGCGTGCGCTGGACGCACGGGGGGTCGCGCGCGAGATGCGGGTGGGTGCAGGGGTGGGCTGCATCACAGGTGCGCGAGCTTTTCCAGGACGGGGGCGGCTTGGCGCAGGGTGGCCAGTTCCCCTTGGGTGAGTCCTTCGGCGAGTTCGGCCAGCCAGGCGTTCCGCTTGATGCGGCTCTCCTCCAGCATCGCCGCGGCCTGCTCGGTGGGGCTCACCACGACCTGGCGCCGGTCCTCGGGGTGCGGTGCCCGGCGGACCAGGTCTTTGGCCTCCAGCATCGCCACGATGCGGGTCATCGACGGGGGCTGGACGTGCTCCTTGCGGGCCAGTTCACCCGGCGTCGCCGACCCGCACCGGGCCAGCGTCCCCAACACCGACATCTCGGTCGGGCTGAGCGACTCGTCGACGCGCTGGTGGCGCAGCCGCCGCGAGAGGCGCATCACGGCGCCCCGGAGTTCACTGACGGCTGCACGGTCGTCCTCGGACAGTTCGGTCACATTTATTAGCTTAGCTCATTACCTAAGCTAAGTACAATCGGTGTTACGCGCATGTGTCCATACGTGGCCGCCCCCACCGGGCCGCCCGGCCGGGCCGCCCCACCGGGCCGCCCAGCGCCCAAGCCGCCCCCGCGGCATCTCACCCGTACGGGTGAGATGACCGCCGAAGGGACGCACGCGGTCTCCGGGTGAAGGGACCACTGGAGCCCATGGCATCGAGAGTGCTCAGCCTCCGCATGGACGGAGATCTGTGGGAACGGATCCGCGAGCATGCCCCACCAAGCGCGGGATGGGCCCGCAGGACTACGTGGTCAGGACACTCGTCCGCGAGGACTTCGTCGAACGGTTCAGGACAGCCGTCGACGCGACCGGGCGTTCCCACGGTCACCAGCCGGGCGGTCCGCTGAAGTCCGGGCTGCGGTGTCAGCCGGGCCCCGGGGCCCGGTCCCGGCGGTCGGACTCGCGTCAGGCCCGGGCCGGCCGGCGAGTCTCCGTTCAGCCCGTGGCCGCACCCGCGAGGCGGTCCACACCGTGGGCGTGCGGGTGGCCGGCGAGGCTGGCCAGGTGGTGGTGTTCGGGGAGCCGTATCCCGGTGGTCCCCGTCGGGTCCGGGCCGGTCAGGGTGGCGAGTTGGGCGGCGAGGGCCTCGCGGAGCTGGTTGCCGGGAACCAGGTGGGTGCGGCGGTCACCCGCGGCGCCGCGGACGTGGACGGCGTGGACGTTCTTGTAGTCCTGGGCCGTCTGGTAGTGGGGCTCGAAGACCAGGGTGACACGGGCTCCGGAGGCGAATTCCACGTCGGCGAAGCGGTAGCGCAGTTCCGAGCCGTACGGGATGCACCCGCGGGCGATACGGCGCCGGGCGATCGGATGGGTGAAGGCGTCGACGGCGAGGCGGGGGAAGCCGACACGGCCGTGCGCGGAGGCGTACAACTCGATCTCCGGAAGGCGAGAGTGGCCGCTGACCAGCACTCGCATTTCGGAGGTGACGAGAGAGGGCGGGGCGCACAGATACCTGGCATATTCAGTGGGCGGCACAATGGCGCGGAGAATGGCCAGCATGTCGAGCCATTCATAGCCCACGACACCGTACTGGGTGTCGACGAAACGACCGCGGGCGATGTCGCGTTCGCGGTTCTTGGTGAATTCCACCGTGATGCGCACAACACGGTCACCAGATGCGGAATCCGCCGTCGCACGGAGAATTCCGGCGAATCGGCGGACAGCCGGACTATGCGCGTAGACATCGTTGACGAGTACCCGGGCGGCGGGGTGGGCGTCCAGGGTGGCGGCGAGGACCGGGAGGTCCTCGGGAGAGCAGGCGGGCTGTTCCAGCAGGATGCGGGCGGCCGGATCAAGACGCAGCAGTCGGCGCACCAGGCCCAGATGGGTGGCGGTGGGAGTGGCGAGGATCCATGCGTCGACGGGCGGACCGCCGAGGCGGGCGACGTCGGAGGCGTCGGCCGTACCGCCCGGAGCGACGGTGCGGACGTGGTGACCGTCGGCCCGCGCGGTCGCGGCGAGGCGGGCACCGGCCGCACCGAGTCCGACCACGGCAACTCTCATATCGGCTCACTCCCCCGTGAGTGAAAGCCGGAGGACGGGGTCCTGAAACATTGCCCCGCTTCCGTACCTTCCTACAACACATTGTGGTCGACGCGTGAATATCGATGACACGCATAAAGCCGTTTCGCGGGATGCGAATCGGATGACGCGCGCGCACACTATCAAGCCGGACCACCGAAAAAAGGACGACGTGATCCGTATCACAGGGAGATATCGGGCCACTCGGCGAAAGCGGGCGGGGGGGGCGGGTGGTGACCGCCCGCACTCCCCCGGGACGGGCCGCATACGATGTGCGTATGAGCAAGGAGCGGAGTCCGCTGCGCGAGGCCCCCGAGCCGCTGGAGGCCAACGACGTGATGACCGTCGTGGTCGGCACCATCGTGTGGTTCGCGCTCTTCGTCGTGCAGCTCCCCTTCTACGGCTGGTACTCCGACCACGGCCACACCTGGTGGATCTGGACCTGCGCGGCCGGCGGCTGCCTCGGCCTGGTCGGCCTGCGGTACGTGACCGCCCGGCGCGATGCGATCCGGCGGGCGGCGGCCTCCCGCGTGGCCGAGAACGACCGCTCTGTAACCGGGTAGACAGCAAACGGCGGCGTCCGCCCCGTACCGTCGAAGCCATGACGGAACGCACGGACGCCCGGGTCGCTGCCCGGAATCCGGGACTCACCGCGGCCGAGGTCGCGCAACGTGTCGCCCGGGGCGAGGTCAACGACGTCCCGGTACGGTCCTCCCGCTCCACCGCCGACATCGTGCGGGCGAACGTCTTCACCCGGTTCAACGCGATCATCGGCGTGCTCTTCCTGATCATCCTGGTGGTCGGACCGGTCCAGGACGGCCTGTTCGGCTTCGTCATCCTCGCCAACACCGCGATCGGCATCATCCAGGAGCTGCGCGCCAAGCGGACGCTGGACAGCCTCGCCGTGATAGGCGAGGCCAAGCCCGTGGTGCGCAGGGACGGTACGGCGGCCGAGATCTCCACCTCCGGGATCGTGCTCGGCGATCTCATCGAACTCGGCCCCGGCGACAAGGTCGTGGTGGACGGCGAGACGGTCGAGGCGGACGGCCTGGAGGTCGACGAGTCGCTTCTGACCGGCGAGGCCGACCCGGTACTGAAGCACCCCGGCGACCCGGTGATGTCCGGCAGCTTCGTGGTGGCGGGCGGCGGCGCCTTCACCGCGACCAAGGTCGGCCGGCAGGCGTACGCGGCCCAGCTCGCCGACGAGGCGTCCCGCTTCACCCTGGTCAACTCCGAGCTGCGCAACGGCATCAGCCAGATCCTCAAGTACGTCATGTGGATGATGGTGCCGACGGCGGTCGGGCTGATCATCAGCCAGTTCACCGTGGAGAGCCACAACGGGCGCGAGGCGGTGCGCCGTACGGTCGGCGGGATCGTGCCGATGGTGCCCGAGGGGCTGGTGCTGCTGACCTCCGTGGCCTTCGCGATCGGCGTGATCCGACTGGGCCGCAAGCAGGTGCTGGTGCAGGAGTTGCCCGCGATCGAGGGCCTGGCCCGGGTCGACGTGGTGTGCCTCGACAAGACCGGCACCTTGACCGAGGGCGGCATGGACGTCACCGGGCTGCGGCTCCTCGACGGCGCCGACCAGCCCTACGTGACCCGGGCACTGGCCGCCGTCGGCGCCGCCGACCCGCGCCCCAACGCCAGCCTCCAGGCGATCATCGACGCCTACCCGCCCGGGGGCGCCGACGGCTGGCACTGCACCGGCGCGCTGCCCTTCAGTTCCGCCCGCAAGTACAGCGGCGCCGCCTTCACCGAGCCGGGCGGCGCCACCAGTACGTGGCTGCTCGGCGCGCCCGACGTGCTGCTGCCCGACGGCGACCCCGTCCTCGCCGAGGTGGACGGCCTCAACAACGACGGCCTGAGAGTGCTGCTGCTCGCCCGCACCGACCTGGGCCTCGGCGATCCGGCGGTCGCCCGGGCGGTCACCGCGCACGCGCTGGTCGTCCTCGAACAGCGGCTACGGCCCGACGCCGCCGACACCCTGCGGTACTTCGCCGAACAGGACGTGCAGGCCAAGGTGATCTCCGGCGACAACGCGGTCTCCGTGGGTGCGGTCGCCGCCAAGCTCGGGCTGCCCGGCGCCGAGCGGCCGGTCGACGCGCGGCGGCTGCCGGCCGCGAAGGACGAGATGGCCGGCGTGCTGGAGGACGGCGCCGTGTTCGGGCGGGTCACCCCGCAGCAGAAGCGGGACATGGTCGGCGCGTTGCAGTCCCACGGGCACAACGTGGCGATGACCGGCGACGGCGTCAACGACGTACTCGCGCTGAAGGACGCGGACATCGGGGTCGCGATGGGCACCGGGTCGGAGGCGACCCGGGCGGTCGCGCAGATCGTGCTGATGGACAACAGTTTCGCGACACTCCCTTCGGTGGTGGCCGAGGGGCGGCGGGTGATCGGCAACATCACGCGGGTCGCCACGCTGTTCCTGACGAAGACGGCGTACTCGGTGCTGCTCGCGCTGCTGGTGGTGTGCTGGCAGGTCCCGTACCCCTTTTTACCGAGGCACCTGACCCTGCTGTCCACGCTGACCATCGGCGTGCCGGCGTTCTTCCTGGCGCTCGCGCCCAACAAGGAGCGGGCGCGGCCGCAGTTCGTGCGGCGCGTGCTGCGGTACGCCATGCCGGCCGGGATCGCCTGCGGGGCGGCGGCGTTCGCCGCGTACCTCGTGGCCCGGCACCACTACACCGGCAGCGGGGCGCTGGACGCGGAGACCAGCGCGGCGACGCTCACGCTCTTCCTGATGGAGGTGTGGGTGCTGGCGATCGTCGCCCGGCCGTACACCTGGTGGCGGGTGGGCCTGGTGCTCGCCATGGGGGCCGGCTTTGTGATCGTGCTGGTCACGCCGTGGTTGCAGAGGTTCTTCGCGCTGAAGCTGGTGGGCACGCAGGTGCCGTGGACCGCCGTCGGCATCGCCGTGGCGGGCGCGGTGGTGCTGGAGGTCGCGTGGGCGTGGGTGAGGAGGCGCGAGCGGTCGGCGGGCTGACCGGGGTCAGTCGAACCAGCGGGCCTCGGCCAGTTCATCCGTACGGGTGGGGTCTTCCAGGAGGGCGGCCAGTTCGAAGCGGCGGTGCCAGTGGCCGGCGGCCCAGGCCAGGCCGGCCGCGAGCCCTTCGACGGTGGAGGCGTGCAGGGTGCCGTCCAGGTAGCGCCAGTCGAGTTCGACACCGCCGGTGACGAGCAGCGCCTCGTGCTCGCGATAGGTGGTGGGAGCCCCCGGCAGCAGGTCGTGGACGGCCGGGAGGACGTCGTGGGGTTCCCCCTCGGAGACCACCGCGGCCTCCAGGGCCTCGCTCAGCCGCCCTACCTGGAAGAGGTCGGCCAGTTCGGCGGCGAGGCGGGGCGGGACGGGGAGCAGCGGGCGGCCCGCGGCGAGCGGGAGCAGGTCGGGCGCGTCGGCGACCAGCGCCTCGGCGGCGTCCACCACGACCGGGGCGCCGTCGACGACGGCCCGCAACTCGTCGGGGAGGGTGACCTGTTCGGGGTCGAGCTCGGCGAGCGCGGCGTACAGGCCGTGGAGTTGCGCCGGGGTGACCGTGCGGTCGGGGTCGGCGAGGCGGGCGAGGAGCTCGGCGGCGCCGCCGGGTTCGGACAGCAGCGCGGGTACGGAGGTGCGTACGCCGAGAGCCCGCAGCACCTGCTCGTCCACGGCCGGGCCGGTCTCGGCCTCGTCGTAGAGCCCGGCGAGCAGCCGGTCGCCGCCGGCCGTGCGCAGGCCCACCGGGTGGCGGCCGTCGAGGACCGGGTGGTCGCGCAGCCACCAGGCCGCGTAGGGCCGTACGGACTCGGTGGTGCCGTCGGGCAGCAGGACCCGCACGGGGGCGGTGATGGCGTCCCGCAGCGGCGGCCGGGAGAGCAGGGCGAGGGCCTGCGGCCAGGCGTCGTCGTCCACCAGATCGAGGTCGCGTACGCCGATGACCTCGGTGGCGACCGGCGGGACGTCGGTCTCGGGGAGCTGGTCGAGGACGTCCTCGCACCACACGTCCACCGCCTCCAGCAGGCCGACGTCGTCGGGCTCGGCCCAGTCGGTGTCCCGGGGTTCGAGGTCGTCCGGGTCGAGGACCACGTCGGCGGCGCGGACCAGCGCGAAGGTGGCGAGCACGCCGACGGCGGTGAGGGGCTGTTCGCCCCAGCCGCGGGCCAGGTCGGCGTCGACGGCGGCGAGTTCGCCCTCGCGCAGCACGGCCTCCAGGGGGCTGCCGGGAAGGATCAGCTCGCCGGCCGGGGCGAGTTCTCCGTCCTCGTCGGGCAGGGCGAGTGCGGACAGCCACGGTTCGTCGCCGGGCGCGAGCCCGGCCGTCCTGGCCAGGCCGAGTACGACGTCGGCCAGTTCCTCGGCGTCCAGGCCGGCCTGGTCGTCGTCCCAGGCGGCACGGTCGTCGTCGAGCGAGGCGGCGACGGCGGTACGTACCTGCGGGGTGGTCAGGATCGCGCGGGCGGTGGCCGGCGCGGCGCCGAGCTTCTCCAGCAGCGGGTGGGCGGCGTCGGCGTGGGCGACGCGCAGGCCGAGCCGGGCGAGCAGCGCCGGGTCCACGGTGTCGGCCCCGTCCTCGCCGCGTACCGGCAGCAGCACCTGCCGCGGGCCGACCACCGTACGGCCGTCGGCGAGCGGTACCGGCAGGCCGCTGAGCACGTCGGCGTCGGAGCCGGCCAGCGAGTCGTACAGGCGCCACCACCACTCGGCGGGGCGTTCGGTGCCGGCCAGGCGGTCGATCGCGTCGGCGAGGGTGAGCCGCGCGACGCCCAGCTGACGCAGGGCGGGGCGCCGTTCGAGGGCGGACGGTACGAGGGTGGGCAGCACCTCGGCGAGGACCCGGACCGCCTCGGCGGTGGCGCCCTCCACCACCTCGGCCTCGACCGGGCGCAGGGCGTGGCCCTCGCCGGCCAGCGGCCCGCCGCCGTCCCAGGTGTCGGTGTCGGCCGCGGCGCCCCCGGCGTCGGACTCCGCGGGGGTCTCGGCGGCGCGCGGCAGGAAGGGGGTGCGGGGCAGCTCGGCGAGGATACGGCGGCGCAGCTCGGCGTCGAGTTCGCCCTTGCCGAGCGGGCCGGGGACGAGGTCCACCACGCCGGTGCCGACCGGACGCCAGGCGGCGAGCAGCCGTACGTAGGACTCGGCGGCGCGGGACAGCAGGAAGTCGGTGAGCGGGCCGGGGGCGGCGTGGCGGCGGGTCGGGTCGAGCGGGAAGGTGGCCAGCAGCAGCGCGGGCAGGCCGAGCGGTTCGTCGGTCGGCGTGGGGGCGTGCACCACGTCGGCGGTACGGGGGGCCACGGGGGCGCCCTCGGCGTCCACCGGGACGGCCCAGGTCACCGACCAGGCCGGGCGCAGGCGTTCCTCCACCGGTCGGTCGGCGAGAAGTCGGGGGGCCAGCGCGCCGGCGGCTGCCTCGACACGCCAGCGGGTGGGGGTGGGACGGGCGGTGTCCTCGATGATCACATCGCCGCCGTCCAGAGTCCGGCGGGTCAGGGTCCGCACGGCGGAGGGGGTCTCGATCACCACTTCGGTGAGGGTGGGCAGGGCGAGCAGCAGGGCGTCGTCCACGCCGGCCAGGAGGCGGGCGGTCAGGTCCACGGCGGAGCCGTCGCGCAGCGGGAGGATCACAACCGTGTCGTACGTGTCCGGCGCGCGGCCCTCCGCGGGGAACGGCAGGCGCAGCAGCGGGACATGACCGTCACGGCGGCGCAACTCCTCGGCCAGACCGGGGATCTCGGCGGCCCGGGTGCGGGCCTCGGCCAGCGACCAGCGGACACCGCCGGTGCGGCTGACGATGGCGGGTTCGTCGGTGACGGCGAGGACCGCGGCGAAGCCGACGCCGAAGCGGCCGACGGAGGCGGGTCCGTCGTCGCGCTTGGCGGAGGCGCGCAGGGTGGAGAGCGATTCGACGGCGGCGGGGTCGAGGGGGGCGCCGGTGTTGGCGGCGGCGAGGACCGCGGGGCCCTCGGCGGTGGCCTCGTGCAGGGTGAGGTGGAGGCGGCCGGGGACGCCGGCGCGGGTGGCGGCGTCGGCGGCGTTCTGCGCCAGTTCGACGACGAGGCGGTCGCGGTAGCCGCCGAGGGCCAGGTCTTCCTCGGCGTTGGCGTCCTCACGGAAGCGGGCGGCGGAGGTGGACCAGGCGGTGAGGACCGCATGGCGCAGGGCCGTGGTACGGAAGGGGTCGGGGTGGCCTTCCGGGGCCGGTCGGATAACGCCTGCGCGGGTCACGTGCGCCCCTCCGTCTGCCGGGTTCGGCACCCCTGCGGGGGCTCCGTTTGGTGTGACCGTACCGCCATTCGGGCGCGCGCCGCGATGCGGCTCCCTGCGGGGGGCCGTTCCGGAGCCGGCTCGCCCGTCCCGGCGGGTGCCCGCGCCTGGCGGCGCGCGGGTCCCCGCCCTCCCCGCCTTGAGCAGGGGGACCCCACGCCCGTGCGGTCGATGTCGGGAGTCGACGTCCACTGGCGGGTCCGGAGACGGGCCCGCCGGCGGGGTTCTTCGCCGTCGGCGGCTGCGGGAGTGCGCGGGCTACGAGTGGCCCAGGTCCTCCTCCGCCGGTTCGCCCTCCTCGACCGAGGAGTGGCGGTCCGGGTGGAGCGGCATCGGCTCGGTGTCGTGGAGGTCGTCCAGGACCATCGGGGCCGGGTGCGGGGTCTTGGGCATGACCGCCGCCTCGGAGTGGGCGCCGCAGCCGTAGGCGAGGGAGACCAGTTGGCCGTCGGCCGGGGAGAACTCGTTGGCGCAGACGCCGAACGCCTGGCTGAGGGAGCCCGCGATGGGGACCAGGAAGCCGCAGCTCACGCAGTGGGCGGGGGCGGCCTGCGCCATGGGCGTCTTCGCGCCGAACCGCTCCTCCCAGCGGTCGGCGGCCGTGTGCAGCCCGTACCGGGACAGCACCCGCGCCCGCCCCATGCCGATCTCCTCGGCCACCGCACCGATCTGCGCGATCGTGGGCACCGCGACGCCGTCCGGTTCCGCGTCCTGCCCGGCCGTCGACTCGGCCGGCCCTTCCGGCGCCTCCGCCACCGAATCCTCGTCGGACGGCGCCTCCTCCCCCAGCCATCCCGGCTCCAGGCGCAGATCGTCCGCCTCGGTCGGCAGCAGATCGCCGGGACCCATGTCGCCGGGGCGCAGGCGATCGCTCCACGGCACCCATTCGGGGGCGAGCACAGCGTCGGTTCCGGGCAGCAGGACGGTTTCGTCGACGGTCACGTTCTTCGCGCGGGAGGCCCGGGTCAGGGTGGTGGCCCACCGCCAGCCGCGGTAGGCGGGCATCTCGCAGGCGAAGAAGTGGGTGACGACCCGGTCACCCTCGGCGATGATCCCGAGGTGCTCGCCCACCGCGTCCGGCCCGGCCGCCTCCCGCGTCACGGCGAGCGCGACATCGACCGCCTCGGCGCACAGGCGGTCAGGGGTACGGCTTCGCATCGCAGCACTCACAGAAATCGTTTCTCTCTCTACGCCGTCTCACGTGTGCGCTCGCCGGCGGACGGACCCGGTGCGAGGAGCGGCAGCGGAGCGGACCTGTGGACCGCTTCGACGCTGTTCGTTCCCTGCTTGCCCGGTCTGCCCGAGCGTCCCCGGGCGCACCTGTTGCCACCATTCTGCGCGATCGCACGCTACCCCTGCGCACCACGTGCGCAAAGGAGGGGGTGCGTGCACTGCCGATTGGGGCAGGATTGCGTCGTGGCACAAACGGTGACCGCGGGCCGAGGGCCCGTGCGCAGGGCCGGACGCGCCCTCGCCAGCGGCGTGGGGCGATCCGCCGGTGCCGTGCGCCGTCGTGTGCGGCGTACGACACATGCGGGCGGCGCGGGCGAGTCGGGTCTGGCGAAACTGATCGAACTCCACGCGGTGAACTCGGCCGGCGACATGATGATCACCATCGCGCTCGCCAGCACCGTGTTCTTCTCGGTGCCGACCGGCGAGGCGCGAGGCCGGGTGGCGCTCTATCTCCTGGTGACGATGGCGCCGTTCGCCCTTCTCGCGCCCGTGATCGGCCCGCTGCTGGACCGGATGCAGCACGGTCGCAGGGCCGCCATGGCGATGGCGATGACGGCCCGCGCGGTGCTGGCCTGGACGATGGCCGGGGTGATCTCCACGGCGGGCCTCGGCCTGTATCCGGCGGCGCTCGGCGTCCTGGTGGCGTCGAAGGCGTACGGCGTGGTGCGCAGCGCGGCGGTGCCACGCCTGTTGCCACCGCGTACGACGCTGGTGAAGGCGAACTCCCGGGTCACCCTCGCGGGTCTGCTGGCGACGGCGATCGCCGCCCCGGTCGGCGCGGGCCTGCACGCGATCGGCCCGCAATGGCCGTTGTACGGGGCCTTCGTGGTGTTCATGTCCGGCGCGCTGCTGGCGATCTCGCTGCCGCACAAGGTGGACTCGGCGCGCGGCGAGAGCAAGGCGCGGCTGTCCGCCGACGAGGAGACACCGGCCGGGCCCACGGGCGTCCCCGGCCGCAAACCCGGCCTGCTGGGCGTGGGTTCGTCGGTGCTGCACGCCCTCCAGGGCAACTGTGGGCTGCGGTCGCTGTCCGGATTCCTCACCATGTTCCTGGCGTTCATGCTGCGCGAGCACCCGCTCGGCGGGCTGACCCCGGCGCAGTCGCTGGGCCTGGTCGCCGTCGCGGCGGGCGGCGGCAACGCGCTCGGTACGGCGCTCGGCGCGTGGCTCAAGGCCCGCGGACCGGAGATCATCATCACCGGTGTGCTGATCTGCTCCCTGACCGCGGCGACCTTCGCGGCGGGCTGGTACTCGTTGGTGGCGGTGGCCGCGTTGGCGGCGGTGGCCGGCATCTCGCAGGCGCTGGCGAAGCTGTCGCTGGACGCGCTGATCCAGCGGGACGTCCCGGAGGCGGTCCGCACCTCCGCCTTCGCTCGCTCCGAGACCGCGCTCCAGCTCTCCTGGGTGGTCGGCGGCGGTCTGGGCATAGTGCTGCCGCTGATCGGCTCGCTGGGCATGGCGGTGGCGGCCGGCCTGGTACTGCTGGCCTTCTCGGTCTCGGTACGAGGCCTGCTCGGGGCGGCCCGGCGGGGCAGTACGGCGCGGACCCGGGTGGCCTGAACCGCCCTGAACCACCCGGAACCACCCCGCCCGCCCGCCCCGCCCGGGGCTCGCCGCACCCCGCGGGACACTCCACCCCCGCGCAGGCGGAACGCAACCGCCCGGTAGCCTCACCCCATGAGCATGAGACGCGCTGCCACCGTCATCGGTGCCCTCCCCCTCGGGCTGGTCGCCCTCACCGCCTGCGACAAGCCGACCCCCGTGGCGACGGTGACTGTGGGCGACCGGTCCGTGACCGCCGAGGCGATCGACGACAAGTGCTACGCGAGCACGAAGCTCCCCAACCAGATCTTCCAGGCCTGCCTGGACGCGGCACCGAAGCACCACATCACGGTGGGCCTGGGCGACAAGGTCCGCGTCGGCGTGGACCCGAAGCTGGCGAAGAAGGGCTGGCTGCTCGCCACCGACAGCGCGCTGGTCACCCCCGAGCCGCTCAAGGACACCACGTACTGGACGCTGGACAGCACCTCGCTCTTCACCGAGCGGGACCCGCAGACCGGGGCCAGCACCCCGGTGAAGGCGGTCACACTGAACATCGTGCAGTCCTCCGACACCACGGGCACGCAGACCTTCGGCGTGTGGAAGATCAAGCTGCTCAAGGGCGACTGAGCGCCGCCGATGACCACCCGTCTGCTGGTGGTGACCGCGGTGGCCGCGGAACGTGACGCCGTCGCCGCCGGGCTGGGTTCCGCCGACCGGGGTCCGGCCCGCAGTCGCCGCTTCGACATCGTCGCGGCCGGCGTCGGTCCGGCCGCCGCCGCGGCGGCCTCGGCCACCGCCCTCACCCTGGCCGAGACCGCCGGGGACCCGTACACCCTGGTGATCTCCGCGGGGATCGCCGGCGGATTCGCCCCGGAAGCGCCGGTCGGCGCGGTGGCGGTCGCCGAGACGATCACGGCCGCGGATCTGGGGGTGCGCACGCCGGACGGGTTCACGACCGTCGCCGAACTCGGCTTCGGTACCGCGGAACACCGGCCGCCGGCCGGGCTGAGCCGTACCGTCGCGGACCGGCTGGGGGCCGCGTACGGGCCGGTGCTCACCGTCTCGACGGTGACGGGTACGGCGGAGCGGGCGGCCGAACTGAGGACGCGTCATCCGGGTGCCGTCGCGGAGGCGATGGAGGGGTTCGGGGTGGCGGAGGCTGCTGCGGCCCATGGCGTACCCGTACTGGAGATCCGTACCGTGTCCAACGCGGTCGGCCCCCGCGACCGGGCGGCGTGGCGGATCGGCGAGGCGCTGGCGGCGCTGACGACGGCGTTCGGGAAGCTCCCGGCCGCGCTGGAGGTTGAAGCGGAACATGGCTGACGACGCGTCGCGCGACGACGCATCCCAGGGCGGAGCCCGGCCCGACGGCGGCACCCGCCCGGACGACGGCGCCCCGCGGGCGCAGGGCACCCCGCAGGGCGGCGCGCTGCGGATCGCCTACTCCCCCTGCCCCAACGACACCTTCGTCTTCCACGCCTGGGCCCACGGCCTGGTCCCGGACGCGCCGCCGCTGGACGTCACGTTCGCGGACATCCACATCACCAACGGGATGGCCGAGCGCGGCGAGTTCGATGTGCTGAAGGTCTCGTACGCGGTGCTGCCCTGGGTGCTGGACGAGTACGCGCTGCTGCCGTGCGGCGGCGCGCTGGGCCGCGGCTGCGGGCCGCTGGTGCTGACGAAGGAGCCCGGAACCGACCTGACGGGCAGGACCGTCGCCGTCCCGAGCGAGCGCTCCACCGCGTATCTGCTCTTCCGGCTGTGGGCCGCCGCCGAGGTCCCCGGCGGGGTCGGCGAGGTCGTGGTGCTGCCGTTCCACGAGATCATGCCCGCGGTGCGGGACGGCCGGGTGGACGCGGGTCTGGTGATCCACGAGGCCCGCTTCACGTACCAGAACTACGGCCTGCACAAGCTCGCGGACATGGGCGAGTACTGGGAGTCCACCACCGGGCTGCCGATCCCGCTGGGCGCGATCATCGCCAAGCGGTCGCTGGGCAAGGAGCGGCTGCACGCGCTGGCCGAGGCCGCACGCGCCTCGGTGCGGGCGGCGTGGGACGACCCGGAGGCGTCCCGCGGTTACGTGCTGGCGCACTCCCAGGAGATGGACCCGGCCGTCGCCGACCAGCACATCGGGCTGTACGTCAACGAGTTCACGGCGGGTCTCGGTGACGACGGCTACGCGGCCGTACGAGGGCTGCTGACGCGGGCCGCGGCCGAGGGCCTGGTGCCGCCGCTCACGCCCGACGCGCTGGCTTTCTGACGCTTCCGCCACGGCTTCCGCAGGCTTCCGCGCCGCTTCCGCCATGGTTTCCGCACTGCTGCCCCACCGCTTCCGCCACCGTTTTCGGCAACCCGGGGAAATCGCTGACCGGAAAACGGCCGGGATTCGTGCCCGGAATTTTTTGCGCGCGTTTTACCGGAGGGCATAGCGGAGGATGCCACTCCGGTAAAGCGTCGCTAAAAAACCGAACGCGGGCCCGGGCCGCGGTGGTTCAGACGTCGAGCTGGTCCGCGACCACCCGCAGCACGGAGGCGATCTTGTGACCATGCGCCTTGTCGGGATACCGACCGCGTTGCAGCGAACGCGCGACGTCCTCCAGCAGAGTGGTGAGGTCCTGGACGATCGGCAACAGCTCGTCCGGCTTACGGCGCTGGGCCGCCGCGACCGAGGGAGCAGGATCGAGCAGGGTCACCGAAAGAGCCTGGTCGCCACGCTGACCTGCAACGACACCGAATTCCACGCGCTGGCCGGGCTTGAGGGCCACAACGCCGTCGGGCAGTACCGAGGAGTGCACGAAGACGTCGCCGCCGTCATCGCGGGAGAGAAAGCCGAAGCCCTTCTCACTGTTGAACCACTTGACCTTGCCGGTAGGCACGTCCGACCTCGTCCTCATTGCTCGAAACGACTCTGAATAAGACTTCTGCGGGTCCATCCAAGACCCGCTGGCACCAGGCTAATGGCCTGGTGCCGTGTGACAAGACGCCGAGGTCCCGTTCCAGCGTTCATCACGTCGATCACGTCCACCACTCGGACTTACCCTTGTCCGGTGAGCAAACAAACCATGGGCGCAGGTGACCTGCTCGTGCGGATCGGGGCGATCGTGTTCCTGGTCGGGGCGATCGGTACGGTGGCGACCTTCACGCCGCTACTGCTGGGTACCAGCCGACTGCCCACGCCTGCGTACTTCGTGTCGATGCTGATGGGCGTGGGTCTGGCGCTGGCGCTCGGCGGACTGCTGCGGTCCGTGCTCGCCCAGCGGCGGGCAGCGGACGGCCGGAGCGGCGAGCCGGACGGCGGGCAGCCCGGTGAGCAGCTTCGCGGTCAGGCAGCTGCGGAGCTGTAGTCGGCGAACCACGCCGGGAATTCGGTGAGGTCCCCGAGGACGACGTCGGCGCCGGCCGCGCGCAGTTCCGCTGCGTCGCACGGCCCGGTGGCGACCGCGACGGAGAGCGCACCCGCCGTACGGGCGCCGCGTACGTCACCGGTGTGGTCGCCGACGTAGATCGTCGCGCCGTACTCGATCAGCGCCTCGGCCTTGGCCTCGGCCCACAGCGAGCCGCGCAGTTCGGCGTCGATGCCGAGGTGGGCGAGGTGCAGACCGGCGTTGGGCCCGTACTTGGCGGTGACGACGAGCGGGCGCCCGCCGACCGCGCGGACCGCCTCGACGGCCGCCGCGGCGCCCGGCATGGCGCCCGTGGGCGCGATCGCGTGATCGGGGTACAGCGCGCGGTAGCGGTCGGCGACCTCCGGGACGCGCTCGGCCGGGAACCAGTGGGCCAGCTCCTGGTCCAGCGGCGGGCCGAGTCGGCTGATCGCCAGCCCCGAGTCGATGAAGACGCCGGTCTCGGCGGCGAGCCGGTCGAACACGGCCTTGATGCCGGGGCGGGAGTCGATCAGCGTCATGTCGAGGTCGAAGCCGACGGTGAGGGGGCCTGCGGCGCCGTACGCGGCAGCGGGTGCGGCGGCGGTGTGCGCGGCCGCGGGTGCGGCGGCGATGTGCGCGGCCGCGGGTGCGGCAGGGGTGTGCGAGGCGGCGCGAAGGTCGTTGGTCACGGCAATATTGTCACCCGGGTGGTCAAGGCGGTTTTCGGCGCGCGTCCCAGCCGGGCGGCCACGATGCGTCCGCGCCGCGGTACGGGCGTCGCGCGCTCGCCGCAGCGCCCCCAGCCGGGGCCCGGCCCCGGCAGACCTCGCGGGGGCCTGCGCGGCGACTGTCCGGCGCGACGGGCCCGCCGCGGCCCGGCGGATGACGGCGGCTCCCCCGCGGCCCACCCCAGGCCGGCGGACCCGGCTGAGCCGGCGAACTCGGCTGAGCCGATGTACCCGCCGAACCCGCCGAACCCTACAAGACACAGCCGCCCCGCCGGCCACCCCCGCAGCGGTTACGCCGCCCGACGAGCCCGCCACAGCAGGTAGAGCGCCGAGGCGAGCGCGGCGAGGCGGACGGTCCCGGGCAGCGCGTCCTGGAGCGCCTGGCCCATCTGGCCCTCAGCGATGGGCGTGCTCCACTTGCCCGCGTCGCGCCCCCACAGCCAGACCAGCATGCCGACGGCCGCCGTCCCCGGGATGCCGAGCACCGCGAACTTCGCCTGCGGCCGGGAGAGTTGACGCGAAAGGTAACCGGTCAGCCAGCCCAGGCCGAGCGGGATCCACGACCCGATCGCCGCCCCCGCGACCAGCAGGGCGGCGGCGAGCAGCAGGACGGGGCTGCCCCAGCGCTTCCCGCCGCCGCCACCCCCCTTCCCGATACCGAGGCGGGGCAGCAGGCGCCGGGACCGCCGCGCCGGGGCCTCCTCCTCGTGTGTCTCCTCGGCGCCGTACGGTTCCCCGTCGGTGTCCGGTCGCCGCGTCCTCGTCCTCCCGTGGCCGGATGCCGGGTCCTCCTCGGCCAGCTCCTCGTCGTCGACCGGGACGAAGACGCCGCCGGTCATCCCCGGCAGCCCGGCCAGCTCGTCCCCGAGGCGGGGCAGGCCGCCGCGCGGCGGGACGGTCCACCAGTCCGGATCGTCGTCGCGGGGGCGGGCCCCGCGCCGGCCCGCGTCCCGGCCGCCCGCATCCCGCCGACCCGGATCCCGCTGCCCGCCGTCCCGCCCGCCCGCCTCCTGGCCGCGGGAGGTCCCGGCCTCCTCCCGCTGACGCGGGGTCCGCGGCGTGCGCGGCGCGGTCTTGGCGTAGGGCCCGTACGAGCCGGGCGGCGGCTCGGTGGGCGGCGGCGGGGCGGCCGTACCGCCGCCCGGGGCGGCGGACCCCGCGGCGGCCTCCACGACCTCGTCCGGGCTGCCGATACGGCCGAGGATGCGGCGTACGGTGGCCGGGCTGTCGCTGCCGCGTCGCTCACGGTCGATGTCGTTGCGCAGCCGCGCGACCAGTTGCGCGCGCTGGGCGGCGGGCAGCGCGGTCTGCGCCAGATCGCCGACCCGGCTCAGATAGTCGAAGACCAGCCGGTCGCTCTCGACACCCACCGTCAAGCCCCCTTCCGCCGCACCGCGTCGACCTCATGCCGAAGGTACCCGCCTGTCCGGCGGACTGTCCTCACCCCGAGGACGCGCTCGGACATTCGACCCGTGCGGCTACTGTGGGACGGATGAGGACTGGAGGCCGAGCCACCGCCCCCCGCACGCTCGCGGAGGACCTGCGCGCCCGTGACGACACCGCGCTGGCCCTCCTCCTCCGTGCCCGCCCCGACCTCCTCACGCCGGTTCCCCCGGACCTCACCCACCTCGCCACACGCGCCGCCACCCGCTCGTCCGTCCTGCGCACCCTGGACCGCCTGGACACCTTCACCCACCAGGTGGCCGAGGCCCTGGCGGTGGCCCCGGACCCGTGCCCGTACGACACCCTGCGCGCGCTGATGACGGGCGACGTGTTCGCCTCCCCGGCCGGCGCGGCGAACACGTCGGCCCTGGGCGCGGCGCCGGGTCCCGGTGCCGCCGCCGGGATCGCCTCGCGGGGCCGGGGCCCCCTCGACCCCGAGCTGGCCGAGGCCGTGCGGGAGGCGCTGCCCCGGGCGGTCGAGGTACTGCGGGTACGGGGGCTGGTCTGGGGCGAGGACGGCTCGCCGCGGCTGGTGCGGACCGCACGGGACGTGCTGGCGCCGTCGGTCGGCGGAGGGTCGGGGACGGGGCTCGGGCCGTCCGTCGGAGAGGCGACCGCCGGGATGTCGCCCTCGCGGCTGCAGGAGATCGTGGCGGACGCGGGGCTCGCGGCGACGCATGACCCGATCAGTGCGGTACGGGAGCTGACCGGACTGTTCGCGGACGCCGAGCGGCTGGACGGGCTGCTGGCGGACGCACCCGGGGACGTACCCGGCGTGCTGGAGCGACTGGTGTGGGGGCCGCCGTACGGGGAGGTGCGGGACGCCACCGTGCCGGTACGGGCGGAGGCCGCCGCGGCCCCCGTGCAGTGGCTGCTCGCCCGGGGCCTGCTGCTCCCCGCGGGCCGGCACAACGTCGTCCTCCCCCGCGAGGCCGCCCTGACCCTGCGCGGCGGTCGCGCCCACCGCGCCCCCGCGCCGCTGCCGCCCCCCGTGGAACCCGTCGCGCGCCCCGAGCGCACCGTGAACCTGACCGCCGCGGGCCAGGCGTTCACCGCCGTCCGTACCGTCACCGAACTGCTGACCCGGTGGCAGACCGGCGGCCCGCCCGTACTGCGCGCCGGCGGCCTCAGCGTCCGCGACCTCAAGCGCACCGCGACCGCGCTGGACCTGCCGGAGCCGCAGACCGCGTTCTGGCTCGAACTCGCCTACGCCGCCGGGCTGATCGCCACCGACGGGGAGGTGGACGAGGCGTACGCCCCCACACCCGCCGCCGACGAGTGGCTGCAACTGCCCGCGCAGGAGCAGTGGGCCGCACTGGTCACCGCGTGGCTGCCGGCCACCCGGACGCCGGGCCTGGTCGGCACCCGGGACGCCAAGGGCCGCGCCCTGTCGGCGCTGGGCCCGGAACTCGACCGCTCGCCGGCCCCGCAGGTCCGCCGCCGGGCCTTGCGCGTCCTGGCCGAGCTGCCCCCGGGTTCCGCCGCGTCCCCCGACGCCCTGCTGGCCCGTCTGCGCTGGCTGCGTCCCCTTCGGGCCGGCAACGACGCCCTCCGCGCCGATCTGCTGCGCTGGACCCTGCACGACGCCGAAGCCCTCGGCGTGACCGGCCGCGGTGCGCTCGCCGACCACGCCCGGCCGCTGCTGGAGAACCCGGTGGGCGACACCGGGGCCGCCGCCCGGCTCCTCGCGCCGCTGCTGCCCGAGCATCTCGACCACGTTCTGCTCCAGGCCGACCTCACCGCTGTGGCGCCGGGCCCGCTCGTCGCGCCGCTCGCCGAGACGCTCGGGGTCCTCGCCGACATCGAGTCCAAGGGCGGCGCGACGGTGTACCGCTTCACGCCCGCGTCGGTCCGCCGCGCGCTGGACGCCGGCCGCACCGCCGCCGAGCTCCAGGAATTCCTCGCCACCCACTCCCGCACCCCGGTCCCGCAACCGCTCAGCTATCTCATCGACGACGTGGCCCGCCGCCACGGCACGCTCCGGGTCGGCGCGGCCTCCGCGTACCTGCGGTGCGACGACGACGCGCTGCTCAGCGAACTCCTCGCCGACCGCCGCGCCACCGGTCTCGGCCTGCGCCGCCTCGCCCCGACCGTGCTCGCCGCCCAGGCCGACCCGGCGACCCTGCTGGAACGGCTCCGTGCGATGGGCCTGGCCCCGGCCGCGGAATCCGCCGACGGCGACGTCCTGATCACCCGCCCGGACGCCCGCCGCACTCCGCCCCGTACGCCGCCCGTACCGGTCACCGACGGCCCTCCGATCCCCGACGCGGCGCTGCTGGGCGCCGCCGTCAAGGCGATCCGGGCCGGGGACCGGGCGGCCACGGCGGTGCGGCGCGCACCGGCGGCGCCGGGGGCCGCGTCAGGCTCCGCGTCCGGTCCCGCCGGCTCCGCGTCCTTCGGCGGCGGCCTTCCGCGTACCTCCGCCGCCGACACCCTCGCCACCGTCCAGGCCGCCGCGCTGACCGGCGAGTCCCTGTGGATCGGGTACGTCAACGCCGACGGCGCCGCCAGCCAGCGCGTGATCGCGCCGGTCCGGGTGGAGGGCGGCTACGTCACCGCGTACGACCACACCGCGGACGAGGTCCGCACTTTCGCGCTGCACCGGATCACGGGCGTTTCCGAGCTGGCCGACGATCCCGCCTGACCCCGAAGGCCGCCGCCCGCGCCCGCCGCCACCACGTCTCGCGGCGCGGGTGGAGCGCACGGCCGAGCCGGTGACCGAGCAGCAGATACCCGAAGAGGGCACCCAGTGTGTTGAGGATCACGTCGTCGATGTCGAAGGCGCGGCCCTCGACGATCGCCCCCTGCGCCGCCTCGACCAGCACCATCACCAGCGCGGTCACCACGGCCACCCGTGCCGGCCCGCGCGACCGCGGGAACAGCATCGGCAACAGGACGCCGAACGGCACACCGAGCAGGACGTTGCCGCCGATCTGCTTGAGCGAGTCCCGGACGGCGGGCTGGTCCAGGTAGGTACGGATCGACGCGCCCGGCCGCAGGTTCGTGTGGATCAGCGCGTCCGACGCGGGCGACGGCACGAGCGTCACCTTCGCGAGCGCCACCGCGAACCCCACCATGAACACGATGGCGGCGGCCAGCACGGCCGCCCGGGCGAGCGTCGGACCGAGCGTCCGCCGCTGCAGCACAGGAGGCGGCGGCTTGCGCGTCCGCGGCTTCGCCCTCGGCCGCGCCTTCGCCCTGGGCCTGGGCCTGGCCTTGGCCTTGGCCTTGGCCTTGGCCTTGGCCGCCGCCCTGGTCTTCGCCGTGTCCTTCGCCGTGGTCCGCACCGCGCCGCCGGGCTCGGCCCGCACCGTCCACGCCTTCCACCACGCCGCGGCCTGGGACTCGGGCTCGGGCTTCTGCGTTTCGGGCTTCGGAGCCGCATGAAACAGCGCCATCCGCACCGCCATGAGCCGTAACCCCCCTCCGATAGGCATCGTCCTCGGCGCGTTTACCCGAGGCCGGCCGCCGTACGCCGCGCCGTCACCGCGGTGGCCGGAATCCGCTCACGGAAACGGGACGTGTCTGTGGCTGTGCTGACGCGGTGCGTACGGATCCGGGCGACCGGCCGTCGACGTCGACGGCTGCCCGCAGGGCCACGTAGGGGGCCGGCCGCCGTACGGCACGGCGGCCGGCCCCTGCCTGTGCGGAGTACAGGACTCGCGATGACGGACTACCCGTGCCGCCCGCGCCGCTTGGACACCACGATCAGGAGGCCGCCCGCCCCGAGCACACTCGCTCCGGCGGCTGCTGCCCAGCCCACGGAAACACCGGTGTGCGGCATGTGCCCCGGAGGCCGGGTGTGGGTGGGGTGGGTGGCCGGCGGAGTGGTCGGGGGCGTCGTGGGGGAAGTCGTCGGAGGAGTGGTGGGGGGAGTAGTCGGGGGAGTGGTGGGGGGAGTGGTCGGGGGAGTGGTCGGAGGGGTCGTCGGAGGCTTCGTCGGCGGGGTTGTCGGAGGGTGGGTGTGCGGGGGACGTGTGTGCGGGGGACGTGTGTGGGCCGGGGGGTGGGTGTGCGTGGGCGGGTGCGTCTTCGGCGGGCAGCTCGTGGTGGGACCGGGCTTCGGCCGGTGCCAGCCCGAGTCCTCCGAGGGCCGACCGGACTCCGAACCGGACTGACCCTGCGAACCCGAACCCGACTCCGAGTCCCAACCCGAGTCCTCCGAGGGCCGACCGGACTCCGAACCGGACTGACCCTGCGAGTCCGAACCCGCATGCCCGTACGAGCCGGAATCCGAGTCCCAACCCGGCTCCTCAGAAGGCCGACCGGACTCCGAACCCGAGGAACCCTGCGAACCCGAACCCGCATACCCGTACGAGCCGGAATCCGAGTCCCAACCCGAATCCTCAGAAGGCCGACCGGACTCCGGCCGCTCGCCCTGGACCTCAACCGGCCCCTCGGCCAGGTGAGAACCCACGTCTTCGTACGAACCCACGTCCTCTGCGCCCGGGTCCTCGTCCGCGTACGAACTCGCGTACGAATCCGCGTACGAAGCCGGGTCCTCGTACCCGCCCTCGTGCTCCTGGGTGTACCCGGAGCCGCTCTCGTGCTCCCGGCTGTACCCGGAGAACGGCCAGCCGTCGTCCCGGGGGGCGGCGCTGGAGGTGGAGGCTGGGAGGAGGAGGCCGGCCGCGGCCACGACCGCCGCACCGACGACGGCCGTGGACGCCGTGACGGCACGAAGTCTCCCCCGCTGGCGCGGCTCGGCGGGGGTTTGCGTCTGCTGGGGGTGATCCATGGAGGCAGAGAACATCAAATAGGACAAGCTACCCCGCGCGCCACGGCCACGCCTGCCGACAATTCCCACGGATGGCCACTGTGTCCCCGTGGTGTTGGCCGCCAACGGGGTGACAGCCGCCCACCCGCACCACCCCACCCGGCCGCGCGCCCGGTGGGGCCGCACGCGCCGCCCCACCGCACCCCCCGCGTGACCCACCCGACCCCCGCACCCCCGCCGGCCGACGTAGACTTCCCTGTTCCCCCTTTTTCTCCCCCACCCGCCGCATCCCCCCTCCCCCGGAGGTCCTGCGTGTCCTGCCTGATCGTCCAGAGCGACAAGACGCTCCTCCTGGAGGTCGACCACGAGCTGGCCGACGCCTGTCGTCGTGCCATCGCTCCCTTCGCCGAGCTGGAACGCGCGCCCGAGCACATCCACACCTACCGCCTGACGCCGCTCGGGCTGTGGAACGCGCGGGCGGCGGGGCACGACGCCGAGCAGGTGGTGGACGCGCTCATGGAGTACTCGCGGTACCCCGTACCGCACGCCCTGCTCGTGGACGTCGCCGAGACGATGGACCGCTACGGGCGGCTGCGGCTGAGCAAGGACCCCGCGCACGGGCTCGTGCTGACCACCACCGACCGGCCCGTGCTGGAGGAGATCCTGCGGTCGAAGCGGGTCCAGCCGCTGGTGGGGGCGCGGATCGACCACGACACGGTGGCCGTGCACCCCTCAGAGCGTGGCCAGATCAAGCAGGTGCTGCTGAAGCTGGGCTGGCCGGCCGAGGACTTCGCGGGGTACGTGGACGGCGAGGCGCACCCCATCGAGCTGCGCGAGGACGGCTGGGCACTGCGCCCGTACCAGCAGCAGGCCGTCGCGGGCTTCTGGCACGGCGGTTCCGGGGTGGTCGTCCTGCCCTGCGGCGCGGGCAAGACGCTGGTCGGGGCGGGCGCGATGGCGCAGGCGAAGGCGACCACGCTGATCCTGGTGACGAACACCGTCTCGGCCCGCCAGTGGAAGCACGAGCTGGTCCGGCGCACCTCGCTGACCGAGGACGAGGTCGGCGAGTACAGCGGGACCCGCAAGGAGATCCGTCCGGTCACCATCGCCACATACCAGGTGCTGACCACGAAGCGGAAGGGCGTCTACCCGCACCTGGAGCTGTTCGACTCCCGCGACTGGGGATTGATCGTCTACGACGAGGTGCATCTGCTGCCCGCACCGGTCTTCAAGTTCACGGCCGATCTGCAGGCGCGCCGCCGGCTCGGGCTGACCGCGACGCTGGTCCGGGAGGACGGCCGCGAGTCGGACGTCTTCTCGCTCATCGGGCCGAAGCGGTTCGACGCGCCGTGGAAGGAGATCGAGGCGCAGGGGTACATCGCGCCGGCGGACTGCGTGGAGGTCCGGGTCAATCTGACGGACTCCGAACGGCTGGCGTACGCGACCGCCGAGACCGAGGAGAAGTACCGGTACTGCGCCACGACCGCGACCAAGCGGCGGGTCACCGAGGCGCTGGTCGCCAAGCACGCGGGGCAGCAGACGCTGGTGATCGGGCAGTACATCGACCAGCTCGACGAACTGGGCGAGCATCTGAACGCGCCGGTCATCAAGGGTGAGACCCCCAACACGCAGCGCGAGAGGCTCTTCGACCAGTTCCGCAACGGCGAGATCTCGGTACTGGTCGTCTCGAAGGTGGCGAACTTCTCCATCGACCTGCCGGAGGCGACCGTCGCCATCCAGGTGTCCGGCACGTTCGGCTCCCGCCAGGAGGAGGCCCAGCGCCTCGGCCGTATCCTGCGCCCGAAGGCGGACGGCCACGAGGCCCGGTTCTACTCGGTGGTCGCCCGCGACACGATCGACCAGGACTTCGCCGCCCACCGTCAGCGCTTTCTGGCCGAGCAGGGGTACGCCTACCGCATCGTGGACGCGGACGATCTGCTCACCGGCGCCGGCGAGGACATGTAGCCGTGCTCGGGCGTACCGCCGTCCCCGGTCGGCGGGCGCCCGCGTACGGACCCGGTGGCTCAGTAGCCGTAACCGCCACCGCCGGACGTGCTCGGGCTGCTGGGACTGGTCGAACCGGACGGACTCACCCGCAGCGCGTGCCAGGTGAAGCTGTGCCCGCCGAAACTGTCCATGACGTTGTCGCCGTTCGTGTCGCCCGGCTTGCCGTCCTGGGCGAAGGTGTAGACCGGCTTGCCCGCGTAGGTGACCTGGATCTGGCCGTTGTCGGGGCGCTTGACGGTGCCGAAGTGCGCGGCGTGCGGCGATGCGGAGGAGCCGCCGCCGCCGGCCACCGGGTGCCAGACCACCAGGCACCCTCCGGTGCAGGTGATCCTGCCGCCGGCTTCCTGGTCGGCGGTGTAGGCCGTGTGGCCGGTGGAGTCGGCGTACACCTCGCCGAGGGTGTTCGTGCGGTGGGTGGTGATCACGGTGGAGGCGCTGGTACTCGGGCTGCTCGAACCGCTCGTGGACGTGTCCGAGGACGACGAGCAGGCGACAGCCGTCAGCCCGGCCGCCACCGCCACCGCCAGCGCGGCGAGGGGCCGTGACGTGGTGTGCGGGAACATCGCTCGTCCCTTCTCTTGCGCGTCTGTACGTGTTGTCCACGCCCGGCGTGGGTGGATACGTACGTGCACAAAAGGGGTACGTTCACGACCCCGTGCCGGTTCACTCACGGGAGGGACGGACCGGTCGGCCGCGCTCGGCTCAGTGCCGCTTGCCCTCCGTGTCCGTGCCCAGCAGCACGACTTCCGCCGCCGTGACGGCGAAGACGCGGACCGCGCGCAGGGCACTGCCGAGGAGGTGGCGCGGGTGGTCGGGGCGGACGCCGAGCGCGGTGCCGCCGTGGACGGTGGGGCCTGGGGGAACGGTGGCAGTGGTCATGTCTCCACGGTACGGAATGCGGCATTCTGCGTACGTCGGGCTGAGGGCGTAATCTTCAGGGCCGCACTCCGACCGTGGGCGTACCCCGGACCTGACCGGCGTCTCGGGGTCGCCCCTGAGACCCGCCCGGCCCGGTGGCCCGCTGCCGAACTCCGGGTGAAATGCGTGAGCGGTCACGGGCGGGTACGCGTATGATTTCCGCTCTTGCCGCCTCCCGGACGGGAGTGCCGCCGCCCGGACGGAAACCGGCCGGCCCCCGCAACACGACTCGTCACACGATTCCGCGATCCCGCGTCCGTATACGCATCAGCCGGAGGCAACGCCGTGCCCTCGCACGCCCCGACCCAGGACCCGACCCCGGACCCGCTCCGCGCCCGGCGCCCGGACGCCCCGGGTACCTCGGACACCCTGGACACCCCGGAGACCCGGAAACCCCCGCACACCCCCGACGCCCCGGACGGTGACCCCCTCCGGCGCGAGCGCGCGCACCTCGCCGCCTCCCGCGCCGCGCTGCGCGCCATGCGCCACGACGTCGAAGCGCTCGACATCGCCGACGTCACCGGCAACTGGGTCAACGCCAAGGTTCTCGCCGCCGGGATCGAGACCCGGATCAAGGCGCTGGCGGACCTCGCCGGGACCCCGCTCTTCTTCGGCCGCCTCGACTACCTGCACGCGCCCGGCTCGGAGACGGCCGAGGGCGCGAGCAGGGAGAGCTTCTACATCGGCCGCCGCCATGTGCACGACACCGAAGGCGACCCGATGGTGATCGACTGGCGGGCGCCGGTGTCGCAGCCCTTCTACCGCGCCTCGCGCACCGAGCCGATGGACGTCCGGCTGCGGCGCCGGTTCGGTTACACCGGCGGCGAGCTGACCGCGTACGAGGACGAGGACCTGTCCGATCCGGACGCGTCGGACACCGCCGGAAGGCTGCTCCAGGCCGAGATCGAACGGCCCCGCGTCGGTCCGATGCGGGACATCGTCGCCACCATCCAGCCCGAGCAGGACGAGATCGTCCGCGCGGGGGTCACCGGCACGGTCTGCGTCCAGGGCGCGCCCGGCACCGGGAAGACGGCGGTCGGCCTGCACCGGGTGGCGTACCTGCTGTACGCGCACCGCGAACGCCTGGCCCGTACCGGCACGCTCGTCATCGGCCCCAACGCGTCCTTCCTCCAGTACATCGAGCAGGTGCTGCCCGCGCTCGGCGAACTCCAGGTAAAGCAGGCCACGGTGGACGACCTGGTGGCCCACGTCGAGGTGCGCGGCGCGGACTCGGCGGACACGGCCCGGATCAAGGGCGACGCGCGGATGGCGGAGGTGCTGCGCCGGGCCGTACGGTCCGGCATCCGGCCGCCCACCGAACCCGTCGTGGTGGTACGCGGCTCGCGGCGATGGCGGGTGCCGGCCTACGAACTGGAGGAGATCGTCCGGGAGATGGCCGAGCGCGACATCCGTTACGGCGCCGCCCGCGACGCGTTGCCGCAGCGGATCGCGCACGCCGTCCTGGTCCAGATGGAACGGGCGGGCGAGGCGCCCGACGACCGGGTCCAGGACGCGGTGGCCCGCAATCCCGCGGTGAAGGCGGCCGTCAAGGCGTGCTGGCCACCGGTCGATCCGGCGAAGGTGGTGCTGCGGCTGCTGTCCGACCCGGACTTCCTCGCCGCCTGCGCCGACGGACTGCTGTCGGCGGACGAGCAGCGGACCGTCCGGTGGGCCAAGCCGGCCCGCGGCCTTGGTTCCGCCCGCTGGTCGGCGGCGGACGCGGTGCTGATCGACGAGGCGTACGACCTTGTGCAGCGCACGAGTTCGCTCGGGCACGTGGTGCTGGACGAGGCGCAGGACCTCTCCCCCATGCAGTACCGGGCGGTGGGCCGCCGCTGCTCCACCGGCTCGGCGACGATCCTCGGCGACCTCGCCCAGGGCACCACGCCGTGGGCCACCTCCTCCTGGGCGGAGGCCCTGTCCCACCTGGGCAAACCCGGCGCCCGCATCGAGGAGCTGACCCGCGGCTTCCGCGTCCCCCGCGAGGTCATCGCCTACGCCTCCCGCCTCCTGCCGTCCATCGCCCCGGGTCTCGCCCCGGCGACCTCGGTACGGGAGGCCGCCGGCGCCTTCTCGGTACGGGCGGTTCCCGCGGGCGGTCTGGACGCGGCGGTGGTGGCCGCCTGCCGCGACGCCCTCGCGTACGAGGGCTCGATCGGCCTGATCGCGGCGGACGACCGTGTCCCGGTACTGGCCGCGGCCCTCTCCGACACCGGCCTGCCGTACCTCTCCCCCGGTGAGGAGACCTCGGCGGCGGCCCGCCTCACCCTGGTGCCCGCCTCCCTCGCGAAGGGCCTCGAATACGACTACGTGGTGCTGGACGACCCCGCCACCATCGTCTCCGCCGAGCCCGACGCCCGTACGGGCCTGCGCCGGCTCTACGTCGCACTGACCCGCGCTGTCTCGGGTCTGGCGGTACTGCACGCGAATCCGCTGCCGGAGGCGCTGGCCTGAGCCGTGCGGACCCTCGGTGGCCCGCCGATACTGAAACAGTTGAGGCGACAGCATGCGCGTGGGACGGGTAGCGCACAATAGCCCGCATGCCCTCATCCGCCGCCACCGCTCATCCCCGGTACAACGCGCTGCTCGCCGAGTGGTGCGAGCTGTTGCGCCGCTGCCAGACCGACCCGGAGTCCGCGCCCGACCAGTCCGCGCCCGACCCCGCGCCGTACGGGAGGGATCTCCTCGACCGCTGGGCCGAGCCGCAGCGCCGGTATCACACGCTGGACCACCTGGTCGCCGTGCTCATCCGTACCACCGAGCTGACGGCGTACACCGACAACCCGGACACGGTGGCGCTCGCGGCCTGGTTCCACGACGCGGTGTACCGGCCGGATCGGGAGGAGAACGAGGAGCGCAGCGCGCGGCTCGCCGAGCACGCCCTGCCCGAGGCGGGCGTCGGCGCGGACCGTACCGCCGAGGTGGCCCGGCTGGTCCGGCTCACCGTGACGCACACCCCCGCCGCCGGCGACCGCAACGGGGAGGTGCTGTGCGACGCGGACCTCGCCGTGCTGGCCGGGGACCCGGCCGCGTACGCCGCCTACGCCGCGGCCGTCCGCGAGGAGTACGCCTTCGTGCCGGACGACGTCTTCCGCGCCGCCCGCGCCACCGTCCTCCGGCGGCTCCTCGACCTGCCGGCCCTGTTCCGCACGCCGTACGGACAGGAGCAGTGGGAGGCGGTGGCCCGCCGCAACCTCGTGACCGAGCTGGAGTTGCTGGAGGCGTAGGTCCGGCGGATCGTGACGACCCCGCCGCGCCGTACGCCCAGGACCCTGCAACGCACCCCGGGCGTACGGCGCCACGCAACGCACACCGGGCGTACGGCGACCCGGCCGCCGCGGTCCTACTGGATGCGGTTGCCCGCGACGGAGGCGATGTACGTGGACCAGCCGCAGCCGAACCCGGCGAAGCCGGAGTACCGCACCGAGCCGCGCACCACCCCGTTGGAGAAGAAGGTGAAGCTGCCCAGGCCCGAGACCGGGTAGTAGATGCACGCGGTGATGCCGTAGGAGGCCGTGTGGTTGTTCACGTGTGTGGCGGACAGCCGCGAGTCCGGCGCGAACTTCACCGTGCTGCCGGAGACCTGGACATAGCCCATGTCGAGTCGTGAACGGTAGCCGTAGCAGGCCGAGTTGCTGCTGAAGTGGATGGCTCCCGTCTCCGGCCGCACGGACGGGGTCCCCGAGACCAGGCACACGTCGAGTGGGTTGACCCCGTTCGTCGTGACCCGCGTCTGCGTGGGAGCCAGCGCCAGCAGGGCGACCCGCCGGAACGGACGACCGCTGGCGGTACCGCTGATGACGACCCGCCAGACCGCGGTCCCGCCCGCCCGCTTGGCGATCGTGAACGGTGAGAGGGTCGTGGCCTTGGCGGCGACCTCACCCGACGTGGCGCCAGTGGTCGCCTCGGCGGTCGTGGTGACGCCGAGGCCCACGATGACCAGTAACGCGAGGCAGACGGACACCACCCGTCTCCGTAAGCGCGCAGACATGAATAATCCCCCCTGTTCCAGGACAATCAGACTGATGTACGGTCATCATAAGGTCGGGCTCTGTTCCACGAAGGGCGTTCTGGCCCATTGACCTCCGGCAATTCACAACCGCTCGCCGGTCGCCGGGGCGACGGCCGCGAGGCGGCGTGACGGCGGACGCGGACGCAGGAGCAGCGGCAGCGGCGAGGACGGCGGTGACCGCGGCGGTGGGCACCACCGCACACGGCGTTCCTGTTGCAGTCGAAGGCCCACTCTGGGATCCCGCCCGCCCAGAACGTCGGGGTGGCCCTCCGAGGACGACGGACACCCTCGCTTCCTTGCCCTCGGCCCCAGCCGGGACTTCCTCACAGGCGGTGCGCCCCGAGGCACGGAAGAGGGCGGCAGCCGTTGGCCAAAGGCGAGAGGATCTCCACCTCAAGCGGAGCATGCAATTCCGAAACGCGGATCTCGGTGCTCCCTGAAATAACTTGCACGCCAGCCCTCCCCATGATTGCATCGGCGCGCTGTTCGCTCGCCAATGAGTACGAGCCAGCGGCACCAGGGCCGGATTATCCAAAAGAGCGATGAGTTGCCACGGAAACATTGTCCGCTTCACGAGCAATTCATCCCGTTCTTCACAGGAGCAGCGCAACCCCAGTCAAGCATCGACAGAAGGACGAGTCATGAACCGTGCCTTAGCCGCCCTTTCCGTCTCGGCGTTAGCGGTGACCTGCGCCCTTGGGCTCTCGGCTGCTCCCGCTTCTGCCTCCCAGGCGACCACGGAGCCCAATCTGCCGTGCGGCACCACCGAGCCCGACCTGGACGACGTCACTCCGACCTACCAGTTCCTCGACTACCCCGGCGTCATCAACATCCGGACGGGGACGACTTCCGAGTGCAGCATCGTCGGCCAGATCGACAGGCTTGAAGCGTTCAACTACAACTGCTTCGTATGGGACGCCATCGGCCGCTCGTGGACCTACCTCCACACGTCGGGCAACGAGCACGGATGGGTGCTCGACTCAAGTCTTCCGGATAACGGCAGTCCCGTTCACTGCTGACGAAATCCGGGCAGGCACACAAAAGAATTTCTGGTCCGACCCGCTTTCCCTCGGTTTCCATGTCGGTCGCGCCGCCGGTTTTTCGCCGGCGGCGCCACCGCCTCGGATTTCCGCCTTCGGGGCACTACGCACTGGGGCGTTTGCGGCGGCGCAGGCCCGCTTCGGTGAGGCGGCGGACCAGTTCCCTGCTGCCGACCTCGATCGCGCCGAGGCGGACCGCGTCGGCGTAGCGGGCGGCGGGGATGTCGTAGTGGTCGCGTTCGAAGGCGCGGGGTGGGGCGCCGAGGCGGGCGGCGAAGGCGTGGAGTTCGTCGTAGGAGGTGTCGCTGACGAGGTGGGACCAGTGGCGGCCGTGACCGGGCCAGGTCGGGGGGTCGATGTAGACGCTCACCGGGCGCCCAGGGAGCCGACCGGGGCGACGGCTTCACCGCGGGCCTCGCAGACCCAGTGCGGGTCGGGGCCGAGTTCGGGTTCGACGGCCAGGGCGTGCGGTTCGGCGCAGTGCGGGCAGAGCGGCCAGCGGCCATAGGTCTCCAGCAGGGCGTCCTGCACGTCCTGTGCAAGCAGGCCGGGTACGAACTCGGCGCCGTCCGGCCACTGCTCCAGCCACCACCGGCGCCGGCTCAGCGCGTCCTCGACCAGGGAGACGATGTCCGCGTCCGCGACGTCGCGCGAGGTGAGGTCGGCGAGCACGCGGGCGCGCGCGCCGTGCAGCACCTTCTCGGTGGCGGAGGCATTGGAGTGACCGTCGTCCATACGGCCCATTGTCGCAAGTACGCCAACCCCGGCGGGCCCGCACCCGGTCGCCTCGCCCCGGGGGTGCGGCACCACCGGGTGTGCGGGACCGGGAGTCGCCCTCTCCGCCCCGGCAAGCCAGTGCACGGCACCACCGCCCGCAGCACGAAGAGGTCGGCGTCACCCACGCCCCGACCCATGCGCGGCACCACCGGGTACACCGGAGTACGCGCCGCCGCAAAAGCGGAAGACCGAGCGGGGCGGCGGCACCCCGTTCCCGGCCGCCCGCGGGGAGCGCGCGGCGCCCTTGACGGCACCCAGCACTGAAAATAGCTTTCACAACGTGACCTACAGCGTGAAGGAAACTTTCTCCCCGGGCGTCCGTGGCCTCCGCGGCGTGCCCGGCGCGCCCGTGATCCCTGTTGCGCCCCCCGACCCGGGTGCCCTCGCCGCCAAGGTCCGCACCCTCGCGCCGTCGATGACCCGGTCCATGCAGCGGGTGGCAGAAGCCGTCGCGGGCGATCCGGCCGGCTGCGCCCATCTGACCGTCACCGCGCTCGCCGTACGGACCGGTACGAGCGAGGCGACCGTCGTCCGTACCGCGCGGCTGCTCGGGTACCCCGGGTACCGCGACCTGCGGCTCGCGCTGGCCGCGCTCGCCGCCCAGCAGGCCGCCGGGGCACCGCCGTCCGTCACCGCCGACATCGCGGTGGACGACCCGCTCGCCGACGTCGTCAGCAAGCTCGCCCGGGAGGAGCAGCAGACCCTCGCCGACACCGCCGCCCAGCTCGACATGGCGCAACTGGAGGCGGCCGTCGGCGCGCTGGCCGGCGCGCGCCGGATCGACGTGTACGGGATCGCCGCCTCCGGCCTGGTCGCCCAGGACCTCGCGCAGAAACTGCTGCGGATCGGGCTGATCGCGCACGCCCACGCCGATCCGCACCTGGCCGTCACCAACGCCGTACAACTGCGGTCCGGCGACGTCGCGCTGGCCATCACCCACTCCGGCAGCACGCACGACGTGATCGAACCGCTGCGGGCCGCCTTCGACCGGGGCGCGACCACCGTCGCCATCACCGGCCGCGCGGACAGCGCCGTCACGCAGTACGCCGACCTGGTCCTGACCACGTCCAGCTCCCGGGAGAGCGAGCTGCGGCCGGCCGCGATGTCCAGCCGGACCAGTCAGCTCCTCGTGGTGGACTGCCTGTTCATCGGCGTCGCGCAGCGCACGTACGACGTCGCCGCGCCCGCACTGTCCGACTCGTACGAAGCCCTCGCCCACCGGCACGCACCGCCGCGCGGGGGCCTCGGCTGATCCCGCCCCTCAGCATCCCCCACTCCTTCCGCAGACCCGATCCGCCCCTCACCCCCCACCGCTGAGAGAAGGATGAACGAGCCCTCTATGTCCTCCCAGTACACCGAGCTGCGCCGCGAGTTGGAGACGCTCACCACGGAGGCGTTCCGGTCCGAGCTCGCCGAGATCGACCGGATGTCCACGCTGGAGATCGCCCGGACCATGAACGCGGAGGACGCCACCGTGCCGGCCGCCGTGGCCGGTCAGCTCCCCGTCATCGCCGCCGCCATCGACGGGATCGCCGCACGCATGGAGCGCGGTGGGCGGCTGGTCTACGCGGGCGCCGGCACCGCCGGGCGGCTCGGCGTGCTGGACGCCAGCGAGTGCCCCCCGACCTTCAACACGACCCCCGGGCGTGAGGTCGTAGGTCTCATCGCGGGCGGTCCGGACGCGGTGGTCACCTCCGTCGAGGGCGCGGAGGACAGCAGGGAGCTGGCGGCGGCGGACCTGGAACGGATCGGGCTGACCGCCGCCGACAGCGTCGTGGGCATCTCGGCGTCCGGCCGCACGCCGTACGCACTCGGCGCCGTCCAGCACGCACGGGCGGCGGGCGCCTTGACCGTGGGGCTCTCCTGCAACGCCGACTCCCCGCTGTCCGCCGCGGCGGACCACGGCATCGAGGTGGTCGTCGGCCCGGAACTCGTCTCCGGCTCCACCCGGCTGAAGTCCGGCACGGCCCAGAAGCTGGTCCTCAACATGCTCTCGACCATCACGATGATCCGGCTCGGCAAGACCTACGGGAACCTCATGGTCGACGTCCGCGCCTCCAACGAGAAGCTGCGCGCCCGCTCCCGCCGCATCGTCGCGCTCGCCACCGGCGCGGGCGACGCGGCGATCGAGGCGGCGCTGCACGCCACGGACGGCGAGGTGAAGCCGGCCATCCTCACCCTCCTCGCCCACGTGGACGTCTCCACCGCCACCCGCCTCCTGACGGAGTCCGGTGGGCACCTCCGGGCCGCCCTGGAGTCGGCGGCCCGTTAGAGGGGCGCGGGGAACCGCGTGACCAGCCACAGCGCCGCCGGAGGCGAAACGCGCCGTTGCGACAACGGCGCCAC
>NZ_DATDBG010000261.1:0-63798 GCF_036524955.1 Streptomyces sp.
CGAACATCTTCTTGTACTGCTTGACCAGGGCGTTGCGCGGCTCGGTGAGGATCTGGACCAGCGCGTCGCGGTCGAGCGGGCTCACCGTCGTGATGACCGGCAAGCGTCCGATGAACTCGGGGATGAGCCCGAACTTCATCAGGTCCTCGGGCATCACCTCGTGGATCGAGTCGGCGAGGTCCTTGGGCGAGTGCAGCTCGCTGCCGAAGCCGAGGCCCTTCTTGCCGTTGCGCGACTCGACCAGCTTCTCCAGGCCAGCGAACGCACCGCCCACGATGAACAGGACGTTCGTCGTGTCGATCTGGATGAACTCCTGGTGGGGATGCTTGCGGCCCCCCTGCGGCGGCACCGAGGCGGTGGTGCCCTCCAGGATCTTCAGCAGCGCCTGCTGCACGCCCTCGCCGGAGACGTCCCGGGTGATCGACGGGTTCTCGCTCTTCCTGGCGACCTTGTCGATCTCGTCGATGTAGATGATCCCGGTCTCGGCCTTCTTGACGTCGTAGTCCGCCGCCTGGATCAGCTTGAGCAGGATGTTCTCGACGTCCTCGCCCACGTACCCGGCCTCGGTGAGGGCGGTCGCGTCGGCGATGGCGAAGGGCACGTTGAGCATCCGGGCCAGGGTCTGGGCCAGCAGGGTCTTGCCGGAGCCGGTGGGACCGAGCAGCAGGATGTTCGACTTGGCCAGCTCGATGCCGTCGTCGTGGCCGGGGCGGCCGTTCTCACCCGCCTGAACGCGCTTGTAGTGGTTGTAGACCGCGACCGAGAGCGCCTTCTTCGCGGGCTCCTGCCCGACGACGTAGCTCTCCAGGAACTCGTAGATCTCGCGCGGCTTGGGCAGGTCCTCCCAGCGCACCTCGGAGGACTCGGCGAGCTCCTCCTCGATGATCTCGTTGCAGAGGTCGATGCACTCGTCGCAGATGTACACACCCGGGCCTGCGATGAGCTTCTTCACCTGCTTCTGGCTCTTTCCGCAGAACGAGCACTTCAGCAGGTCTCCACCGTCACCGATGCGTGCCACGAGGTGTTTCCCCTTCGCCTGGGATCCGCCGGCCTTCAACGGAGCCTGGTGCTTCTCTCATCGACGGTACCTTGCCGCGCCCCCCGTGCGGGCCCCCCTTGGACGTACTCGCTCACCGAGTCCAAGGAGGGCCACGGGCGCGCCGGAACCCTTTACCGGACAGTCAGACGTTCACGGAGCTCTTGCGGGTGGACACGATCTGGTCGATCAGACCGTAGGAAAGCGACTCCTCGGCGGTGAGGATCTTGTCCCGCTCGATGTCGTCGCGGATCTGCTCGATCGGCGTCGTGGAGTGCTTGGCCAGCATCTCCTCCAGCTGCTGCCGCATCCGGATGATCTCGTTGGCGGCGATCTCCAGGTCGGACACCTGGCCGCGGCCGGTCTCGCTGTACGGCTGGTGGATCAGCACCCGGGCGTTGGGCAGCGCCATCCGCTTGCCGGGGCTGCCGGCCGCGAGCAGCACGGCCGCCGCGGAGGCCGCCTGGCCCATGCAGACCGTCTGGATGTCGGGCTTGACGAACTGCATCGTGTCGTAGATGGCCGTCAGGGCGGTGAAGGAGCCACCGGGGCTGTTGATGTAGACCGAGATGTCGCGGTCGGGGTCCATCGACTCCAGGCAGAGCAGCTGCGCCATGACGTCGTTGGCGGAGGCGTCGTCGATCTGCACGCCGAGGAAGATCACCCGCTCCTCGAACAGCTTCGCGTACGGGTCGTACTCGCGGATGCCCTGCGAGGTGCGCTCGACGAAGCGCGGGATGACATAGCGGGCCTCGGCGCCGAACACACCGGGCCGCTCGGCCATGGTGCGCTCGTACAGGCCGCTACCGGGGAAGTTCAAGGGGTTCACGTCCACCGTCCTGGTGATGAAGAGCTTCGAGGGATCTGGGGGGCGGGGCCGGGCCGGTGCCCGTGGGCTCGGGCCGTGCGGTGCCCGGGCGCGCGGCCGGGCTCAGGCGCCGGGGCCGCCGGCTCCGGTGCCGCCGCCGCCGGGGACATGCGCGGCGGACAGCATGACGCCGTCCAGCAGCCCGTACTCCTTGGCCTCCTCGGCGGAGAACCAGCGGTCGCGGTCGGAGTCCTTGGTGATCTGCTCGAAGGTCTGGCCGGAGTGCTGCGCGATCAGTTCGGCCATCCGGCGCTTGGTGTGCAGAAGCTGTTCGGCCTGGATCTTGATGTCGGTGGCGGAGCCGCCCAGGCCCGCGGAGGGCTGGTGCATCAGGATGCGGGTGTTCGGCAGCGCGAACCGCTTGCCGGGAGTCCCCGCGGTGAGCAGGAACTGGCCCATCGAGGCAGCCATGCCCATGGCGATCGTGACGACGTCGTTCTTGATGAACTGCATCGTGTCGTAGATGGCCATGCCGGCGGTCACGGAGCCGCCCGGGCTGTTGATGTAGAGGTAGATGTCCTTGTCCGGCTCCGCGGCCAGGAGGAGGAGCTGTGCGGTGATCTTGTTGGCGATGTCGTCGTCGACCGCCTGGCCGAGGAAGATGATTCGCTCGCCGAGCAGTCGGTTGTAGACCTGGTCGCCGAGGCCACCGAAAGTCGGCTCGCCGGCGGCGGAAGGCATCGGAGTCGTCACGTATCCACCTGCTCGTTGTCGGACGGTCGTCAGGCCGTCACAGGGTCTTCGTCAGGGCCCGGGGGGCCCACCTACTTACGGACCCTAACGCGCAGGTGGGGCCCGGCAATCCCGTACGGCGAACTGTTCGCTGTGAGCGCAGGGTGGCCACGGGAGGGCGAAACGGGGGTACGGGTCGGGTGCGGCACGGGTGCGGTCGCGGTGTACGGGTACGGGCCCGGACGCGGGCGGCGTCCGGGCCCGTCACACGGTGTGCGGGGGCCGGATCAGGCCTTGGCGGCCGGGTCGTCGCCCTCCCCTTCGGCGGCGTCCACGGGAGCCGCGTCCTCGGCGGTGGTGCCCTCGGCGGTGTCGGACGCCTCGGCCCCGGCCTCGGAGGAGGCGGTGACCGTCTCCCCGTCCTCGTCCTCCTCGTCCGCCAGGTCCACCGTCTCACCGTTGGTGTCGGTGACCGTCACGGCCTCGACGACCACGGCCAGAGCCTTGCCGCGGGCGACCTCGCCGACCAGCATCGGCACCTGGCCGCCCTCGACGACGGCCTGCGCGAACTGGTCCGGGGTCATACCGGAGGTGGCGGCGCGGCGCATGAGGTGCTCGGTGAGCTCCTCCTGGTTCACCGACAGCTTCTCCTTGTTGACCAGCTCGTCCAGGATGAACTGGGTCTTGATGCCCTTGACCGCCTGCTGCTCCAGCTCCGCGTCGTACTCCTCGCGCGTCTTGCCCTCGCGCTCCAGGTACGTCTCCCAGGTCAGCCCCATGGACGGGAACTGGTGGTGCTCCAGGTTGTGGGTGCGGGTCTCGACCTCGTCCTTGAGCAGCTTCTCCGGGACCGGGACCTCGGCCAGCTCGATGAGGGCGTCGAGGACCTTCTCCTGGGCCTGGGTGGCCTGGTCGTACGACTTCATCCGCTCCAGGCGCGTGCGGCTGTCGGCGCGCAGCTCCTCGAGGGTGTCGAACTCGGAGGCGAGCTGGGCGAAGTCGTCGTCCAGCTCGGGCAGTTCGCGCTCCTGCACGTCGGTGACGTCGACCTTGACGGTCGCCTCGCGGCCGGCCGCGGAGCCGCCCTTGAGCTCGGAGGTGAAGGTGGCCGAGCCGCCCTTCTCCAGGCCGATCACGGCCTCGTCGATGCCGTCGAGGAGCTGGCCGGAGCCGATGGTGTAGCTGACGCCCTTGGCGACGCCGTCCTCCAGCACCGTGCCGTCGACCGAGGCCTCCAGGTCGACCACGACGAGGTCGCCGTCGGCGGCCGGCCGCTCGGCGGGGGTGGTCGAGGCGAAGCGGTCGCGGAGCTGCTCCAGGGACTTGTCGACGTCCTCCTCGGAGACCTCGATGGCGTCCACCACGACCTCGATGCCGGAGTAGTCCGGGATCTCGATGGTCGGGCGGATGTCCACCTCGGCGGTGAACTTCAGCTCGTCGCCGTCGTTGAACTCGGTGATGTCCACGTCGGGCTGGCCGAGCACGTTCAGCTCACCCTCGTTGACCGCCTCCGTGTAGAACTTCGGCAGCGCGTCGTTGATGGCCTCTTCGAGGACCGCGCCACGGCCGAACCGCTGGTCGATGACGCGCGCAGGGATCTTGCCCTTGCGGAAGCCCGGCACCGTGACCTGCTGGTTGATCTTCTTGTACGCCGCGTCGAGGCTGGGCTTGAGCTCCTCGAAGGGCACCTCGACAGTGAGTCGAACCCGGGTCGGGTTCAGAGTCTCGACGGCGCTCTTCACGGTTGGGTCTCCTTGGGGGCTTTACGTTGATGGGGGCACCTCGCGGGACATGCCGTCATGACATGCCGTACGCGGCCACGCCGCCTGCTCGGTCGCCAGCGGCCCATCCTACCGGTACCACAAAGGTCGCGGGCGGGGTCGTACGACGGCCTGCCACGCCCGGCGACCGGTTGTCCGCGACCCCGCGCCCCGGCCCATACGGAACTACTGGTCGGGGTGGCCGGATTCGAACCGACGGCCTTCCGCTCCCAAAGCGGACGCGCTACCAAGCTGCGCCACACCCCGCTGGTGCGACACGTAGAGTACATGTCCCCGTACGTGTGGGCAGCCGTTATTTCACCCACCACGGCACCGGTTCGACCGGCTACCATGCGATGTGCCAGAATCTCTGTCACTGCGGGCGTAGCTCAATGGTAGAGCCCTAGTCTTCCAAACTAGCTACGCGGGTTCGATTCCCGTCGCCCGCTCCACATGGCAGCGGCCCATGTCGCGGAGGGATTCCGCTTCCTGGGCCGTTGCCTTTCCCGCTCTCGTTCCAGCCGCCCGCGCTCCCGACCTGCCCGTTCCGGCCGGCAGCCGCTTGACGCGCGGCGGGGCGTACGCCCCGGCGACGGTCGGCGCACCGGCACCGGCCTCCGGCCGGGAGCTTCCCGCCGGGCGCGACCCCAGAACCCGACAGCCGCCGGCGTGGCGTGCTCGCGGGCGGATCGCCGGACCCGGGAGTCAGTCGACCGGGAGGCCCTGGGGGTTCTTGATGCGCTTCATGATCATCTGGGAGTTGACGTCGGTCACGCCCGGGAGGGCGATGAGCTTCTCGGTCCAGAAGCGTTCGTAGGCGTCGGAGTCGGCCACCGCGATGCGCAGCAGGCAGCCGGGCGCGCCGTAGAGGCGATAGGCCTCGACGACGTCGGGGGTGGACTGGAGCTCGGCCTCGAAGGCGGCGACGGAGTCGCGGTCGCGGCGGACCTCGACGGAGGCGAAGACCTCGAAGCCGCGGCCGACCGCGACCGGGTCGACCACGGCGCGGTAGGTCTGGATGACGCCGTCGTCCTCCAGTTGGCGGACGCGGCGCAGGCACGGGGACGGGGTGAGGCCGACGCGCTGGGCCAGTTCCTGGTTGGTGAGGCGGCCGTCGGCCTGCAGCTCGCGCAAGATTCGTCTGTCGATAGCGTCCATGAGAGTGATTTCTAACATGATCAAAGGCGAATACTGGCGCGTATTCGCAATCATATGGCAAGTCTACGCGCATATCATTGTGCTGGAGGAAACTGCGTACCAGGCGTACTAGAGGGAGGCAGGAGCATCGTGCGACGCGTTGTGGTCATCAGCACGGGAGGCACCATTGCCAGCCGCTGGCAGGGCGACGGGTACGCGGCCGAGGCCGCGGGGCAGGAGGTGCTCGCCGCCGGCGCCGTGCCCGAGGGCGTGGATGTACGGGTGGTGGACCTCTTCACGGTCAACAGTTCGCGGCTGACCACGGACCACCAGCTCCGGCTGCTGCACACGGTGCACGACGTGCTGGCCGACCCCGCCGTGGACGGCGTCGTGGTCACGCACGGTACGGACACCCTGGAGGAGTCCGCCTTCTTCCTCGACCTGTTCCACGCCGACCGCCGCCCGGTGGTCTTCACCGGCGCGCAGCAGCCGCTGGACGCGGAGGACGGGGACGCCGCCGGGAACCTCTACGACGCGCTGCTGACCGCCGCGACCGGCCAGGACATCGGCGTCGTGATCGTCTTCGCGGGCCAGGTCTTCGCGGCCCGCGGCACCGTGAAGAAGCACACCGTGGACGCGCGCGCCTTCGGCGACCCGGACGGAACGCCGCTGGGCCGGGTCCAGTTCGGCCGGGTGAGCTGGGCCCGGCGCCGGCCGCGGCCCAGGGCGCTGCCGCTGCCCGCCGAGGGCGTCACCGCGCCGCGGGTGGACATCGTGATGCACCACAGCGACGGCGACACCGTCCTGCTCGACGCCTCACTGGCCGCCGGGGCACGCGGCGTCGTCCTGGTCGGCACCGGGGCGGGCAACGCCACCCCGGAGATCGCCGACGCGGTACGCAAGGCCACCGCGGACGGCGTCCTGGTGGCGGTCAGCACTCGGGTGGCGGCAGGGGCGGTGGCACCGCTGTACACCGGCGGCGGAGCGGTGGACCTGGTGGCCGCCGGGGCCCGGCTGGCCGGCACGCTGCGTCCGGGGCAGGCCCGTATCGCCGTCCTCGCGGCCCTGCTGGCCGCCGGCACGGCGGGGGCGGCAGGGGCGCAAGACGCCGACGCCGACGCCGACGCCGACGGGATCCTGAGGGGCGTGCTGGAGGCCGCACCGCAGGCCCAGGCCGCCTCAGAGCTTTATCTGGTTGATGGTGTCGGCCAGTGACGTCAGGAAGCGGTTGACGGACGGCGCCATGTTCGTCGAAGCGAGGAAGAAGCCGAAGAGGGCGGCCACGACCGCCGGTCCCACCTTGAGGGACTTGCTCCGGATCATCACCACCAGGACGATCGCCAGCAACACCACGACGGACAGGGAGATAACCACAGCGGATCACTTCCTCTTTCGGTAATTCCATGCCGGTCCGGGAACCGCGCCCCCGCCCCGCCCGCACTCATGGTGCCATCGGCCACCGACAGCGGTGAGCCGACCGGGCTTCCGACACCTGTGTGGCTCATAGTCCCATTCCCGGGGGCTAGTCGCGGCACACCACGAGCAACGCCCGGTCGTCGTTGACGTCTTTGGCCACCGCCTCGATCAACCGCCAGGCGGAACCGCGGAATCCGGTCGCGACGAGCCGGTCCGCCGCGCCGATGAGCCGGTCAATGCCCTCGGTGATGTCGCGGTCGGCGGTCTCCACCAGGCCGTCGGTGAAGAGCAGCAGCACGTCGCCGGAGCTCAGCGTCCCCTTCACGCCGTGGAATTCGGCGCCGTCGTACACCCCGAGCAGCGGCCCCTCGGCCGCCTTCTCCTCCCACCGTCCGCTGCCGGCGTGCAGTTGGACACCGGGCAGGTGCCCCGCGGACAGCAGTTCGTAGTCGCCGCTCTCCAGGTCCAGGACGAGGTGGACGGAGGTGGCGAAGCCCTCGTCCCAGTTCTGCCGCAGCAGATAGCCGTTGGCGGCGCCGAGGAAGGCGTGCGGCGGCAGCGAGCCCAGCAGGCCGCCGAACGCCCCGGACAGCAGCAGGGAACGGGAGGCGGCGTCCATGCCCTTGCCGGAGACGTCGGTGAGGACCGCCTCCAGGACCCGGCCGCCCGCGGTGCGGGTGGCGACCACGAAGTCGCCGGAGAAGGACTGGCCGCCGGCCGGCCGCAGCGCCATCTCGGCGTGCCAGCCGCCGGGCAGCCGCGGCAGCCTGCTCTGCACCCGGATGCGTTCGCGCAGGTCGAAGAGCATGGTGTGGCCGCGCCGCCAGGGCACGCCCACCCGCGCCCGGAACTGCGCGATGATCAGCCCGGCCAGCGCCACCGCGGTCACCACCAGCACCGTTCCCGGGGTGACCCGCGCCGGGCCTTCCCCGTACGGGCCAAGCACCGCCGACTCCGCGACCAGGGCGACGGCGCAGGCCGCGTAGATCAGCAGCAGGCTGGCCGGGCGCAGCAGCAGCCCGCCGGCCAGGATCGGCAGGACGAGCGCGCTGGGCGGGCACCAGACGGGCACGATCACGGTGGTGACGGCGAGCGCCGGAACGGTGAGGACGATGACGGCCAGGCCGGTCCAGTCCGGGGCGTCGCCGCGGAAGTAGTCGACGGCGGAGCGGCGCACACCGAGCCGGGCCCGGCGCAGCCGCCTGCGCCACCTGAGCCCGGTTCCGTCGCCCGCCACACCTTTTGCCATGTCCCGGCGACCCTACCGAGCGACGGCCCGGCCGTGCAGGGCGCGTGGCCTGTGAGCTGTGCCGCCCACGCGTGGGCGGGGTGCGGAAATACGTTCGCCCGGCGCCCCGTCCGGCTGGTAGGCAGGGAGGATGACGACCGATGTGCGAGTGCTGGAACCCGATCAGTGGGACACGTTTTTCGACCGCCTCGGGCGGGCGTTCGGCGGGATGCTCGACGCCTCGCAGGAGCGCGAGCTGTGGCGTCGGCTCACCGAGGTGGAACGGTCGTTGGCGGTCTGGGACGACGACGGCATCGTCGGCACGGCGGGCGCCTTCTCGTTCCGGATGACCGTCCCGGGCGGCGCCCCGCTGGACGTGGCGGGCGTCACGATGGTCAGCGTGCAGCCGACCCACCGCCGCCGCGGCGTGCTCACCTCGATGATGCGCAGGCAGCTCGACGACTTCCGCGAACGCGGCGAGTCCGTCGCGATCCTGACGGCCTCCGAGCCGGTGATCTACGGCCGATTCGGTTACGGCATCGCGGCCCGGCAGATGTACGCCTCGGTCGACTCCACGCGGGTGGTCTTCGCCGCCCCGAAGGGCGTGGACGCGGTACGGATGCGGCTGGTGCCCGCGGCCGAGGGCCGAGAGAGCTGCGAGTCGGTGTACGCGCGGAGGATCCCGGCACGACCCGGCATGCTCGCCCGGCAGCCGGGCTGGGACGCGCTGCCGGTGCTCGACCCGCCGGAGGACCGGGCCGGCGCCGGCGAGCTGCTGTGCGTCCTGGCCGAGGTGGACGGTGAAGTACGGGGCTACGCGCGCTACTCGGTGCGGTCGGGCTGGAACAACGCGGGTGCCGACGGCACGGTGAACCTGCGGGACGTCGAAGCACTCGATCCGGTGACGTACGCGGCGCTGTGGCGTTACCTCGCGGGCATCGACCTCACCTCGCGGCTCGTCTTCCGCAATCGCCCCGCCGACGACCCGCTGCTGCACCTCGCCTCGGACATGCGCCGCTGCGAGATCGGCCTGCGCGACGGCGTGCACCTGCGGCTGGTGGATGTCGGCGCGGCGCTCGCGGCGCGCACCTACGCGGGCCCGGTGGACGTGGTGCTCGACGTCGAGGACGCCTTCTTCCCGGCCAACACCGGCCGCTGGCGGCTGACCGGCGACGCGAAGGGCGCGGTCTGCGAGCGGACCGCGGACCCGGCCGATCTGGCGCTGCCGGTAGGGGTGTTGGCCGCGGCCTACCTGGGCGGGCCGTCGCTGCGGGCACTGGCCGACGCGGGTCTGGTGCGGGAACTGCGGCCGGGCGCGCTGACGGAGGCGTCGGTGGCCTTCCGCGGTGTGGTGGAGCCATGGCTGCCGCACGGGTTCTGAGGGCGGCCGGGCGGCGGCGGTCCTGGACGCGCCTCCCGTACGGGCCCGCGTACGGCTACCCGGCCGCGGGCGGCTGGCAGGTGGGGCACCAGAAGAGGTTGCGGGCCGCGAGGGGCCGCGTACGGACCTCCGTACCGCACAGCAGGCAGGGCTGTCCGGCGCGGCGGTAGACGTAGACCTCGCCGCCGTGGTCGTCCCGGCGCGGCGGGCGGCCCATCGCCTCGGGCATGTGCTCGGGACGTACCGTGTCGATCCGGTTGGTGCGCACCCCCTCGCGCATCAGCGCCGCCAGGTCGGCCCACATCGCCTCCCACACCGGCGCGGCCAGCGCGCGGCCCGGCAGCAAGGGGTCCACGCCGTGCCGGAACAGCACCTCGGCGCGGTAGACGTTGCCGACCCCGGCGATCACCTTCTGGTCCATCAGCAGGGCGGCGACGCTGACCCGGGAGCGGGAGATCCGCGCCCAGACCCGGCCGGGGTCGTCGGCGGGGCGCAGCGGATCGGGGCCGAGCCGGTCGTGCACGGCCCGCTTCTCCGGGTCGGTGATCAGCCGGCAGGCGGCCGGCCCGCGCAGGTCCGCGTAGTGCCCGGGCGTCGCCAGGCGCAGCCGCACGGTGTCGGTGGGCGGGGGCGCGGGCCCGTCCCCGAAGCCGTACTTCCCGATCAGCCCCAGGTGGATGTGGACCCAGCCCACGGGCCCGAAGCCCAGGAAGAGGTGTTTGCCGTGCGCCTCGGCCGCTTCCAGCGTCTGCCCGTCCAGCAGGGCGGCGCCGTCCGAGAACTTGCCCTGCGGGCTGCTCGCACGCACGGCCCGGCCGCCGAACCGCTCCTCGTGGTCGGCGGCCAGGCGGTGGATCGTGTGGCCTTCCGGCATCGCCCGGGTCAGTCCTGTCCGGGGCCGCCGGCCGGCAGCGGCGGCAGCTCACCGGTCTCCTCGTACGCGGCGAGCATCCCGATACGGCGCTGGTGGCGCTCCCCGTGCGAGAACGGGGTGGCCAGGAAGATCTCCACGAACTTCAGGGCCTCTTCCAGGGTGTGCATCCGAGCCCCGATGCTCAGCACGTTCGCGTCGTTGTGCTGCCGCGCGAGCGAGGCGGTCTGCTCGCTCCACGCGAGCGCCGCGCGCACACCCTCGACCTTGTTCGCGGCGATCTGCTCGCCGTTCCCCGATCCGCCGATCACGATCCCGAGGCTTCCGGGGTCCGCCACGGTGCGCTCGGCCGCGCGGAGGCAGAACGGCGGGTAGTCGTCCCCCGCCTCGTAGACGTACGGGCCGCAGTCCACGGGCTCGTGCCCGCCGGCGGTGAGCCACTCCGCGATGTGGGTCTTGAGTTCGAAACCGGCATGATCGGAGCCGAGGTACACGCGCATGGGGACGAGTGTCCCACGCGGGGTGCCCCGGAGCGGGGGCACCCTCGCTCAGCGGCGGTCCAGCAAGCGCCAGGCCGTCGGCAGCGCGCCCATCGCCAGGGCCGCTTTCAGGGCGTCGCCGAGAAGGTACGGGCGCAGGCCGAGGTCGACCGCCCGGCCGGCGGACAGGTACGCGGAGACCGCGAGGTAGGGCACCCCGATCGCGTAGATGACCGCCGAGCCGAGGACCGTGACGGCGGCCATGCGCAGAACCGTACGGTCGGCGCCGCGGCGGGCGAGCGCGCCGACCACGCCGGAGGCCAGGATCATGCCGAGGATGTAGCAGAAGCTGGGCATGGACCAGCCGGAGGTGCCGGCGGCGAACCAGGGCAGGCCGGCGACGCCGGCGGCGGCGTACTCACCTCTGTGACGGCAGATGGGGCGGGCGTTCGTACGCCCGCCCCATCGCATGCGAGACCCCGGCACTTCTATGGGAATCCGCCAATTCGGGCCGCTTGAAGGCGATCAGTCGAAAGAGGGGCCCTTGGTGCGGGTGCGCTTGATCTCGTAGAAGCCCGGGATGGAGGCGACCAGCAGCGTGCCGTCCCAGAGCTTGGCCGCGTCCGCGCCGCGCGGGGTGGGGGTGACGACCGGGCCGAAGAAGGCGATCTGCTCGCCGTCGGATCCGGGCACGGCGACGACCGGGGTGCCGACCTCCTGGCCGACCTTGTCGATGCCCTCCTTGTGGGAGGCGCGCAGTTCGGTGTCGTACGTGTCGGTGTCCGCGTAGTCGGCCAGGCTCGCGGGGAGGCCGACCTCTTCCAGGGCGGCGACCAGGGTCTCCCGGGTCTTGGGGAGAGCCTGGTTGTGGAAGCGGGTGCCGAGCGCGGTGTAGAGCGGACCGACCACCTCGTCACCGTGCTGCTGCTGGGCGGCGACCACGACGCGGACCGGGCCCCAGCCCTCGTCCCGCAGGAAGGCGGCGACCTCCTCGGGGAGCGTGTCGAGTTTGTCCTCGTTGAGCACGGAGAGGCTCATCACGTGCCAGCGGACCTGGACCGGGCGGACCTTCTCGACCTCCAGCATCCACCGGGACGTCATCCACGCCCACGGGCAGAGCGGGTCGAACCAGAAGTCGGCCGGCGTCCGGCCGGGTTCGGGGGCGGTTTCGGGGACGGTCGCGGTCACTGCCTACTCCTCGTACGGGATGCTGCGGCCCGGGCCGGGCGCTGTCTTCCGTGACGCACAACATACGGGCGGCGCGACGGCATTCCCCGGGTGCGTCCGCGGGTGACCCGGTGTGCCGCTGCTGTGCCGCGACCGCTCGTACGACCGGCTTTCCCCACCTGCCGCGGCGGGGCCCGCGTGGGAGGATGCGCTGTCGCCCCCAGTACCGGACGAAGAGGAGCCCGCTTGTGCCCGGCGAGAACCTGAGCCGCGAGGAGGCCCGCGCGCGGGCCGCGATCCTGTCCGTCGAGCGGTACGACGTGGCGCTGGACGTACGGTCGGCCGTGGAGCCGGGCGTGCCCGGACAGCAGCGCACCTTCCGCTCGACGACGGTGATCGACTTCCGCTGCTCGCAGCCGGGCGCCTCGTCCTTCGCCGACCTGGTGGCGCCGGCCGTCACGTCGGTACGGCTCAACGGCCGGGACCTCGACCCGGCGGCGGTCTTCGACGGGACCCGGATCTCGCTGGACGACCTGGCCGAGCGCAACACTCTGGTGGTCGACGCCCGGTGCGCGTACTCCCGTACCGGCGAGGGCCTGCACCGCTTCGAGGACCCGGAGGACGGCGAGGTCTACCTCTACACGCAGTACGAGCCGGCCGACTCCCGCCGGGTCTTCGCCAACTTCGAACAGCCGGACCTGAAGGCTCCGTTCACCTTCCAGGTGACCGCACCCGAGGGGTGGACGGTGATCGGCAACCAGGCTCCCGACGGAGAGCCGGCTCCGGCCGACGGCGGCGGCGCGACCGTGCGGTTCCTGCAGACGCAGCCGATCTCGACGTACATCACCGCCGTGGTCGCCGGCCCCTACCACGTGGAGCAGGACCACTACACGCGGACCGGCGACGACGGGGCGGCGCTGGACATCCCGTTGAGCGCCCTGTGCCGCAAGTCGCTGGCCAGGCACTTCGACGCGGACGAGATCTTCACGGTGACCAAGCAGGGCCTGGACTTCTTCCACGACCACTTCGACTACCCCTATCCGTTCGGGAAGTACGACCAGGCGTTCGTGCCCGAGTACAACCTCAGCGCGATGGAGAACCCGGGGTGCGTGACGTTCCGGGAGGAGTTCGTCTTCCGCGGGAAGGTGACACGGGCGGCGTACGAGCACCGGGCCAATGTGGTGCTGCACGAGATGACGCACATGTGGTTCGGCGACCTGGTGACCATGCGCTGGTGGGACGACCTGTGGCTCAAGGAGTCCTTCGCGGAGTTCATGGGCACCTTCTCGCTGGCGGAGGCGACGCGGTACGCCGAGGGGTGGATCACCTTCGCCAACCGCCGCAAGGCGTGGGCGTACCGCGCCGACCAGCTGCCGTCCACGCACCCGGTGGTCGCGGAGATCCGCGACCTGGAGGACGCCAAGCTCAACTTCGACGGGATCACCTACGCCAAGGGCGCCGCCGTGCTCAAGCAACTGGTGGCGTACGTGGGGCGGGAGGCGTTCCTGGAGGCGTCGCGGCGGTACTTCAAACGGCACGCGTACGGCAACACGACCCTCTCCGACCTGCTGTCGGTGCTCGGCGAGACCTCGGGCCGGGACATGGCCGCGTGGTCGCGGGCCTGGCTGGAGACGGCGGGCGTCAACTCGCTCACGCCGCAGGTGGTGTACGACACCGAGGGCCTGATCACCGAGCTGTCGGTGCTCCAGACGGCGGAGGAGTCGCACCCCGAACTGCGCCCGCACCGGGTCGCGGTGGGTCTGTACCGGCGGACGCCGGGCGGCGCGCTGGAGCGGTACGCGCGGGCCGAGACCGACGTGGCCGGCCCGGTGACGGTGGTCGAAGAGCTGGCCGGGCGCGAGCGGCCCGATCTGATCCTGGTCAACGACGACGACCTGACGTACTGCAAGATCCGTTTCGACCCGGCGTCACTGGACACGCTGCGGGACCACCTGGGCGAGCTGAGCGATCCGCTGGCGCGTGCGCTGGCCTGGTCGGCGGTGTGGAACCTGACCAGGGACGGGCTGATGCCGGCCGGCGACTACCTGGCGCTGGCGCTGCGGTTCGCAGGGCGCGAGAGCGACATCGGCGTCCTGCAGTCCCTGCACCAGCAGGCACGGTCCGCGCTGACGCACTACGTGGCCCCGTCCGGGCGGGCGGCGGCGGCCGCCACGCTGGCCGAGGGCGCGCTGCGCGAACTGCGGCTGGCGGAGCCGGGCAGCGGGCACCAGCTCGCGTGGGCCCGGTTCTTCGCGGCGGTGGCGTCGTCGGCGCCGGACCTGGGGTTGCTCCGGGGACTGCTGGACGGGACCGCGAAGATCGACGGGCTGGACGTGGACCAGGAGCTGCGGTGGACGTTCCTGGAGACGCTGACGGCCGAGGGCGAGGCGGACGCGGCGGTGATCGCGGCGGAGCGTGCCCGGGACGACACCGCTTCGGGGCACCGGCACTCCGTGCGGTGCCTGGCGGCCCGGCCGTCCGCGGAGGTGAAGGCGGCCGCCTGGGCGGACGTCGTGGAGTCCGACGCGCTGTCCAACGCGCTGGTGGAGGCGACCATCGCCGGCTTCGCCCAGCCCGGCCGGCGGGAGCTGCTCGTCCCCTACGTGGAGCCGTACCTCGCCGCGCTGGAGCGGGTGTGGGCGTCCCGCTCGATCGAGATCGCCATGGCGATCGTCCGCGGGCTCTTCCCCCACCTCCAGGACGACCCGGCGACGCTCGCCGCGACCGACGCGTGGCTCGCCTCCCACGAGGCGGCACCGCCGGCCTTGCGGCGCCTCGTCCTGGAAGCCCGCGACGACCTGGCGCGGGCGCTGCGCGCGCAGGCGTGCGACCAGGGTTAGCCACGGAGCGCGGCGCCCCGCCGGGCGCGCGTGCCCCCGCGCGGTGACGGCGGTCCGTGCGGGGTCGCGGTGAGTTCGGCACCCGCCGGCCGCGCCGTCTCGGTCCCCACCGTCGGTCCCCACCGTCGGGGCGGGCCGGGGGCCACGGAAGGCCCCCTCGGCCCGCGGCTGCCGGAGGGGCCCGGGCGACGGTTCTCGGCCCGCGGGCGGAGAACCTTCTCGGCAAGCGTAGGGGTTGGCTTTAGCGCAGAGTTGTGCCGGTTTGTCGACGGCTGTGTAACAGCGGTTAGGGAGCGGTCGGGCGGCGGGAAACACGGGTGCATGAACGCGAACCAGTACACCCCCCACGCCCTGGACCGTCTCGCGCGGGTCGGGGAAGGCGTGATGACGGTCCGTCAGCTGCGGGAGCACGGAATCACCGGCGCGGTGATCGCCGAGCGGTGCCGGCCCGGCGGGCCGTGGCAGGAGTGGCTCCCGCAGGTGTACCTGCTGCACGAGGGACCGCCGAGCAGCGAGGAGCGGGTACGGGCCGCGCTGCTGTACGCGGGACGGGGGCCCGGCACGCACGGGCCGGCCGGCGGCGGGCGGGAGGCGATGGTCACCGGACTGGCCGCACTCGCGCTCTACCGCTTCGACTGCGTACCGCCGCTGCCCGGACTCCCCCGCATCGACGTCCTCGTGACGAGGCAGCGCCGGCTGCGGGACGCCGGCGACGTCGTCCTGCACCGGGCCCGCGACCTGCCCCGCCCGCAGGACGTCGGCGGACTGCCCTGCGCGCCCGCCGCCCGCGCGCTCGCAGACGCGGTCGCACAGCTGGACGACACCGACACCGTTCGGGTGCTGTTCACCGAGGCGGTACGGGCCGGGCACTGCGACGCGTCGGCGGTGGTACGGGAGCTGGCCGGGGCCGGGCTGCTGGACCGGTTGTACGTCCGCGGCGCGCTGGACGTACTGCGGGCCGAGGGCCGGACGGCGGCCGAGCAGCGGCTCTACACAATGACGCGCTGTCACCAACTGCCCGACCCGGTGTGGAACGTGACGCTGACGCTGCCGGGCGGGCCGCCACTGGGGGCGGTGGACGCGTACTGGCCGGAACACGCGGTGGCCGTCGTCATCGACGCGCGGATCGAGCAGGAGGCGGCGGGGGCGCACGCGACCCGGCAGCGCGAGCGCCTCGAAGCGCTGGGCATCACGCTGGTGTACGTCACTCCGGCCAAGCTCCGGGACGCGATGGAGCAGCAGGCGGCGGTCGTCAGAACCGCCCTGATGGCCTCGCCTGACGGCTCGCCCGCCGCCTACGTGGTGGTCACCCCGAGGTAGGCGACGAGGACACCGGCCGGCACCGGCCCGCGACCGCGGTCACTCAGGGCGTGACCCGCGACCCATCGTCGAACACTCGTCCGCGTACGCCGAATACCCGGTTCCGCACTCCGCCACCGGACTCCTCGTCAGATCGCGGGACGCTCCTCACCCGTCGTTCACCCGAACAGGGGAACGCGCCCGTTGTGCCCGATTGGGCGCACTATGTCGCTGATGGCGCGTGGCGGAAACACGTCATGACCTGCCCACGGTGAGGTCAATACTCCCCAAAGAGCGCCCGACTCCATCAATGTGAGCGGTCGTAGGACTCCGCACTTCGAACACGACTCCGACGAAAATCACCTCGACGCGCACACGGTTTCGTCACAGATCACTTCGACACCCCGCCGCACAGGGTCGCAGCGAAACAGCGACACAGACACAGACACAGACACACACGGTTCGACACCCGCGGTTTCGCACGACACGACCTCGACCGTCCGAACAGGGATGCCCATGCCACTCGATCAGATATCCGCGAAGAGACGCGCGGTGCGCGTAGCGCTGGCGGCCGGCCTGGCCGCCACGCTGTCGGCCGCCGGGCCCGCCTTCGCGGTCGCCGACCCGGCGCCCGACTCCCCGGCCACGGCCGCGCCGTCCAAGCAGGCCGGAGCCCACGGCGACAAGCTCGGCGCCGCCGACGCCACGCTGCTGGCCGAGGCCAAGGCCGACGGCGACAAGAACGTCAGCTTCATGGTCGCCACCAAGCCCGGCGACACCGAGCAGGTCAGCGCGGCCCTGCACGCGAAGGGCGCCAGCGTCGGCCTGACGTACGACAACCTCGGCTACGTCCGCGCCACCGTGCCGACCGCCAAGGCGGACTCGGCGATCGCGGCGGCCCAGAAGCTCCCCGCGGTGCTGGCGATCGATCTCAAGCAGGAGATCGTGCTGGACGACCCGACCCCGGCCGCGGACACCACGGCCGCCGCCGCCTCGCACCAGGGGTCCGCGACCACGTACCCGGGCCCGGGCGCCGACACCCCGGCGAAGAACCCGTACCAGCCGTCTTTCGAGACCGGCGCGGTCGACTTCGTCAAGGACAACCCGACCGCGGACGGCCGGGGCATCACCATCGGCATCCTGGACTCGGGGGTGGACCTCGGCCACCCGGCGCTGCAGAAGACCACGACCGGCGAGCGGAAGATCGTCGACTGGGTGACCGCGACCGACCCGATCCTGGACGGCGACGCGACCTGGCGCGCGATGGTCACCGAGGTGACGGGGCCGGGCTTCACCGCCTCCGGCCGCACCTGGACCGCCCCCGCGGGCACGTTCAAGTTCAGCCGGTTCTCCGAGGCCGCCACCAAGGGCGGCGACATGAACGGCGACCTCAACCGCGACGGTGACACCACCGACGTGTGGGGCGTGCTCTACGACCCGGCCGCGGGGACCGTCCGGGTGGACCTGAACAACAACGCGGACTTCACCGACGAGAGCGCGATGAAGCCGTACAAGGACGGCTTCCAGATCGGGTACTTCGGCACCGACGACCCGGCCACCGCGATCGCCGAGGCGATCCCGTTCACCGTGGAGATCCGCAAGGACGTCCCCATGGACCCGTTCGGCGGTCCGTGGATCGGCAAGACGGCGGACTTCGTCAACATCGGCGTGATCGAGTCCGAGCACGGCACCCACGTGGCCGGCATCACCAGCGCCTACGGGCTGTTCGGCGGGAAGATGAACGGCGCCGCCCCCGGCGCGAAGATCGTCTCCTCGCGGGCCTGCACGTGGAGCGGCGGCTGCACCAGCATCGCCCTCACCGAGGGCATGATGGACCTGGTCGTCAACCGCCACGTGGACATCGTCAACATGTCCATCGGCGGCCTCGGCGCGCTCAACGACGGCTCCAGCGCCCGTGACGCGCTCTACAAGCGGCTCATCGACACCTACGGGGTGCAGCTCGTCATCTCCGCCGGCAACAGCGGCCCCGGCCTCAACACCATCGGCGACCCGGGACTGGCCGACCACGTGCTGAGCGTAGGCGCGACCATCTCCAAGGAGACCTGGGCGGCCAACTACGGCTCCCAGGTGACCGTGCCGTACTCGCTGCTGCCGTTCTCCTCCCGCGGCCCGCGCGAGGACGGCGGTCTGGCGCCGGTCATCACCGCGCCGGGCGCGTCGATCAACACCATCCCGACCTGGGAGCCGGGCGGGCCGGTGAAGGAGGCGGGGTACTCCCTGCCGCCCGGTTACGCCATGCTCCAGGGCACCTCGATGGCCTCCCCGCAGGCCGCCGGCGCCGCCTCGCTGCTGCTGTCCGCGGCCGAGCAGCGCGGCCTGACCGTCACCCCGGCGCAGCTGCGGACCGCGCTGACCAGCACCGCTCGCGAGATCCGCGGCTTCCAGACGGTCGCCCAGGGCGCCGGCCTGATCGCCGTCGGCCCGGCCTGGGAGCTGCTGAAGAAGGGCGGGACCACCGACACGTACACGGTCAAGGCGCCGGTCGACACGGTCCTGTCGGACTTCCTGGTGACCCCCGGCTTCGGCACCGGCGTGTACGACCGCGAGGGCGGCCTGACAGCCGGCCAGAAGCGTACGTACACGGTGACCGTGACCCGTACCAGCGGCACGGCGGACGACCAGTGGCACTCGCTCGGCTGGGCGCACAACGACGGCTCCTTCCGGCTGGCGGTCTCGGGGGTCAAGCTGCCGCTGAACCAGCCGGTGGCGGTGGAGATCACCGCGAAGCCGAAGTCCGCCGGCCTGCACAGCGCGCTGCTCAACGTGGACAACCCCCGCACCCGGGGGATCGACACGCAGATCTCGGCGGCCGTGGTCGTCTCCTCGCCGGTCGAGCAGCCGTCGTACACGCTGAGCCGCTCCGGCACCATCGAGCGGGACAGCACGACGTCGTACTTCGTCACCGTGCCGGCCGGCGTGACCTCCCTGGAAGTCGCCCTGGACGGGCTCGCCGCGGGCAGCCAGACGCGGTTCATCACCCTTCACCCGTACGGTGTCCCGGTCGACCCGACCGCGACGACCAACTGCTACCCGAACTACGACAACCCGGCGAACACCTGCCGGCCCGACACGCGGTTCTACGCCAACCCCCTGCCGGGCGTCTGGGAGATCGAGGTGGAGGCGCGCCGCACCTCGCCGCTGCTGGACAACCCGTACACACTGACCGTCTCCGCGCTCGGGGCGGCCTTCGACCCGGCCGTGAAGACCCTGGACGAGGCGAAGGTCGGTACGCCGACGCCGGTCTCCTGGAACGTCACCAACGAGTTCGCCGCGCTCCAGGGCAAGCTCAAGGGCGGGGCGCTGGGCTCGGCGTTCACCGCGAAGCCGACGATCGCCCAGGGTGAGACGCAGACCACCGAGCTGACCCTCGGCTCCGGCGTCTCGCGGCTCGACGTGACGATCGGTTCGCCGTCGGACACCGCGGCCGACCTCGACCTGTACGTCTTCCGGAACGGCGTGCTCGTCGGCCAGGCGGCGGACGGTGACTCGGAGGAGTCGGTGGTGCTCGTCAACCCGGCACCCGGTACTTACACCTTCGAGGTGGACGGTTACGCGGTCCCGGCCGGTACCACCACCTACGACTACGAGGACGTCTTCTTCTCCGACAGCCTCGGCCAGGTCACGGTGGACGACTCGGCCGTGATCGACCTGCCCCACGGCGCCTCGGCGCCGGTCTCCGCCTCGGTCCTGGCCATCTCGGCCGCACCTGAGGGCCGCCAGCTCTTCGGCGAGGTCCAGCTCCTCGACACCCGCGGCTCGGTCGCGGGCACGGGCAGCGTGATCATCACGAAGACCGTGGAGTAGCGAGACCGGGCACCACAGGCGGGGCGGGCGCTCAGGGGGCGCCCGCCCCGCCGCTTTCTCCGTCCGCCGCGGACACGGCGGCCGCCGTCGGCGGGGAGCGCGCCCCGGGTGGACCCGTGCTCTTCGCCCCGTCCGCGCGGTTGGTGCGGGCGGGAACAATCCCCCGCACAGCAGGCACCCCGCGGAAGGGGGAAGGGTAGTCCGCGGAAGGGGCGGGTAAGGGTCTGGGCACGTGGCCCGGAACCCGAGGAAGGGCGGTCCCCGCATGGACCTCTTACGGCTGGCCGGGCTGTACGGCGTGGACGTGACGTACGAACCCGCCCCCGGCAAGGCCGTACCGGTCCCCCGGGAGACCCTGATCTCCGTACTGGCGGCACTCGGCGTGGACGCCTCCGGGCCGGACGCCGTGCGCGACGCCCTGGCCGCGTACGAGGAGCGCGAGGGGCACCGCCTGCTCCCCGCGTGCACCGTCGTCCGGGTGAACCGCGGCACCCTCGCCCAGGCCCTGGACGGCCGCCTGCCGGGCGGCACCCGGGTGACGGTGGAGACGCGGACCGGCGAACCCCTGGCACGGCCGCCGGGGGTGCCCGGACGCTACCGCCTGCACGCGGTTACCCCCGACGGCCGTACCTCCCAAGGCGACCTGATGGTCGCCCCCGAGCGGCTGCCCGGTCCCCCCGCGCGGACCTTCGGCTTCATGGCCCAGCTCTACTCCACCCTGTCCGCCCGGTCCTGGGGCATGGGCGACCTCGCCGACCTGGCCGATCTCGCCGCCTGGTCGGGCCGCGGCCTCGGCGCCGGCTTCCTGCAGATCAATCCGCTGCACACGGGTGTGCCGGGGCCTCCGGCGGACCCGTCCCCGTACCGTCCCTCCTCCCGCCGCTTCCCCGATCCGGTGTACCTGCGGGTGGAGGAGATCCCGGAGTACGCCCGTCTCCAGCCCGAGGCCCGCGAGCACGCCGCACGCCTGGTGCGGAAGGCCGCCGCCCTGCGCGACAGCGTCCTGCTCCAGGACGCGCTGATCGACCGCGACGCGGTGTGGGCGCTGAAGGCGGAGGCGCTGGCGCTGGTGCGGGAGGTGCCTCTGAGCCCGGGCCGCCGCGCCGCGTACGCCGGCTTCCGCGCCGAGCAGGGCCAGGCACTGGAGGACCACGCCACCTGGTCCGCCCTGGCCGAACTGCACGGTCCCGACTGGCACACCTGGCCCGCCGGGCTGCGCGATCCCCGCTCCCCGCAGGTGGCACGCGCCCGCGCCCGGCTCCTGGAACGGGTGGAACACCATTGCTGGCTCAGCTGGCTGACGGACAGCCAGCTCGATGCGGCGCAGCGGGCCGCCCGGGACGCCGGTATGACGGTCGGCGTCGTGCACGACCTCGCCGTGGGCGTGCACCCGGCCGGCTCCGACGCCTGGTCGATGCAGCCGGTGCTGGCCGGCGGGATGTCCATCGGGGCGCCCCCGGACGCGTTCAACTCCCGCGGCCAGAACTGGGGCCTGCCGCCCTGGCGTCCGGACGCGCTGGCGGCCACCGGCTACGCCCCGTACCGCGACCTGATCGCCCGGCTGCTGAGGCACGCCGGCGGCCTGCGGGTGGACCACGTGATGGGGCTGTTCCGGCTGTGGTGGGTGCCGGAGGGCCGCCCGCCGACCGAGGGCACGTACGTCCACTACGACGCCCAGGCGATGCTCGGCCTGCTCGCCCTGGAGGCGTACGAGGCCGGCGCCGTCGTGATCGGCGAGGACCTGGGCACGGTGGAGCCGGGCGTCCGCGAGGAGCTGGCCGACCGGGGCATCCTCGGCACGTCGGTGCTGTGGTTCGAGCGGGACTACGGAACCGGGAACGATGACCGCGGGGACGGCGGGGACGGCGGGGACGGTGAAAACGGCGGAGAGGCCGGCCACCGCCCGCTGCCGCCGTCCGCGTGGCGGGCAGCCTGCCTGGCCACTGCGACCACCCACGACCTGCCGAGCACCGCGGCCCGGCTGACCGGCGAGCACGTCGGGCTGCGGCACCGCCTCGGCCTGCTGAGCCGCCCGCTCGCCGAGGAGGAGGCGGCGGACGCCGCCGAGGTCGCCGAGTGGCTGGCGCTGCTCGCCCGGGTCGGGCTGCTCCCGGAGGGTGCGGCGGACGAGGAGGCGGTGGTGACGGCCGTGCACCGGTTCCTGGTCCGCACCCCGGCCCGGATGATCGGCGTGTGGCTGCCGGACGCGGTGGGCGACCGCCGCCCGCAGAACCTGCCGGGCACCACGGACGAGTACCCGAACTGGCGGCTCCCGGTCGCCGGCCCCGACGGCACCCCGCTCAGCCTGGAGCAGCTTGCCGCCTCCCCGCGGCTGCGCGCACTGGCGGAGGCGGTGCGGCGGGCGCTCGGCGGGGGCTCGCCGGACCATGCCGGGACGGGCCCGCAGCCGCTGGAGGGCTGACGCCCGAGTTCCTGGAGCGGGAGGCCGAGGAACGAGGCCACCCGCGCAGGGAACGAGCAGAAGACCGACCAAGGGGCGGAGGGCTGACGCCCGAGTTCCTGGAGCGGGCGGCCGAGGAACAAGACCACCCCCGCAGGGAACGAGCAGAAAGACCGACCGAAACCGCGGGATGGCCGTGGGCCCGTACCACCCGTGTAAGGGCACCCCGGGCGCGCGGGCCGCGGGGACGGTCACTACATTGGGCGCGTGGACAAGAAGCTCACCAAGAAGGCCGTGCGCGCCGGCGTCGTCACCTCCGCCACGACGCTGATGCTGCTGATGTCGTCCCCCGCGTTCGCGGTGGCCCGCGACGACGGTGACGACCCGGGTTCCGGCCTGAGCGTCATCGAGACGCTCGGCCTGTTCGTCGCCGCGCCGATCGTGCTGTTCGCGGTCATCGCGGGTCTGGTGATGGTGACCGACAAGTCCCGCAAGGAGCAGCAGAGCGGCTGAGCGGTCTTTCTTCACGGGCTGCGCGGTCCCTTTCACGGCGTGAGGGGTCCCGCTACGGCCCCGCGTACGCCTCTCGGGTGGCCGCCGCGCTTTCGGCGGCGCCCCGCGGTTCCAGGTTGCGGCCGAACGGCCGCCAGGCCACCGCGGTGAGCAGCGTCATCGCCACCGCCGAGCACCAGAACGGGGCCGTCACCCCGTGCCAGCGGACCAGCGGCCCCCCGACGACCGCCCCGACGACGTTGCCGCCGTAGGCGAACATCAGGAAAGCGCTGTGCACCCGCCCCCGCAGCTCCTCCGGGACCCGCCGCTGCCGGAAGGTCGTCTCGACCCCGCCGAGTACCGATGAGTGGACGCCGAAGGCGACCAGGACCGACACCGCCGCCCAGGCCGTGGTGGACGCGGCCAGGCCGACGTGGGTCAGCGTCTCGACGACCAGTCCGGCCCGCAGCAGCGGCGAGGCCCGGAACCGGGCCTGCAACCGGGGTGCCAGCATCGCGCCGAAGACCCCGCCGACCGCGCTCGCGGACAGCAGCAGTCCGTAGCCGACCTCGCTCATCCCGAGTCGGTCCCGGGCGTAGAGGACCAGGGTCGACATGCCCGCGGTCAGGGTGACGTTCATCAGGCACAGCGCGACCGACATCATCCGGATCACCGGATCGGCCCACACCCACCGCAGGCCCTCGGCGATGTCGGCCCGCACCGACGGCCGGCCGGCATGCGGGGAGGCGCCGCCTTCCGGGGACCGGCCGGCCTCCTTGGACGCCCCGACCGCCCGTTCCCGCCGCACCCCGCGCATCGTCGCGACCAGTGCCGCCGAGACCAGGAACGACATCGCGTCGAGCCCGAACGGCAGCGCGGCGGCCAGCACGAACAGGCTCGCGCCGAGCGGTCGCCCGGCGAACTTGTTGAGGACGAAGTACGAGCCGTGCAACCGCGCGTTCGCCTTCGGCAGCAGCTCGTCCGGGACCACGGCGGGTACCAGCGTCGACGCCGCGGTCGCCGCCAGCGTCTCCCCCGTGCCCAGCAGGAACGCGAGCGCGTAGATCACCGGGATCGAGGCGTGCCCCGACCACACCGCCACCGCCAGTACGGCGGTCAGCGCGCCGCGCAGCGCGTCCACCGCGACGATGAGCCGCTGCTTGTCGAGACGGTCGATGACGACCCCACTGACCAGGGAGAACAGCAGCCACGGCAGTTGCTGGACGAAGACCGCGAGACCGACCAGGACCGGGTCGTCCGCGACCGAGGCGACCAGCAGCGGGGCCGCCGCGGCGACCACGCCGTCGCCCAGCGTGGAGACGGAGTTCGCCGCCCACAGCCTACGGAAGTCACGGCCGAGACCCGCCGCCATCGTGGTGCCTCCCCCAGGTGCCCGGCCAAAGGCCGAGGCTACCGGGGCCGGCGGGCCCGCGCCCAGCGGTTTTTCCTGGGGTGCCGGGTCTACCGTCCTGCGTGCGGGCGGGTGCCCGGTTCCTGGACCGGGAAGGTCTGGGCGGCGGCGGGCAGCACCGGTTTGGGCAGGGTGGCGACGTCCAGTCTGGCCTCCGCCAACCGTTCGGCGGTGTCGTCGGGCAGCGGCGGGGGTGCCGGCTCGGGATCGGTGAAGCGGAACGCCGAGGTCATGTCACCGAAGGTGGCGCGGCGCCAGGCGGAGATATTGGGTTCCCGGATGCCGGTGAAGCGTTCCAGGAAGCGCAGTGGCGAGGTGTGGTCGAAGCGTTCGCCCGCCACCCAGCCGCCGACCGTCCACGGCGAGACGATGATCGCCGGGACGCGGAAGCCGGCGCCGATCGGCAGGCCCTGGACGAACTCGTCGGCGGTGCCGGCGGGCGGGGTGGGCGGGGGCACGTGGTCGAAGAGACCGTCGTTCTCGTCGTAGTTGAGGATGAACGCCGTCTTGGCCCACACCGCCGGGTTGGAGGCGATGGCCTCCAGCTTCTGCGCCACGAAGTCCGCGCCGGCCGCGGGCAGGTAGTCCGGGTGCTCGGACTGGACGGCGGTCGGGATGATCCAGGAGACGGCCGGCAGCCGGTCGTTGCGGGCGTCGTCCTCGAAGGTGCCTTCGGGCTGCGGGCGCACGCCCCGCTCGTGCAGCGCGGAGCCGGGGGCGGCGTTCTGGAAGTTCGCGAAGTTCTCCAGCAGGTTGCAGCCGTAGTCGTCGTCCTGCTGGTAGACCTTCCAGCTGACGCCGGCCGCCTCCAGGCGCTCTGCGTACGTGGTCCACCGGTACGGGTTCGGCGCGCTGTTGCTGATCACCGGGCCGCCCCGGGTGCCGGCGGGGTCGAGGGTGCCCGTCATCCAGTACAGGCGGTTGGGCCAGGTCGGGCCGAGCACCGAACAGAAGTAGTTGTCGCAGACGGTGAAGGTCTCGGCGAGGGCGAACTGGAACGGGATGTCGTCGCGGGTGTAGTAGCCCATGACGTACGGGCCGTTGGCGCCGTCGGCCGCGCGGTGGGCGGGCAGCCACATGTCCATCCGGCCGTTGTTCCAAGCCTTGTGCTGGACGGACCAGGCGTGGCTGGTGGAGGGGATGGCCTGGGCGCTGGTGGTCCTGGTGTCGAGGTGGAAGGGGAGCAGGTGGCCCTCGGGGTTGACGGTGTCGGGCTGGTAGAAGACCGAGCGGCCGGTGGACAGCGTCAGCGCGTCGGGATCGGCGAAGCCGCGGACGCCGGAGAGGGTGCCGAAGTAGTGGTCGAACGAGCGGTTCTCCTGCATCAGCAGGACGACGTGCTCGATGTCGGCGATGGAGCTCTTGCGCGGCGGTCCGGCCGCGACCGCCTTCTGCACGCTGGACGGCAGCAGCGCGAGCGCCGCCGATCCGCCGATCGCCCCCGCCGCCGAGCCGAGCAGCCGGCGTCGCGTCAACCCAGCCATGAACGTTCCTCCAGGAGCCGGTGGGGCCCCACCTTTACCGGTTTGCCCGGATGTGGGGTTCAGGCTCGCCGAAAGCTCACCGAAGCGGGTCCCACGATCAGCCGGATCACCCCATCGGTACGACTGTCCGGCCAGGCAGGCTGGACTGACGTGCCGTCGGAAAACGACGGCACGTCAGCGGGGAACGCTCACCGCCTCACCAGGCGTCGCCGTCGCGCCAGTCACAGGTCAGGGGCGCGGTCAGGTCGAGCGGGGTGTGCGGGAGCGGGAGGACGTAGATCCAGCCGTCCTCGTCGGGAGTGCGGGTGATGCCGTGCTCGGGGGTGAGCGCGGAGGTGGGGCCCTGCCAGGCCCGCCAGCCGCGGGCGGTGTAGAACCCGGTGGCCTCTTCGGCGCTGCCGAGGGCGCCGAGGTCGTACCCGCCCCGGATGAAGCGCTCGGCCGCCGCCATCACCGCGGCACCGTGCCCCCGCCGCCGCCGGTCCTCCCGTACGGCGACGCCCTCCACGTACCCGGCGCGCAGCGCCCGCCCGCCGTACAGCAGCCGCCGCTGCACGACCGCGGCGTGCCCGATCAGCCGACCGCCCTCCCATGCGAGGGCGTGCATACCGCCGACGGTGTGATCCCAGTCGGCTTCGGTGAACTCCCCGTCGGGATGCCCGGCGAACGCGTCCTCCAGCAGCCTCCGCACGGCGCTCAGCTCCGCGGACCCCAGTTCCGCGGTGTGCGCGGTCCTGACCTCTGCCGCGGCCGGGGCCGCGCCGACGATGTGGCTCACACCGGCATCCTGGCCCATGGGGAACCGCCACGCGACGGTTCCCCGTGGATCACCTGTCCTTCTCGGCTCAGCCGGCGGCCCCGGCGGCGTCCACCTCCTGGGCCCGCAGGGCCCGCTCCACGCCCGCGCGGGACTCGGTGACCAGCCGCCGCAGGGCCGGGACCGGCTCGGCCTCGGCGAGCCAGGCGTCCGTGGCGTCCAGGGTGGCCTGCGAGACGTGCAGCGAGGGGTAGAGGCCGACCACGATCTGCTGCGCCATCTCGTGGCTGCGGGTCTCCCAGACCCGCTTCACCTCGGCGAAGTACCGCTCGGTGTACCCCGCGAGCAGCTCGCGCTGGTCGGTCTGGACGAAGCCGCCGATGACCGCTTCCTGCACGGCGTTGGGCAGTTTGTCGTCCTCCACGACCGACGCCCACACCGCGGCCTTGGCCTCCGCGTCCGGCCGGGCGGCCCGCGCGCCCGCCGCGTGCTGCTCACCCGCCGAGGTGGGATCGCGTACCAGCTCGGCCTCGATCTCCGCCTCGGCGGCCCGGTCGGTCGCGGCCAGCCGCTTCAGCAGTGCCCACCGCAGGTCGGTGTCGACGGCCAGGCCCTCGTACTCCACGGTGCCGTCCAGCAGGCCGGCGAGGATGTCGAGCTGCTCGGGAGTGCGGGCGGTCGCGGCGAAGGCGCGGGCCCAGGCGAGCTGGTGGTCGCTGCCGGGGGCCGCGGCCTCCAGGTGCTCCAGGGCCGCCCCGGTCCAGCGGGCCAGGCCGCTCTCGCGCCGCTCCGGGGCCGCGTACAGGTCCAGGGCCAGCTTCACCTGGCGGTGCAGCGACTGCACCACCCCGATGTCGGTCTCCTTGGCGATGCCGTGCAGCACCAGTTCCAGGTAGTCGCCGGTGGCCAGCTCGCCGTCCCGCGTCATGTCCCAGGCCGCCGCCCACACCAGGGCGCGCGGCAGCGACTCGGTGAAGTCGCCCAGGTGGTCGCGGACGACCGCGAGGGACTGCTCATCCAGGCGCACCTTGGCGTACGACAGGTCGTCGTCGTTGAGCAGGATCACGTCGGGGCGGCGGGTGCCGGGCGGGAACGGCACCTCGGTCAGCTCGCCGTCCACGTCCAGTTCGATACGGCTGGTACGGACCAGCTTGCCGCCTTGCAGATCGTAGGCACCGACAGCGATCCGGTGCGGCCGCAGCACCGCCGTGCCCTTGGCGCCTGCGGGCAGGTCGGGGGCCTCCTGGCGGACCTTGAGGGAGGTGACGACGCCGGACCCGTCCACGGTCAGCTCGGGCCGCAGCACGTTGATGCCCGCGGTCTCCAGCCACGCCTTGGACCACGTCTTCAGGTCGCGGCCCGAGGTCTCCTCCAGCGCGCCCAGCAGGTCGGTCAGCCGGGTGTTCCCCCAGGCGTGCCGCTTGAAGTACGCCTGCACACCGGCGAAGAACTCGTCCGTCCCGACGTACGCGACGAGCTGCTTGAGCACGGAGGCGCCCTTGGCGTAGGTGATGCCGTCGAAGTTGACCAGGACGTCGTCCAGGTCCTCGATCTCCGCCATGATCGGGTGGGTGGACGGCAGCTGGTCCTGCCGGTAGGCCCAGGTCTTCATGGAGTTGGCGAAGGTCGTCCACGCCTGCGGCCAGTTCGAGCCGGGGGCGTGCGCCTGGCAGGCGATGGAGGTGTAGGTGGCGAACGACTCGTTCAGCCACAGGTCGTTCCACCACTCCATGGTGACCAGGTCGCCGAACCACATGTGGGCCAGCTCGTGCAGGATGGTCTCGGCACGCGTCTCGTACGCGGCGTCGGTGACCTTGGACCGGAACACGTACTGGTCGCGGATGGTGACCGCGCCGGCGTTCTCCATCGCCCCGGCGTTGAACTCGGGCACGAAGAGCTGGTCGTACTTGGCGAAGGGGTAGGGGTAGGCGAACTTCTCCTCGAACCAGTCGAAGCCCTGGCGGGTGACGTCGAAGACCGCTTCCGCGTCCAGGTACTCCGCGAGGGACGGGCGGCAGTAGATGCCGAGCGGCACGCTGCGGCCCTCGCCCTCCCAGCTGCTGTGCACCGACGCGTACGGCCCGGCGATCAGCGCGGTGATGTACGTGGAGATGCGCGGGGTGGGCTCGAAGACCCACACGCCGTCGGCCGGGGGCTCGGGGGTCGGCGAGTTGGAGATCACCGTCCAGCCGCGTGGCGCCCGCACGGTGAAGGCGAAGCTCGCCTTCAGGTCCGGCTGCTCGAAGCTTGCGAAGACGCGGCGGGCGTCCGGCACCTCGAACTGGGTGTAGAGGTAGGCCTGCTTGTCCACCGGGTCGACGAAGCGGTGCAGTCCCTCGCCGGTGTTGGTGTAGGCGCAGTCCGCCACGACCCGCAGCTCGTTCCCCCCGGCGCGCAGGGAGGGCAGGGTGATCCGCGAGTCCGCGAAGACCTCGGCCGGGTCCAGCTCCTTCCCGTTCAGCACGACGTCGTGCACGGCGGGTGCGACCAGGTCGATGAAGGTGGAGGCCCCGTCCTCGGCCGCGTCGAAGCGCACGGTGGTGACCGACCGGAAGGTCCCTCCGTCCTGGGCCCCGCCAAGATCCAGCTCTACCGCATAGGTGTCCACAGTGAGCAGGCGCGCACGCTCCTGCGCCTCCTCACGCGTGAGGTTCGTACCAGCCACAGTGGCCCACTCCTTCTCGTCCGCTGAGACAGCCATCCTCGCACGCACCCCGCCTCCCCCGCCGAGCCCCTGTGGACAACTTTCAGAGTCCCCCGCAGCACGTCAGGCGGCCGGCGCCGGTGTGGGACCGGTCGGCCTGCGCGGGGCGTGCGGGCGCGGCGGCGCAGTGGAGCGTCCCTGGTGCGGCTGGAGTGCGGCAGCGGTGCCGAGCGCCGCCAGCCCGGTGGGGTGCGGCGTCACCCTGGTGCCGCGTCAGTCAGGGTTTGCCCGTCAAGGAGCGGCGTCCGGTGCGGTGCGTCGCAAGGCGCCGGACCGGCCTCGTAGTGGGTAGTGGGCCTGCTCGGCCGATGCGGCAACGCCACGAGGTGCTGTTCCGGGCGTCGCGACGGGGCAAACCCTGGCAACGCGACCGGCGCGGCTGACGCGGCACTGGTTTCGGTGCGGGGGCCGCCGACATCGAATTCCGGGCGCCTCCCGCGCGGCGCCGCCGCCCGCGCCTCCCGGCGCCACCGCCTCCCGCGAAGGAGACGTTGACACGCGGGCGGCCGGAGTGATGGGCTCGCGGTTCGTTCGGTGGGTCATGTGGGTCATGTGGGTCGGTGGGCTGCGGGCTGCGGGCTGCGGGAGGGAAACGTGCTGCGCAGGGGTTCGGCGGTGGCGGTGGCCGCCACGGTGGTCGGGGGCTGGCTGGGGCAGGCACCCGCACTCGCCGACCAGGCGACCGGCCAAGCGCCGGCGCTCGCCGGTCGGACGCCCGCACAGCCGGCCGCGTCCGCGACGGCCACCGAGCACGGCCCCGCGGTCCCCGCCGTGTGGCCTCGGCCGCAGAGCCTTCGGGCCCAGGGCCGGTTCGCCCGGGTCACCCCCGAGGTCACCGTCGTGGCCGGCGACGACGCCGACCCCGCGGCGCTCGACGTCGTCGAGGACGCACTGCGTCAGGCGGGGGCACGCCGGCTCCTACGATCGCAGGCCCGCGGCCCCGGACTCACCGTGTACGCCGGCGCCCCCGCCCTGACGCCGCTGGCCGATCTGCGCGTCCCGGCACGGGGCGACCTCCCCTCCGGCGGCTACCGGCTGGCGGTCGACGACCGGACGATCGCCCTCGACGGCGCCGGCCCGGACGGCCTCTTCCACGCCGCCCAGACGCTCCGCCAGCTGGCGACCGTCTCGCACGGCGACCGCGGCTTCGCGGCCGTGACCGTACGGGACTGGCCCGCCGCCCCCGTGCGGGGGGTGACCGAGGGGTTCTACGGGGTCCCCTGGACGCAGGAGCAGCGCCTGACCCAGCTGGACTTCCTGGCCAGGACCAAACAGAACCGTTTCCTGTACGCGCCGGGCGACGACCCGTATCGCCAGGCGCGGTGGCGTGAGCCGTACCCCGCCGGCCTGCGCGCCGGTTTCCGGGCGCTCGCCGGGAAGGCGGCCCGTGGCCATGTGACGCTCGCCTGGGCGGTCGCGCCCGGCCAGGCGATGTGCTTCAGCTCGGCGGCGGACCAGCGTGCCCTGGAGCGGAAGCTGGACGCGATGTGGGCGCTGGGGGTGCGGGCCTTCCAGTTGCAGTTCCAGGACGTCAGTTACAGCGAGTGGCACTGCGGTGCGGACGCGAGGGAGTTCGGCACCGGTCCGGACGCGGCGGCCCGCGCGCAGGCGAAAGCGGCCAACGCCACGGCCGCGTACCTGGCCGGGCGGTACCCGGGCGCCGAACTGTCGCTGCTGCCCACCGAGTTCTACCAGGACGGCCCGACCCCGTACCGCACCGCGCTGGCGCGGGCGCTCGACCCCGGCGTCACCGTCGCCTGGACCGGCGTCGGCGTGCTCCCGAGAAGCATCACCGGCGCACAGGTGTCCGCCGCCCAGGCCGCGCTGCGGCATCCGCTGACCACCGTCGACAACTACCCCGTCAACGACTTCGACCCCGGCCGTCTCTTTCTCGGCCCCTACACCGGGCGCGAACCGGCCGTCGCGACCATGCTGGCCGGAGTACTGGCCGGTGCGATGCAGCAGCCCGCCGCGTCCCGCATCCCGCTGTTCACGGTCGCGGACTTCGCCTGGAATCCGCGCGGTTACGACCCGGCGGCCTCCTGGCAGGCCGCGATCGACGATCTCGCGGGCCCCGCCCCGGCGGCCCGGGCCGCGCTGCGCGCGCTGGCCGGCAACGAGTCGTCGTCCGCGCTCGGCGGCGAGGAGTCGGCGTATCTGCGGCCGTTGACAGGGGACTTCCAGACCGCGCTGGACGCCGGCGACACGGTGAGGCTGGGCGGTGCGGCGGACCGGCTGCGTGCGGCCTTCGCGGTCATGAGGGGCGCCCCGAGCGCCCTCCAAGGGCTCGCCGACGGCACCTTCGGCGACGAGGCGGGGCCCTGGCTGGACCGGCTCTCCGGATACGGCGCCGCGGGCGGGCACGCCGTGGACATGCTCGTCGCACAGGCCGCGGGGGACGGCGCCGCGGCGTGGCAGGCCCGGCAGGCGCTGGACCGGGACCGGGACGCACTCGGCCAGGGCACCGCTCGGGTCGGCGCCGGGACGCTGGACGCCTTCCTCGACCGCGCGGCGGCCCGCGGCGACGCGTGGACGGGACTGCGTACGGACGGCAGGACCGCCACCAGCACCCTGGCCTCCGGGCGCGGCACCGACCCCGCCGCGATGACCGACGGCAAGGACACGACCTCCTGGTCGAGCGACGCCCCGCCGCAGCCGGACGACGTCCTCGGGGTCGATCTCGGTACGGCGAAGCCGGTCAGTGACGTGCGGATCACGATGGGCGACGGTGACGGATCGGACGACTTCCTGCACCACGCCGTGCTGGAGGTCGCCGACGACGACGGCTCGGGCTGGCGCCGGATCGGGCAGTACCACGAGCAGGCGGTCATCCACGCCGCCCTCCCGCCCGGCACCCGCGCCCGCCGCGTCCGGCTGCGCGCCACGGCCGGACAGTCGGCGGCGGTGACGGTACGGGACTTCGCCGTCTCGGTGCCGGGCGAGACACCCCCTACGGCGACGGGTACCGGGAACGCCGCCACGGTGGTGGACGGCGACCTGGCCACGGCCGCGGGGCCGGGTCCGGTGACGGTACGGTTCGCCGGCGCGCGACTGCTGGACACGGTGACGGTGACGGCCGCCGCGAAAGGCCCGGCGAAGGGCGCCGGCATCGCGCCGCCGGGTCCGCGGGACACCTCGTCGCGCGCCCCGGGTCCCGCTCCGGCCGCCGTCTCCGTCGAGGTCCGCACCCTCGGCACCTGGCGCCGGATCGGCACCCTGGACCCGGGCGGCTGGACCGAACTGCACGCCGGCGTGCTCGCCGACGCGGTACGGATCTCCGACGCGGACGGCGTCCACCAGGTCGTGCCGTGGTTCGCCGAACCGCCCCGCGTCACCCTCGACCGGGCGACCGGGCTGGACGCCGAGGCCGGCGGCCCGCCGCGGACGGTGACCGCCCACCTCGCCGCCGGGCTGCCCCGCGACCTCACCGCCACCGTCGCGGTCGGCGCCGCGCCCGCCGGGATCAAGGTGACCGCCCCCCGAGAGCTCGCCCTCCCCCGGGGCGCCACCGCGCCCGTGCCCCTGCGCGTCCAGGTCCCCGCCGGAACGGCCCCCGGCACGTACTCCGTCCCGGTCCGCCTCACCGTCGCCGGCCGCACCGTGGAGCGCCGCCTGACCGTACGCACGCATCCGCGTACCGGCGGACCCGATCTCGTACCCGGCGCGACGGCCGCCTCGTCCGGCGACGAGACCCCCGGCTTCCCGGCGCGTGCGGTGGCTGACGGGGATCCGGCCACCCGCTGGTCGTCGCCGGTGACCGACGACTCCTGGGTGCAGGTCGAGCTCCCGGCCCCGGCACGGGTCGGCCGGGTGGTGCTGCACTGGCAGGACGCGTACGCGGCCGGTTACCGGATTCTCACCTCCGCGGACGGGGTGGCCTGGCAGACCGCGGCCACGGTGACGGACGGGGGCGGCGGCACCGAGACCGTATGGCTGGAGGCGGCGGCGGACACCCGCTTCCTGCGGGTGCAGGGGGTGCGGCGGGCCACGAAGTACGGCTACTCGCTGTTCGGCGTGGAGGCATACGCCGTCGCGGGGTGACCCCGGGCCGCCGTGGCGGTCCGGACCCCGTGCGGACGCACGCCCCCCAGAGCCGGGGCACGCGTCCCGTGACACACGACGACCCGGATCCCGGGCCGGTGTGGACGGCTGAGCGCTGTGCCGACCTGCGCAGGTGATTCCGGGCGGGCCGCTGACGGCCGCACTGTCCCGGGCTGGGCGCGTCCGGGGTGACCGGCGGTGGGTCACGCAGGTCGGGCACCGGTCCTCCGCCCACGGCACCTGAGCGGCACCGGCCTGACACGGGGGGGTGCGGCAGGCCGACGACCGGCTGCTGCCGCGGGCGACAACACCCCCGGCCCCGCGTACGCGCAGGCCGGAGGTGTTGCGCCACAGACACGAAGGCCCGGATCTCAGGCTGATATGCCGTCGATCCGGGCCAGGGCGTCGTCCGCGCCGAACGGCTGCAGGTAGGGCAGCCAGCGCGGGTCCCTATGTCCGGTCCCGATGATCCGCCAGGCGAGTCCGGACGGCGGGGCCGGTTGATGGCGCAGCCGCCAGCCGAGCTCGGCGACGTGGCGGTCCGCCTTGACGTGGTTGCAGCGTCTGCACGCCGCCACCACGTTGTCCCAGACGTGCTGTCCGCCGCGGCTGCGCGGGATGACGTGGTCGACGCTGGTGGCGGCGGCTCCGCAGTACGCGCACTTGCCGCCGTCGCGGGCGAAGAGTGCTCGGCGGGTGAGGGGCACGGTGCCGCGAAAGGGCACGCGCACGAATTTGGTGAGCTTGACGACACTGGGCGCGGGCAGCGCCTGCGTCTCGCTGTGCAGATAGGCGCCGGATTCCTCGAGGCATACGGCCTTGTTGTTGAGCACGAGGATGAGCGCGCGGCGGAGCGGTACGACGCCGAGCGGCTCGTACGACGCGTTCAGGACCAGGACATGCGGCACGGATGCCTCCTTTAACGCCGGCGGCGCGTGGCTCGCGCCGGGACGATCTGTCTCAGTCTCTCCGGAAGGCAGGGCGCCGCGCCACCACGCCCGGGTAACGGACCGAGGGTGTTTTGGACCACACTTTCTCCTCCAGACTTCGGCGCACTCTCCTTACATCCCCCGGTTTTCGGGCTTCCGCTCCTTGAACAGGGCAACAGGACGGCAACGGTCCCCCGTTAGATTGGAAGACCGGTTTCCCCGACGGAGGTCCCACCCGTGTTCACCGCGACGCCCCGAGCCGCCGCAATCCTCACCGCCATGCCCGAGTCCGCCGTCCAGGCCAACAGCTGGGTGGACGAGAACTGGGCGGACTGGCTGAACGCCGGACTCCGCATCGTGTTCATCGTGATCGTCGCGGTCGCGCTGCGTTCGGTGGTGCGCCGGACCATCACCCGGCTGATCGACCGGATGAACCGGGGTGCGGAGGCCGCTGCCAATACGACGCTGGGCGGCCTGCTGGTCAACGCCGAGCGGCGCAAGCAGCGCAGCGAGGCGATCGGCTCGGTGCTCAGGAGCGTGGCGTCGTTCCTGATCCTGGGCACGGCCGCGCTGACCGTCCTGTCGGTGCTGCGGATCAACCTGGCGCCGCTGCTGGCGAGCGCCGGGGTCGCGGGCGTGGCGATCGGTTTCGGCGCGCGGAACCTGGTGACGGACTTCCTGTCCGGGGTCTTCATGATCCTCGAGGACCAGTACGGCGTCGGCGACGTGATCGACGCGGGCGTGGCCAGCGGCACCGTGATCGAGGTCGGGCTGCGGGTGACGAAGCTGCGCGGCGACAACGGCGAGATCTGGTACGTGCGCAACGGCGAGGTCAAGCGGATCGGGAACCTCAGCCAGGGCTGGGCGACAGCCGTGGTGGACGTGCAGGTGGGCACGGGCGAGGACCTGGAGCGGGCGCGGTCGGTGATCGCGGCGACCGCCGAGGCGATGGGCAAGCAGAGCCCGTGGGACGAGCGGCTCTGGGAGCCGGTCAAGGTGCTCGGCCTCGAGTCGGTGACCTCGGACTCGGTGGTGATCCAGGCGCAGGCCAGGACGATGCCGGGCGAGGCGACGGCGGTGGCGCGCGAGCTGCGCTGGCGGATCAAGCTGGCGTTCGACGAGGCGGGCATCGTGATCACCGGCGGTACGTCGGCAGTCGGGCAGGAGCAGGTGGCGGGCGCTCCCGGGGCGGGCGCGGAGGGCGGCGAGTCCGGAGAGTCGCCCACGCCGGTGCGCGCTCCGGCGCCCGCGTCGGTGCCGCCACAGCCCTCCGCCGGAGAGGTCTGAGCCTTCCCACGGCCGTTCCGCGGCCTCTCTTCCCGGCCCCCTTCGTCCCGGCCCCCCTTTTTTCCGGCGCCCCCCTTGACGGTGGCCCGAAGGGGGGCCTATTTTTCGTTTCACCAATAGGAAAGTTTCCTAACAGTGCACTGAGGGAGGATGGCGCGCATGGCTGGCACACCTGGCACCCCCGGCACGCCGCGCGTCCTGCGCGCGATGAACGACCGCGCCGCACTCGACCTCCTGCTGGAGCACGGCACGCTGTCCCGGACCCGGATCGGCAAACTCACCGGCCTGTCCAAGCCCACCGCCTCGCAGCTGCTGGCCCGTCTCGAAGCGGCCGGACTGGTGCAGGCGACCGGTACCACCGCGGGCCGCCCGGGACCCAACGCCCAGCTCTACTCGGTCAACCCGGCCGCGGCCCACGTCGCGGGTCTCGACGTCAACACCGAGCGGATCCAGGCCGCGGTCGCCGACATCACCGGACGGACCGTCGGCGGCTTCACGCTGCCCACCCCGCACCGCCGGGCGGACAGCGCGGTCGAGCAGGTGGTGGCGGCGGTGGACGGCGCGGTCAAGGCCGCCGGGCTCAGCCGGGACGACCTGCACCGGGCCGTGATCGGCACACCGGGCGCCTTCGACCCCAGCACCGGGCGGCTGCGGTACGCCAGCCACCTGCCCGGCTGGCACTCCCCCACGCTGCTGGACGAGCTGGCCGCCGCGCTGCCGATGCCGCTGGAGTACGACAACGACGTCAACCTCGCCGCGGTCGCCGAGCAGCGGATCGGCGCGGCCCGCGGCCACGGCGACTTCGTGCTGCTGTGGAACGAGGAGGGCATCGGCGCCGCCCTCGTCATCGGCGGCCGGCTGCACCGCGGCTGGACCGGGGGCGCGGGCGAGGTCGGTTTCCTTCCGGTGCCGGGCACGCCGCTGGTCCGCAACGTCGCCAAGACCAACAACGGCGGCTTCCAGGAGCTGGCGGGCTGCACCGCGGTGCTGGGAATCGCCCGTGAGCTGGGGCTGGAGGTTCCGGCGGGCACGGTGCAGGACGCGGCGGCGGAACTGCTGGCCCGGGCCGCCGGGCGCCACGCGGACGGGGTCCCGGCACAACGGCAGCAGCCGGACGGGCCCCGGGCGGACCGGCGACCGGCGGACAGCCGCCCCGCGGACGGGGACCCGTACGCCGAGTTGCTGGCCCGCTGCGCCACCGGCCACGCGATCGGCCTGGCCTCGCTCGTCGCCGTACTCGACCCGGAGCTGATCGTGCTGTCGGGCGCCGTCACCGTCGCGGGCGGGGAACCCCTGCGCGCGCTGATCCAGTCCGAGCTGGCCGAGCTGGCCGTACCCCGGCCGCGGCTGGTGCTCGGCACGGTCCAGACGCACCCCGTACTGACCGGGGCGCTGGAGAGCGCCCTGGCCGCCACCCGCGACGAGGTGTTCGACACCACGCGCTGAGCCCGTCCGACCGCTTCCCCGTCACCCGCGCCGAAGCCCGACCGCCCCGCGCCCCGTCACCCCCGCTCACCGAGCGGAACGGCACCCCGAACACGCCGTTCCGACGGCACCGCCTACCCGCGCAGCGCCGCGCCCCCGAAACGCCCCCTCTCCAACCCCGGAGGTAAAGAGCTGTGTCCCGTCTGACAAAGGCAGCCGCCACCATGGCGGTCACCGCCGCGCTGTCCCTGCTCGCGAGTGCGTGTACCGGCCAGGGTTCCACCTCGGCCGACGACGACGCCTCCAAGGACGTCACCATCACGTTCTGGCACGGCTGGAGCGCCCCGAGCGAGCTGAAGGCGATCAACGACAACGTCGACCGGTTCGAGACGGCGCACCCCAACATCCACGTCAAGGTGCAGGCCAACATCTCCGACGACAAGATCAACCAGGCGCTGCGGGCGGGCGGTGACCGGGCCCCCGACGTCGTCTCCTCCTTCACCACCGACAACGTCGGCCAGTTCTGCTCATCGGGCTCCCTGGCCGACCTCGCACCCTTCCTGGCGAAGTCGGCCATCGACCCGGCCGCCACCTTCCCCAAGCCGATGCTGGAGTACACGCAGTTCCAGGGGAAGCGCTGCACCCTGCCGCTGCTCGGCGACGCGTACGGGCTCTACTACAACAAGAAGGCGTTCGCCGCGGCCGGCATCACCGCGCCGCCGAAGACGCTGTCGGAGTTCAAGCAGGACGCGGTCAAGCTGACGAAGACCACGGGGGATTCGTACAGCCAACTCGGCTTCATGCCGAACTTTCACGGTTACGAGTCGACGCCCGGCCGCTTCGCCGCGCAGTGGGGCGTGCGGTACTTTGACGCGGCGGGCAGGTCCCGGGTGGCCCGGGACCCCGGTTTCGCCGCGATGTTCACCTGGCAGCAGGACCTGGTGAAGGCACTCGGCGGCTTCACGAAACTGGAGAAGTACCGGGCCGGCTTCGGTGACGAGTTCGGCGCGAAGAACCCGCTGCACACCGGCCAGGTCGCGATGGGCATCGACGGCGAGTGGCGGCTCGGCATGGCCAGGGACGCCGGGATGAACGACCTCGGCGTGGCGCCCTTCCCGGTCCCCGACGACCAGGCGGGCACGTACGGCAGGGGCTACCTGTCCGGCACGATCATCGGCATCGCCAGCACCAGCGCCAAGAAGAACGCCGCCTGGGAACTGGTGAAGTTCATGACCACCGACACCGACGCGGTCGTCTCCTTCGCCAACGCCATCCACAACGTGCCCTCCACACTCGCCGCGCTGGAGTCCCCGCGGCTGGACGCCGACCCCGGCTTCCGGACCTTCCTCGGCATCGTGCGGCACCCGGACAGCACGACCACTCCGTCCAGTGTCAACGGCGGCGCGTACCAGGCCACACTCCAGGACTTCGGCTACGCGTACGAGTCCGGACGGTCCAAGGATCTGCAAGCCGGTCTGCGCGGCGTCGACTCCCAGGTCGACAAGGACATAGCGCAGGTCAAGTGATGAGCGCCACCGACCTCCCGGCACCCGGCCGGCGGCCCGGCGGCGCGCTGCGCGCCCGCAGCCGCAGGCGTGCGCTGCGCAACCTCGCCTTCCTGTCACCCTGGCTCGTCGGCTTCGGCGTCTTCTTCGCCTACCCGCTGCTGTCCACCGTCTACTTCTCCTTCATGCACTACGACGGGTTCAACCCACCGGCCTGGACCGGCGGCACGAACTGGTCGTACGTCCTCGGCGACTACCCGCTGTTCTGGCCCGCGCTGCGCAACACGCTGTGGCTGGTCGTCGTCATGGTGACCCTGCGGGTGGTCTTCGGGCTCGGCATCGGCCTGCTGATCACGAAGATCAAGACCGGCGCGGGCCTGTTCCGTACCGCCTTCTACCTGCCCTACCTGGCCCCTCCGGTCGCCGCCACCATGGCGTTCGTCTTCCTGCTCAACCCCGGCACCGGCCCGGTCAACCACATGCTCGGCGGCATCGGCGTTCCCACCCCGGGGTGGTTCACCGACCCGCACTGGTCCAAGCCCGCGCTGACCGTGCTGGCCCTGTGGGGCATCGGCGACCTCATGGTGATCTTCATGGCCGCCCTGCTCGACGTACCGAAGGAGCAGTACGAGGCCGCCGAGCTGGACGGCGCGGGAGCGTGGCACCGCTTCCGGTTCGTGACGCTCCCGAACATCTCCCCGATCGTGACGTTCGCTGTGGTCACCGGGGTCATCCAGACCATGCAGTACTACACACAGCCACTGGTCGCCGGGAAGGTCGCCTCCGGCGTCATCGGCAACTCCGGCCAGCAGTTCGAGCCCGGCTACCCCGACAAATCGACCCTGACGCTCCCGCAGCTCGTCTACAACCTCGGCTTCCAGCGCTTCGACTACGGATCCGCGTGTGTCGTGGCACTGGTGCTGTTCGCCCTGGCGATGGCCTGTACAGCGCTGCTGATGCGCCGCGGGGGCACCTTCCTGTCGGCGGAGGACTGATCCCCATGACCCACGCGACTCTCACCACCGGCACCGCCGCGTCCGGCGGGAGCGCCCCGCAGAGCGCCGCCGCCCGCGCCCGGCGCGCCGCCCGGCGCAGACAGTGGCTCCACTGGATCGCGGTGCACGCCCTCGGCATCGCAGCCGCCGCCTTCTTCGTGCTCCCCTTCGTCTTCGTCTTCCTCACCGCGGTGATGAGCGACGACCAGGCCCTCACCCGCGACCTGTGGCCCCACTCCTGGCAGTGGTCCAACTTCCGCACCGTCTGGAACACCCCGGGCTTCCTCACCTGGTGGCGCAACACCCTGCTCTACGCGGTCTGCGGCACCGCCCTGACCATCGCGTCCTCGCTGCCGGTCGCCTACGCCCTGGCGAAGTTCCGGTTCCGCGGGCGCAACCTGGTCATGGTGCTGGTGGTCGCCACGATGATGCTCCCCCCGCAGGTGGTCGTCATCCCGATGTACCTGTTCTGGACCAAGCAGCTGGGCCTCGACGGCACCCTGTGGCCGCTGATCGTCCCGATGGCCTTCGGCGACGCCTTCACCATCTTCCTGCTGCGGCAGTTCCTCCTCACCATCCCCAAGGAGTACGGCGAGGCCGCCAGGGTCGACGGCTGCGGCGAACTGCGCACCCTGCTCACCGTGATCGTCCCCATGATCAAACCGGCCCTCGCCGCGGTCGCCCTCTTCCAGTTCTTCTACTGCTGGAACGACTACTTCGGCCCGCAGATCTACGCCAGCTCCAACACCGCCGCCTGGACGCTCAGCTACGGCCTGGAGTCCTTCAAAGGCGCCCACCACACCAACTGGAACCTGACGATGGCGGCCACCGTACTGGTGATGGCACCGGTGATCGCCGTCTTCTTCTTCGCGCAGAAGGCCTTCATCGAAGGCGTGACCCTGACAGGAGTCAAGGGATGAAACTGGCAGTCGTGGGCGGCGGGTCCACGTATACGCCCGAACTGGTCGACGGATTCGCGCGGTTGCGGGAGAGCCTGCCGGTCGAGGAGCTGGTGCTGGTCGATCCGGCGGCCGAGCGGGTCGAGCTGGTGGGCGGGCTGGCCCGGCGCATCCTCGGGCGCCAGGGACACCCGGCGAAGGTGGTGACCACCGCGGATCTGGAGGCGGGAGTGGCGGGAGCCGACGCGGTGCTGCTCCAGTTGCGCGTCGGGGGGCAGGCGGCACGCAACGAGGACGAGACGTGGCCGCTGGAGTGCGGCTGCGTCGGGCAGGAGACGACGGGCGCGGGCGGCCTCGCCAAGGCGCTGCGCACCGTCCCGGTGGTGCTGGACATCGCCGAACGGGTGCGGCGGGTGGCGCCGCAGGCCTGGATCGTCGACTTCACCAACCCGGTCGGCATCGTGACGCGGGCGCTGCTCCAGGCCGGGCACAAGGCGGTCGGGCTGTGCAACGTGGCGATCGGGTTCCAGCGGAAGTTCGCGCGACTGCTGGATGTGGCGCCCGAACAGGTGCACCTCGACCATGTGGGGCTCAACCACCTCACGTGGGAGCGGGGGGTGCGGCTCGGCGGGCCGGGCGGCGCGGACGTGCTGCCGAAGCTGCTCGCCGGACACGGTGCCGAGATCGCCGCCGAGCTGCGCCTGCCGCGGGAGATCCTGGACCGGCTCGGCGTCGTGCCCTCCTACTACCTGCGGTACTACTACGCGCACGACGAGGTGGTGCGGGAGCTGCGGACCAAGCCGTCGCGGGCGGCCGAGGTGGCCGCGATGGAGCAGCGGCTGCTGGACATGTACGCGGACCCGGCTCTGGACGAGAAGCCGGAACTGCTGTCCGAACGCGGCGGGGCCTACTACTCGGAAGCGGCGGTGGCGCTGGCCGCGTCCCTGCTGCGGCCCGCGTCCGCCTCCTGGTCCGGCGACGTGCAGGTGGTGAACACGTACAACAACGGCACCCTGCCGTTCCTCGCCGACGACGCGGTGATCGAGGTGCCGGCGGTGGTGGACGGCGGCGGCGCCGCGCCGCTGCCGGTCGCACCGCTCGATCCGCTGTTCGCGGGCCTGATCGCGAGCGTCACGGCGTACGAGGACCTGGCTCTGGACGCGGCGCTGCGCGGCGGGCGGGACCGGGTCTTCCGGGCGCTGCTGGCACACCCGCTGATCGGGCAGTACGAGTACGCGGACGCGCTGACCGACCGTCTCGTCGCGCACAACCGGGAGCACTTGGCGTGGGCCTGACCCTGGAGCCGCTCGTGCCCGGCGGCGTTCTCGCCATCGACGCGGGCAACAGCAAGACCGACGTGGCGCTGGTCGCCGCCGACGGGACGGTGCTCGGCGCCGCGCGCGGCGGCGGGTTCCAGCCGCCGGTCGTCGGGGTCGAGGCGGCCGTCGGGTCGCTCGCGCGCATCGTGGCGCGCGCGGCCGCCCAGGCGGGCCTGGCCGCCGAGGGAAGTGCGGCGGGGGACGGGACACCGCTGGCCGAACACACGTCGGCGTGCCTGGCCAACGCGGACCTGCCGGTCGAGGAGCGGCAACTCGAAGCAGCGGTGCACGCACGGGGGTGGGCGCGTACCACGCGGGTCGCCAACGACACGTTCGCGATCCTGCGGGCCGGGGTGGACGAGCCACGGGGCGTCGCGGTGGTGTGCGGCGCGGGCATCAACTGCGTGGGGATGCTGCCGGACGGGCGCACCGCGCGGTTCCCGGCGCTCGGCAGGATATCCGGGGACTGGGGCGGCGGGTACGGGCTCGCCGAGGAGGCCCTGTGGTACGCGGCCCGCGCCGAGGACGGGCGCGGCGGGCCGACCGCGCTGGCCTCGACGCTGCCGGGGCATTTCGGGCTGCCGTCGATGTCCGCGCTGATCGAGGCGCTGCACCTGCACACGATTCCGGGGACGCGGACGTACGAGCTCACGCCGGTTCTCTTCGCGACGGCGGACGCGGGCGATCCGGTGGCCAGGACGATCCTGGACCGGCAGGCCGAGGAGATCGTCGCGCTGGCCGTGGTGGCACTCGGCCGGCTCGACCTGCTGGAGGAGGAGACGGACGTCGTGCTCGGCGGTGGCGTCATGGCGGCGCGCCATCCGTATCTGATGGACGCGCTCACCGCCCGCCTCGCCTCCCGCGCCCCCAAGGCCCGCCCCCGCGTCGTCACCGCTCCCCCGGTCCTGGGCGCGGCGCTGCTCGGCCTCGACCGCGTCACCGCGCCCCCGGCGGCCCACGCGGCCCTGCGCGCGCACTACGCCTGACAGTTCGGGGGGTACGGAAGGGCTCGCGCCGGCAGCGCGGCGCGCGGGCGCACGGCGTACGACCCCGGCCGTGCGCCCACCCGCCCCGCTTCCCGGTTCAGCGGGCGTGGAACCGAACCCCCGTGCGGGAGCGTGTGGGCTGCTGGGGGGAGGGGAGATCCGCCCCCGGCGGTGGAAGCGCGCAGGCAGCGCCAGCCATACTGCTGCATGACCTCCGCATACGCGGTGGTCCGGGGCTGGGGGAGGGTAAGTGACGCACACGCCGACGCGAGGCGCAGCACCAGACACAGGAGGGTCCGCGGCGCCCCGGGCGGCACCGCGGCGCCGGGCGTGGCGCGAAACGGCCGAGCGTCTGCGCGCCTCGGCCACCACCGAGCCCGGCCGCCTCCGCATCATCGGCGCGACCCTTGCCGTCCTCGTCGTCGCGTTCGGCACCGTCACCGCCTGGCAGATCACCGAGCGTTCGACCGCGGCCGGCGACGTGCTGAACCACAGTGCCCGGCTGAGCGCGGACGCCGCCGAGATCTACCGTTCCCTCGCCGACGCGGACGCCACCGTCGCGGGCGGCTTCCTGGTCGGCGGACAGCAGCCGAAATCCTCCGAATCCTCCGTCCGCTACAAGAAGGACATCGAGAAGGCCACGCGCCTGATCACCGAGGCCGCCGCGAACAGCCAGGGCTCCGCCGAGGCCCGCGCCCAGCTCACCTCGCTCAACACCCAACTCCCCTTCTACGTGGAGCTCGTCGCCACCGCCCAGGCCAACAACCGGCAGGGCTTCCCGCTGGGCGGCGCCTATCTGCGGTACGCCAACGAGCAGATGCGCAAGGACGGCGGTCTGCTGGACGCGGCCGGAAAGCTGTACGCCGCGGAGACCGCCCGCCTCGGCCACGACTACGGCCGGGCCGAGGCGCTGCCGTGGGCCGCGTGGGCGCTGGGCGTGACCGCGCTGGGCGCCCTGGTGTGGGCGCAGCGCCGCCACTACCGCCGTACCAACCGGGTGTTCAACCAGGGCATGCTGGCGGCGAGCGCCGCCGGCGCGGTGGTCCTGCTGTGGCTGGTGGTGGGGCACACGGTGGCCCGTACGCAGCTCGACACCTCGTACGCGCACGGCGCCAGGTCGATGCAGGTGCTCAACGACGCGCGGATCAAGGTGCTCCAGTCCCGCGGCGACGAGAACCTGACGCTGGTGGCGCGGGGTTCGGGCGAAAAGTACGACACGAACTTCAACGAGGGCATGGACGCGCTCGCGGGCGAGGACCCCGAGGGCGTCGGCGGCGAACTGGCGCGGGCGCTGGCGCTCGCGGACAGCCCCGAGGGTCGCGCCCCGGTGGAGGCGGCCATCAAGAACGTGCAGACCTGGCGGGAACGGCACGCGGCGGCCCGCGAGAGCGACGACAACGGCGACTACACGACGGCGGTCGCCCGGGTGATCGGCGGCCTGGACAGCGACAACAACGAAGTCGAGGAGACCACCGAGCAGTCCTTCCGCGCGGTGGACGACAGCCTGGAGCAGGCCGTCGTCCAGGAGCAGGGGGAGTTCCGGAAGGCGGCCGACGACGGCCGCGGCGCCCTGTCGCTGCTGCCGGCCGGCGCGGCACTGCTCGCGCTGCTGGCCGCGGCGGGCGCGGTGCTCGGCATCGGGCGCCGCCTGTCGGAGTACCGGTGAGCGGGATGCGGACGAAGCGGGCGGACCGTATGAAAAGTACAGACGGGGCGAGGAGGCGGACGGTGAGTGGTGGGGGGCACCTCCCGGGCCGAAGGCTGTGGGCGAGGCGGGGCTGGGGCGGCGTCGCGGCGATGGCGGCGGCGTGCGCGCTGGCCGTGACCGCCGCGCTGCTGCCGCTGGACGACAGCGGTACCGACGCCGCGCCGGCGGTACGCACCCCGGCCGTGCCGGTCACGCGGGCCGGCTACGCGTCCGCCCAGGACGGTTGCGCCGACCCGGAAGCGAGCCTGGACCCGCTGACCGGCCCCACCGACGGCGCCGCCGTACGGACCATCGTCGACCGCGAGCGCCTGGTCGTCGGCGTGGACCAGAACAGCTATCTGTGGGGCTTCCGCGACCCGGCCACCGGCCGGATCGACGGTTTCGACATCGACATCGTGAAGGCCGTCGCGCAGGACATCCTCGGCGACGAGGACAAGGTGCAGTACCTGACCGTGCCGACCAACAAGCGCATCGAGCTGATCGAGAACGGCACGGTGGACATGGTGGTACGCACCATGACCATCAACTGCAAGCGGCTGGAGGACGTGGCCTTCTCCACCGCCTACTTCGAGGCGGGCCAGCAGATCCTCGCCCCCAAGAGCTCACCGATCACGGGGTACGACGCCAGCCTCAAGGGCATGAGGGTCTGCACGGCGGACGACTCCACCGGTGACACGAAGCTCACCGACATCGACAAGGCCACCGGGAAGTCCGACGCCCAGCGGTTCGGCGCCGATGTGCAGATCGTGCCCAACCAGCTGGACTGCCTGGTCAGGGTGCAACTGGGTCTGGCCGACGCGGTCCTCACCGACAACGCCCTCGCCGCCGGCCAGGCCGCGCAGGACCCCTCGATGGAACTGAAGGGCCGACCGGTCACCCGGGAGCCGTACGGTGTGGCCATGAACCTCGGCTCCCCCGATCTGGTACGCAGGGTGAATCAGGTTCTCGACGGCTACCGGGCGGGCGGCTCCGGCAGCGCGTGGATGAAGTCGTACGACCACTGGCTCGCCGACGAGCTGAAAGGGATCAGCGGGCCGCCCGAGCCGAAGTACAAAGTGACGCCGACGCAGCACTGATGCCGACGTATAAGTAGTGCCGACAAGCAGTGCCGGCAAGAAGCGGCGCCGACAACGCAGAAGTGACGCCCACGAACGCACAGGAAGAGGGTGTGATGGCGGTCGCGGGACCATCCGGGCCGGTGATGGGCCGGGAGGAGGTGGACCGTGCCCTGGCACGGCTCGGCACCGAGCACGAGGCGATCGAGTCCTCCCTGCTCGCCCTCCAGGACCACTCGGGACGGCGGCTGCTGGAGGGCGCGGAGCTGACCGGCGTCACCAAGGAGCGGTGGGCCGAGACGGACGCCGCGATCTCCGTGCTGTGGACGCACTTCGAGGCGTACACCGAAGCTCTCTCCGCCGCCCGGGAGCTGCGGGGCCGCCGCCGCTGGCCCACCCAGACCGAGCTGAACCGGCTCACCGAGCTGCTGCGCGGCGACGGCGTCACGGTGACCGGCGCCGCGGTGCCGGACGGCGCCCGCTCCCTGACCGGCCCCGCCCGGCTGACCGAACAGCTCAGCCTGGAGCGGCTGCTGGAGCGGATGAACGGGTGGTACGACCAGGCCATGGAGACGGTGGCCGCCGCCGACTCCGTGTGGTCCGCGCTGCCGGCCCGGATAGACCTGCTGGCCGCCGAGACCCGGCGGGTCCGGTCACTGGCGGACTCGGTGGGCGTACGTCCCGGCACCCATCCGTCCGGCGACGAACTGGAGCAGCTCGTCGCGGAGCTGACCGTGCTGCGGGCGCAGACCGTGTCGGACCCGCTCGCCTTCTGGCAGGCGCAGCCGCCGCCCGGCCGGCCCGACACCTCGCGGTACGAGCAGGCGGGCCGCCGCCTGGAGGAGATCCGCCGCGAGGTGGAGGCGGTGCTGCACGTACGGGACGACGCCGAGCACCGGCTGAAACGGCTGCGCGACGTGCTGTCCCGGGCCGACCGCACGCTGACCGAGGCGCGCAGCGCCCGCGTCGAGGTGCTGTCGAAGATCCTCGCCTCCGACGTGCCCGCGGTCAGCGGCCCGGCCGCGGCGCTGCACGAACAGCTGGCCGCGGCTGAGGGGTTCAGCCGGACCGCGCAATGGCACCGGCTCTCCCCGCTGCTGGACAGCCTGGAACAGCACGCCGACGACGAACTGCTGCGCGCCCGCGACTCGCTGACCGCGGTGACCGCGCCGCTGGCCGTACGGGCCGAGCTGCGCGGCAGGCTGGACGCGTACCGCGCGAAGGTGGCCAGGCTGGGCATGGCCGAGGACCCGGTGCTGATCGAACGGTACGACCAGGCACGCCGCCTGCTGTGGAGCGCGCCGTGCGACCTAGCCGCCGCGGAGCGCACCGTTCAGCGCTACCAGCAGGCCGTCGCGGAGATCGGCAGCACGCCGCGTACGCCCGAGGACCGCCGGGGGCCGGTGTGACGGGGACGAGGACAGGGCCAGGAGCGGGGACAGGGGCGGGGACAGGGGCCGGCGGACGGGATCACACGTGCGGCGGGCGGCAGGACACGCACAACGGCGACCGACGGGAAAACGTCGGAGAAAGGCTGAGGGGGAGACCGTGAGCAAGTGCCAACGGCCAGGTTGCGGCGGGACCTTGGAGGACATGGGCGGCGGGGAGCTGTACTGCGACACGTGCGGGCTCGCGCCGCTGCCGGCCGCGGCTCCGGCTCCCGGGCCGGGGCCCGCCGCCGCCGTGCCCTCGGCGCGGTCCGGTTCGGACTCCGGGCCTTCCGCCTCGCAGTCCTCGCGTTCGTCGAAGTCCTCCTCGCAGGCGTCCCGCCGGTCGGTCTCCGGGCGGCTGTCGCAGGGCCTGAGCGGCGGCTCCACCGGCCGTTCGGTCTCGGTGCGCAGCACCCGGGGCAGCACCGGCGGTCCCGCGCGCGGCAAGCTGGGCGCCGGCCTGGTGTCCGTACCGCCGATCCCGCGGCCCGATCCGGCCGCCGCGGTGCTCGCCAACCCCGAGGTGCCCGAACGCAAGCGGTACTGCAGCCACTGCGGCGCGCCCGTGGGCCGCAGCCGCGGCGACCGGCCCGGCCGTACCGAGGGGTTCTGCACCAAGTGCGGGCACCCGTACTCCTTCACGCCCAAGCTGCGGCCGGGCGACGTGGTGCACGGGCAGTACCACGTGGTGGGGTGCCTGGCGCACGGCGGGCTCGGCTGGATCTACCTCGCGGTGGACCGCGCGGTCTCCGACCGCTGGGTGGTGCTCAAGGGCCTGCTGGACACCGGGGACGAGGACGCGCTGGCCGCGGCCCTGTCCGAGCGGCGGTTCCTCGCCGAGATCGAGCACCCCAACATCGTCCGCATCTACAACTTCGTCGAACACCTCGACCAGCGCACCAACACCCTCGACGGCTACATCGTGATGGCCTACGTCGGCGGCAAGTCGCTGAAGGAGATCGCCAACGAGCGGCGCGGCCCGGACGGCAGGCGCGAGCCGCTGCCGGTCGCGCAGGCCATCGCGTACGCCATCGAGGCGCTGGAGGCCCTGGGCCACCTGCACAGCCGCAACCTGCTGTACTGCGACTTCAAGGTGGACAACGCGATCCAGACCGGGGACCGGCTCGAACTCATCGACATGGGCGCGGTGCGCCGGATGGACGACGCCGAGTCGGCGATCTACGGCACGGTCGGCTACCAGGCGCCCGAGGTCGCCGAGGTGGGGCCGTCGGTCGCCTCCGATCTCTACACCGTCGCGCGCACGCTGGCCGTGCTGACCTTCGACTTCCAGGGCTACACCAATGTCTTCGCGGACAGCCTGCCCGACCCGGCCAACATCGAGGTGTTCTCTCGGTACGAGTCGTTCTACCGGCTGCTGGTACGGGCCACCGACCCGGACCCGGGCAAGCGGTTCGCCTCCGCGGAGGAGATGGCGGACCAGCTGCTGGGGGTGCTGCGGGAGGTCGTGGCGCTGGAGACGGGACAGCCACGGCCGGCCCTGTCCACCCTGTTCGGGCCGGAACTGCGGGTGGTGGACACGGAGTTGGTGCGGCCGGTGACCGGTGACACCTCCACACTCGGCGGGGACCGGGCGCCGGCGCGGGCGGCCCGCGAGCGGGAGAGGGCAGGGGCGCTGCCGCCGGGGGGCGGCGCGCCGGTCTCGCTGCCCTCCACGGCTCACGGCGGGGGCGCCGCGCCCGTCCCCGTACCGGGCAGCGGACCCATCGCGGGCGGGCGGCCCGCCCGTGGCCCCGCCACGCCCGTGGTGTCCCGTCTCGACGCGGGCGCCGCCGTACTCGCCCTGCCCGTACCGCACGTGGACCCGTCCGACCCCAACGCCGGTTTCCTCGCCGGTCTCTCGGCCGCAGCGCCCGCCGAACTGGTGGTGGCGCTCCAGTCGGCGCCCGAGGACTCGGTGGAGAAGCGGCTGCGCGACGTACGGGCCCGCCTGGAGCTGAACGACACCGAGGGCGCCCGACTGGCGCTGCGGTCGCTCGCCCACTCCGCCGACGGCAGTGCCGACTGGCGGGTGGTGTGGCACCGCGGGCTGGCCGCGCTGTGCACCGGCGACCACGGGACGGCGGCGCTCAGCTTCGACGCGGTCTACGACGCCTTCCCCGGCGAGCCCGCGCCCAAGCTGGCACTGGGCATCTGCGCCGAGGTGCTGGGCCAGCTCGACAACGCCGCCGAGTACTACCGGCTGGTGTGGGCGACCGACCAGAGCTATGTGAGCGCCGCGTTCGGCCTGGCCCGGGTGCTGCTGCGGTCGGGCGACCGGCACGGGGCGGTACGGGCGCTGGAGTCGGTGCCCGAGTCCTCGATCCACTACACCGCGGCGAGGGTCGCCGCGATACGGGCCCGGCTGCGGGAACGGTCGCCGGGCGAGCCGCTGCTGCCGGATCTGTACGCGGCCTCCCGGCAGGTCGAGGAGTTGCAGCGGCAGGGCCTGGACGCCGACCGGCGCGAGCAGTTGGCGACGGAGGTGCTGGGCAGCGCGCTGGACTGGGTGCTGGCCGGACGCACCGGCGAGGCGGGCGCCCCGGCGGCGTCGCCCACCGGCCGTGTGCTCGGTGCCGAACTGAGCGAGCGCGGCCTGCGGTTCGGCCTGGAACGCTCCTACCGCGTGCTGGCCCGGCTCGCCCAGCAGGGCAGCACCAGGATCGAACTGGTGGAGCGGGCGAACCGCTTCCGCCCCCGGACATGGGTGTAACCGATGCCACCGCTGCCCGAGTCGGCGCCTTCGACCGATCCCGACACTCCTCCGACCATCTGCCCCCACTGCGCCGAGCCGCTGGACGAGGGCGACCTCTTCTGCGGCGTCTGCGGCCTGGACCTGACGACGGCGGCCGCCGCCCGCGCGGCCGGACCGGGCAGCGGTACGACCGGCACCGGGCCGGGCACGCGTCCGGCCGGCGCCGGACCGGGCGCGGACCGCGACGACAGCAGCGGCACCGCTCCCGGCGGCACGGCCGGAGAGCCGACTGCCGGAGGGGCCTCGGGCGCAGGGCGGCCGGACCCCGACGCCTCCGGCTCCTTCGTGCCGGCGCCGCCGCACGCGGACAGCGGCGCCACCCTCGCGCTGGGCCTCACCGCCCGTGTGTCCGACCCCCGTGCGGAGGAACCTCCCGCGGCCACCGGAGGCACCGGCACCGTGTGCGTGGCCTGCGGGCTCGGCGGCGTGGACGACGACGGCTACTGCGAGCACTGCGGCCACGCGCAGCCCCGCCAGCGCGACCACCAGGAGCAGGAGTTGGAGGGCGTGGCGGCGGTGAGCGACCGCGGTCTGCGGCACCACCGCAACGAGGACGCCTTCACCGTGGCCGCCGCCCGGCTGCCCGACGGCACCCCCGCGGTGGCCGCCGTGGTGTGCGACGGCGTGTCCACCGCGTACCGTCCCGACGACGCCTCGGCCGCAGCCTCCACCGCGGGCAGTGAGTGGCTGCTCGGCGCCCTGGAGCGCGGCACCGGCGCGGAGGAGGCGATGCGCGGCGCGCTGATGGCGGCCTTCGACGCGGTCACCGCGCTCGCCGCCGAGGAGGAGCCGCCGGACGGCCGCCCGCACCACAACGCGCCCGCCTGCACCTGCGTCAGCGCGGTCGTCACCGGCCCGGTCTTCACTGTCGGCTGGATCGGCGACAGCCGCGCGTACTGGGTCCCCGACGACCGCAGCCTGCCCTCCGCGCGGCTCACCGAGGACGACTCGTGGGCGGCGCGGATGGTCGCGGCCGGGCTGATGTCGGAGGCGGAGGCATACGCGGACGAGCGCGCGCACGCGATCACGGGGTGGCTCGGCGCCGACGCGGTGGACGTCGATCCGCACGTCGCCGCGTTCCAGCCGGACGGCCCCGGGGTGATCGTGGTGTGCACCGACGGGCTGTGGAACTACGCCGAATCGGCCGCGGAGATGGCCGAGGTGGTACCGGTCGACGCCCGCGCCCGCCCGCTGCACAGCGCCCGCGCGCTCCTCGGCGTGGCGCTGGACGGCGGCGGCCACGACAACGTGACGGTCGCGGTGCTGCCGTTCCCGGCCGCCATGTCCCGGACAGGATTCCCAACCGCCTAGCTGTCTGTGACGCTGGGGCGGAGCTTGATGAGGGCCTGCGGGCCCGAGGGGTTTAAGGAGCGCAGGAAAACGATGGCAGTTTTTTCCAAGTCGAATGTGCCGCAGTTCTCGGTGGACGTGTACCAGAACGAGTACCTCCCCGAGGGCGGCCGTGAGGTCAACGCCATCGTCACGGTCACCTCGACCGGTGGCGGCACCACCGGCGGCCGGCCGCTGCCGGGCTCCACCGCCTCGGCGAGCGCGGCCGTGGTCATCATGGTCGACTGTTCGGGTTCCATGGAGTACCCGCCGACGAAGATGCGCAACGCCAGGGACGCCACCGCCGTCGCCATCGACACGCTCCGGGACGGTGTGGCCTTCGCCGTCGTCGCCGGCACCCACCAGGCCCGCGAGGTCTACCCGGCCGACGGGGGGCTGGCGATCGCCGGGCCCGCCACCCGCGCCCAGGCCAAGCTGGCGCTGCGCAAGCTCACCTCGGGCGGCGGCACCGCCATCGGCACCTGGCTGCGGCTGGCCGACAGGCTGCTGGCCACCGGTGACGTGGCCATCCGGCACGGCATCCTGCTCACCGACGGCCGCAACGAGCACGAGAGCCCCGAGGCCCTGCGGGACACCCTGGACGCCTGCGCCGGCCGCTTCACCTGCGACGCCCGCGGCGTCGGCACCGACTGGGAGGTCAAGGAGGTGACCGGCATCGCCTCGGCGCTGCTCGGGTCCGCCGACATCGTCGCCGACCCGGCCGGCCTGGCCGCCGACTTCCAGGCGCTGATGGAGAAAGCGATGGGCAAGGAGGTCGCGGACGTGGCGCTGCGGCTGTGGACCCCGCAGGGCGCCGAGATCGCCTTCGTGAAGCAGGTCGCGCCGACGGTGGAGGACCTGACCGCGCGGCGTACCGAGGTGGGTCCGCGGGCGGGCGACTACCCGACCGGGTCGTGGGGCGACGAATCGCGCGACTACCACGTCTCCGTGCGGGTGCCCCCGGCCGGTATCGGCCAGGAGATGCTCGCCGCCCGGCTGTCGCTGGTGCTGCCGGCACCCGACGGCACCTCGCAGGTCCTGGGGCAGGGCCTGGTACGGGCGGTGTGGACCGACGACATGGCCGCCTCCACCCGCATCAGCCCGCAGGTCGCCCACTACACCGGGCAGGCCGAACTCGCCCAGGTCATCCAGCAGGGCCTGGAGGCCCGCAAGGCCGGTGACCTGGACGGCGCCACAGCGAAGCTGGGCCGCGCGGTGCAGCTCGCCAACGCGTCCGGCAACGAGGACACCGCCAAGCTGCTGGCCAAAGTGGTGGACGTGGTGGACGCCGCGAGCGGTACTGTGCGGCTCAAGGCGAGGGTCGCCGACGCCGATGAGATGACCTTGGAGACGCGGTCGACGAAGACGGTCCGCGTCAAGAAGTGACACGACGGAGGGGGCCCGGCACCATGCCGATTTGTCCGAACGGTCATCAGTCCGGGACCGATGACTGGTGCGAGGTCTGCGGCATGCGGATGGACGCGCCGTACTCGGCCTACGGGCCGCGGTCGTCGTCCGCCTCCTCGTCGTCCTCGGCGTCGTCGTCCTCCACGCCGCCGGCCTCCGCCTCGCCGCCCGGCTTCGACGGCGAACCGGCGGAACGCCTGGAACTCTGCCCGGTGTGCGACACCCCGCGGGAGGGGGCGGCGATCTACTGCGAGGTGTGCCGCTACAACTTCCGGACCCACTCGCCGACGATCGCGCCGGTGTCGCCGGCCGAGCCGCCTCTGTCCCCGCCGGTCGGGCCGTCGGCTCCGGCGCCGCCGGTCTCTCCGGTCGCGCCGGAGTTCCCGCCCTACGAGCGCTACGAGTCGCAGCGGTCACGGCCCTCGCAGATCAACCGGCCGGCGGAGCCGGTGCCTTCGGAGTCGGTGACGGTGACTTCGGGGTCCGGGGACTTCCTGCTGGACCCGCCGTCGAAGCCGGTGAGGCCCCACCCGGGGGTGGCGTCCGCGGCGTCCGCCGGTCCTTCCCCGTCTCCGTCGTCTCCGTCGTCTCCGTCCGCAGCCTCCGCGCCCTCCGCGCCCACGTCAGTCGCCGGTCCCTCCTCCGTGCCCACGGTGGTGCCGTCCGCGGCCGGCCGGGGCACGGCGTGGGTGGCGGTGATCGCCGCCGACCGCGCGTACTTCACCGCGATGATGGCCCGCAGCGGCCCCGAGGCGCAGGGCCTGTACTTCCCCGCGTTCTCGCCCGAGGTGCAACTGCCGCTGGTCGGCCGCCAGATCACCATCGGCCGCCGCCGGCACGGCACCGGCGAGGGTCCCGACATCGATTTGTCCCGCGCCCCGGAGGACCCGGGCGTCTCGCACCAGCACGCCGTGCTGGTGCAACAGCCCGACGGCACCTGGTCGGTGGTCGACCAGGACTCGACCAACGGCACCACGGTCAACCTGGCCGAGGACCCGATCCGGCCCTACACCCCGGTCCCGCTGGACGAGGGCGACCGGGTGCACGTGGGGGCGTGGACGACGATCACGCTGCGGCGGGCGTGAGGCGGTCGGTGGCGGGCGGTCGCTGAACGTGCTCCGACCGGTCGGGGGGCGGTGGCGCAGGGCGGTCGCCCGCGCGCGGCGGCGCGTCAGGCGGTCGCGGGCCCGTACGTTCGGCCGTGGATGCTACGACGTCAGCGGCCAGGTCTCCGGGCCGTGCGGGTCGTCCAGCCACACCCACTGCCGGGGGCCGTCCACGGTGAGGCCGAAGCGGTCGCGCTCGGGGTGGCGGCCGGTGAAGAGCGCGCCGGCGATGCCGCCCCGGGGCGCCCCTCCCCCGGAGCCTTCAGCCCGGGAGGTACCCCCGGCCGCGCCCCGCAGCGGGACGAAGAACGCCGGGGTGCGCAGGAAGCGGCCCTCGGCCCGGTCAGGGCCGTGCACGGTGAGGACGACCACGGCGGTCGCGAACGGGGCGAGGATCCGGCCCCCCGGCCGGCACTGCGCGAGCCAGGCCGGCGGGATCCAGGGCAGCTCGCAGGTGGCCATGATCCGGTCGTACGGGGCCCGGTCCGGATGACCGAGCGCACCGTCGCCGGTGACCACGACGACCGAACGCGCGGCCGGCGTACCGTACGCGTCCAGGTGCGCGCGGGCGGCGGCGGTGATCTCCGGGTCGAGGTCGATGGTGGTGACCGTGTCCGGGCCGAGCCGGTGGGCGAGCAGCGCCGCGTTGTAACCGGTGCCCGCGCCGATCTCCAGCACCCGCTGTCCCTTGATCACCTCCAGTGCCTCGCACATCACAGCCATCAGCGACGGCTGGCTGATCGAGGAGACCAGCTCCCCCTCCACCACCCGCGTGGCGATCGGCTGGTCCGCGTAGGCGGCGGCCAGCCGACGCAGCCGCCGCCGCGCCTCCACGGCTTCGCCCGGCCGGTCGGAGCCGGGGCGCCCGTACCCGGAGCGTTCGTACCCGGGGCGCTCGCGTCCAGCCCGGCCGTCGCCCGGCCGCTCGTACGCGGGCCGCTCGTACCCCACTCCCTCGGACCCCGGTACGAACAGGTGCCGGGGTACCTCCGCGAACGCCTGCCGCCAGGCCGGGTCGGTCAGTCCGCCGCCCGCGACGATCCGCCGTACCATCCGGTTGCGCAGCGCCCTCGCCGCCGCCCGGTACCGCTCGTCGTGAGCCGACTCGCCCATGCCTCCATCGTGCGCCCACCGGCCAGGTCCTACGACCCGGGTACTCGGTCCGGCCGTCTGCGACCATAGGAGGGTGAATGAGATCCCGCAGCCTCCGCTCCGACAGCAGACCCTCTACGAGCTGATCGGCGGCGAGAAGACCTTCCGACGTCTGGTGCACCGGTTCTACCAGGGCGTGGCGGACGACCCCGAGCTGCGGGCGATGTACCCGGAGGAGGACCTGGGACCGGCCGAGGAGCGGCTGACCCTCTTCCTCATGCAGTACTGGGGCGGCCCGCGTACGTACAGCGACGAGCGCGGCCACCCGCGGCTGCGGATGCGGCACGCGCCGTTCGCGGTGAACCGGGCCGCGCACGACGCCTGGCTGCGCCACATGCGGGCGGCGGTGGACGGGTTGGGGCTGGAACCCGACCACGAGCGCCAGTTGTGGGACTACCTGGTGTACGCCGCCGCGTCGATGGTGAACACCCCCGGCTGACCGCCGGCCGGAGAAGGAACCCCGGCCGCGGAACCGGGGGCCGGCGGGTCGGCGCGCCGGCCGTCAGACCGGGGACACCGTCAGACGGCTCGTCGCCGACGCGCCCCGCACCGCCACCGACCCGTACCCGGTACGAAGCCGCACCCACGCCCCGGCCGACAGCAGCACGGCCACGTCCTGCGCTCCCTCCCCGGGGGGAACCCGGAGAAAGCCCAGGGCGTAAGCCGCGTGCACCACCCGCAGGGTCACCGCGCCGCCGGGCCCGAACGACCGCCCCCACAACTCCTCGGCCAGCGCGTCCAACTCCCGCCGCGTACGCCGCTCCTGCGGCAAACCCTCGGTCCGCGCGCGGAATTCCGCGACGGCCTCCGCCGCCACCCCCCGTACGGGTGCCGCGGGCATCTCGGCGATTCGTTGCCAGCCGCCGCGTGGGGGCAGCAGTCCCGCCCACGCGGGCCCGGTCACGGACCGCGGCACCGTGAACTCGGCGCCGCCTTCCGACGCCGCAGCGGAGACCGCCTCCAGCAACTCCCCCGCGGACACCGTCGCGTCCACCGCGACCCCGACCCCGCTGCCGCCGAGCGCCACGCCCTTCACCGCAAGCACGTCCCCGAACGGCGGGTGCCCGAAGACCCCGAGCGCCGCCTCTCCCTCCGCGGAGCGGAGCCGTACCACCGCTGCCTTGTCCCACCGCAGCAGCCGCCCGAGGAAGGCGGCCAGCTCCTCCGCCGCCTCCCCGCCCGCCCCGGCGTCCGTACCTGTATCCGTACCCGCTGTGAAGGCAAGCCGCGTCATGCGGCGACGGCCCCGTCCAGGTACTCCTCCAGAAACGCCCGCTCCTCCGCGGTGATCCGCCTCGGCCGCTGATGCGCGAGGTTGTACGGCACCACGACCGTCGACGCCCGCGCGTAGAGGACCTCCGCATCCTTGACCTCGTACCCGAGCGTCATCGACGCCGCCGCCAGACCCGTCACCCACGTCTCGATGGTCACGGGCTCATGCCGGTGCACCAGCGGCCGCAGGTAGTCGATCTCGTGCCGCGCCACCACGGACCCGCCGGTGAACGACGCGCTCCCCTCGCCCGGGGCCAGGCGGAACATGAAGTCGATCCGCGCCTCCTCCAGGTACCGCAGGAACGCCACATTGTTGACGTGCCCGAAGGCGTCCATGTCCGCCCACCGCAGCGGGCAGCGGAAGATGTGTCGCGCCATCAGCCGCGGGTCAGCTTCTTGTACGTGGCACGGTGCGGCCGCGCCGCGTCCGGGCCCAGCCGCTCGACCTTGTTCTTCTCGTACGACTCGAAGTTGCCCTCGAACCAGAACCACTTGGAGTCGCCCTCGTACGCCAGGATGTGCGTGGCCACCCGGTCCAGGAACCAGCGGTCGTGGGAGACGACCACCGCCGCACCGGGGAACTCCAGCAGCGCGTTCTCCAACGAGGACAGCGTCTCGACGTCGAGGTCGTTGGTCGGCTCGTCCAGCAGCAGCAGGTTGCCGCCCTGCTTGAGGGTGAGCGCGAGGTTGAGGCGGTTGCGCTCACCGCCGGACAGCACCCCGGCGGGCTTCTGCTGGTCCGGGCCCTTGAAGCCGAACGCGGACACGTACGCCCGCGACGGCATCTCGACCTGCCCGACATTGATGTAGTCAAGGCCGTCCGAGACGACCTGCCACAACGTCTTCTTCGGGTCGATGTTGGCCCGGCTCTGGTCGACGTAGGAGATCTTCACGGTCTCGCCGACCTTGATGTCGCCGGAGTCCGGCTGCTCCAGGCCCTGGAGCATCTTGAAGAGCGTGGTCTTGCCGGCGCCGTTGGGGCCGATGACGCCGACGATGCCGTTGCGCGGCAGCGTGAACGACAGGTTGTCGATCAGCACCTTCTCACCGAACGCCTTCGACAGGTTCACCACCTCGACCACGATCGACCCGAGTCGCGGGCCCGGCGGGATCTGGATCTCCTCGAAGTCCAGCTTCCGCATCTTGTCGGCCTCGGCCGCCATCTCCTCGTAACGGGCCAGCCGCGCCTTCGACTTGGCCTGCCGCCCCTTGGCGTTGGAGCGGACCCACTCCAGCTCCTCCTTGAGGCGCTTCTGCCGCTTGGCGTCCTTCTGACCCTCGACCTTGAGCCGCGACGCCTTGTTCTCCAGGTACGTCGAGTAGTTGCCCTCGTACGGGATCGCCCGGCCGCGGTCCAGCTCCAGAATCCACTGGGCCACGTTGTCCAGGAAGTACCGGTCGTGGGTGACGGCGACAACGGTGCCCGGGTACTTGGCGAGGTGCTGCTCCAGCCACTGCACGGACTCCGCGTCCAGGTGGTTGGTGGGCTCGTCCAGCAACAGCAGGTCGGGCGCCTCCAGCAGCAGCTTGCAGAGCGCGACCCGGCGCTTCTCACCACCGGACAGGTTGGTCACCGGCCAGTCGCCGGGCGGGCAGCCCAGCGCGTCCATGGCCTGTTCGAGCTGCGCGTCCAGGTCCCAGGCGTTGGCGTGGTCCAGTTGTTCCTGGAGTCGGCCCATCTCGTCCAGCAGTTCGTCGGAGTAGTCGGTCGCCATCTGCTCGGCGATCTCGTTGAACCGGTCCAGCTTCGCCTTGGTGTCCGCGACGCCGTCCTGCACGTTCTCCAGCACGGTCTTGGACTCGTCCAGCGGCGGCTCCTGCAGCAGCATGCCCACGCTGTACCCGGGCGACAGGAACGCGTCGCCGTTCGACGGCTGCTCCAGTCCGGCCATGATCTTCAGCACCGTGGACTTACCGGCGCCGTTGGGGCCGACCACACCGATCTTCGCACCCGGCAGGAAGCTCAGCGTCACGTCATCGAGGATGACCTTGTCACCGTGCGCCTTGCGCGTCTTGCGCATCGTGTAGATGTACTCAGCCAAGAGAAACCGTCCGGCATTCGAGAAGGGCCAATGTGCGGCTCCGCCGCGTCAGGGCAGATACACCCCATCTTGCCGTACGTCCACCCGTGGGGGCGAATGGGTACCTCAGCAGTCCCTCCTCCACCTCTGACCGGGACCCCGGCGGAGCGGCCTCGTCGGCGTCGGTCGGCGTCGGTCGGCGCCGCACGGCCCACGGACGGCCCAGCACCGGAAAGCAGTGGCCGTCGGGGCCGACCTCGGCCGTGGCCCGCATCCGCCATGCGTCGGTCGGTGCTGCGGCCCCACAGCACCCGGCCCGTCACGGAGGGGGTCAGCCGTCCGCACGGCACCTGGAGCCACGCGTCACACGGCTGCACCGGGACTTCCGCGCACCGATTCCGAGGCCCGACGGCTGTGCGTTCGCGGACATGATTCCGGGACTGTCGACAGATCCTCGACACCATTCATCATCGAATAGCGCTGAATGCTGAATACGGATACTCAGGAAGGTCAGGGCACGGCCGCCGGCATCGGGGGCGCCGACCCGGCCGGTTCCGGCCGGGTCGCGACGGAGGTCGGGTACCCGCGGGTGAACCGGGCGACGCCGCGCGCCAGGTCGTGGCCCAACGCCACCGCCTCGATCTCCGCCGACAGATAGCGGCGGCCGTCCTTCTCGTCTTCACGGATCCTCAGCCGCCCCTGGACGACGAGCGGTTCGCCGAGTCCGACGGATTCCTTGATGTTGCCTGCCAGGTTGCGCCACGCCCGCACCGTGTAGAAGCTCGTCGCCCCGTCCGTCCACGCGCCGCGCTCGGAGTCCCAGCGGCGTGTAGTGGTCGCCAGCCGGAATCGGGTGACGGCCACACCGGTCGCGGTCACCTGCGTCTCGGGCTCGGTCGCGACATTTCCCACGACGGTCACCAGTGTCTCGTTCATCGCACGGTCCTTCCCTGTCGTCACGCTCCCCTGTGGAACGCGCTACGAACATCGTGCGTGAATTCCGATGCCAATAGAGAAAGCGAAGGGGAATCTGTGGACAAACAGCTGACTGTGGACAACTCCGTCACTCGGACGAGTGAACGAGCGCGCGGGAATCCCAGGACCGGGTCGGCCCCGGCGCGGAACCGGCGACCACCGCGTACTGCTCGCGCACCTCGCGGTACCGCATCAGCTCGGCGGCGACCGGTTCGAGTACCCGGGCCCGCCCGCAGTCCGCCGCTGCGTCCCGCAGCCGGCGCTCGGCGGCCTGTCCGTACCGCCGGGCCGGACCGCGGCCGGCGATCCGGCAGGCCCAGGTGACCAGCGGCCCGCCCAGACCGCCGACCGTGATCATGACCAGCGGCGGCCACCACGCGAGATCCAGCGAGCCCAGGGCGACGGTGATCAGACAGACCGCGCCGGCCGCCGCGAGCACCACCAGCAGCCACTGTGCCACGCGGGCCACCGACCACCAGCCCGGCCGCTCGGGCGCGCTCGGCCGGGCGGCCGCCGCCGCGTCGTCCAGCACCGCGGGCAGACCCTCGCCGCCGCGCCGCGCCGCCTCCCGTACCGCCTGGGCCCAGGGCGCGGGCAGCCCGCGGGCCGCGTCCGCGGCAAGGCCACGCACCGCCTCTTCGACCACCGGACGGGACGCGGACACGCTCCCTTCGGCGCCCGCGGCCGGCCTGGCCGCGCCCTCGCCGGGCCGCGCTCCCGTCCCTCGAACGGGTGAAACGGGCGAATAGCGGCCAAAACGGGAACAGGTGTCCGATCCGGTCCGTTCACCGATCAGCCGACCCCACGGTGTGCCGCACGCCTCCCAAGCGGCACGACCCCATTCCCTTTCCGCCGACTGACCGGCGGCGGACGCACCCACAGCGTCCGCGAGCCGGTCGATGAACTCCTCGCGCGCCGGATCAGTGAGCCCGGCGCCGCCTTCGCCGACGTAGAGCGGCTGGAGTCTGCTCGCCGTGCGATCCATGTCGGCCGCCAGCCGCCGCCCCGCCGCGGTGTGCTCGGTGACGATCTGGCCCAGCACGGCACGCAGGTCCGGTACGCCCTGCCCGGTGAGTGCGGAGGCGGCGAGCACGACGGCCCCGGCTTCCCCGTGTTCGCCGACCGCGAGCCCGTCCTCGTCGAGCAGCCGCCGCAGATCGTCGAGGACCAGGTCAGCCGCGTCCCCCGGCAGCCGGTCGACCTGGTTGAGCACCAGCACGGTCACGTCGGCGTACCCGGCCAGGGGACGCAGATAGCGTTCGTGCAGCGCGGCATCGGCGTACTTCTCCGGGTCCAGCACCCATACGACGACGTCCACCAGCCGGAGCAGGCGGTCCACCTGCTCGCGGTGACCGGTGGCGGCGGAGTCGTGGTCGGGGAGGTCGATGAGAACAAGCCCGTCGAGGCTCCGCTCCTCGGCGCTTTCCAGGTCCGCACCGGCCTGGTCGGCGTCACCGACGGAAGAGTGTGCTCTGCCCCACGGCGCCGCGAGGACAAGGCAGTCCGGGAGGCGGCGCCTGGCGTACCGGTGCTCGGGGGAGATGCCGAGGCGATCCAGCAGGCCGGCGGCCGGCACCGGCTGCCAGGCGCAGGCGACGGGGCGGGCCGTGGTGGGCCGCCGCACGCCGGATTCGGACAGGGCGCCCCCGGCCAGCGCGTTGAACAGGGCGGATTTGCCGCTGCCGGTGGCACCGGCGAGGGCGACCACGGTGTGGTCGAGCGACAGCCGCCGCCGCTCACCGACGCGTGCCAGCAGCTCGCCGGTCTCCGCGAGAGCGTCCGGGCTGATCCGGGTCCTGGACAGGCCGAGCAGTTCGCCGAGTGCGTCGACCCGGACGGTCAGCGGGTCGGCTGCGCGGTAACGGCCGGGGGCCGCCGTTGCGGCCGGGGACGAGGGGGTGATGGCCACGCGGGTCACCTCTCCTTCTGCAGTACGGACAGGGCGGCGATCAACGCGGACTGCTGGCCGGCGGTGACGTCGTAGCCGTCGACGGGTGCCAGGCGCCGATCACGTTCGCCGCGCAGCAGAGCGGCGACGGCCTCGTCCAGCCGGTCGCGGGCGACGTCGCGGAGCCGGAGGGCGGTCTGGGCGCCGATGGTCTCGGCCAGCCGTTCGCCGGCGGCACGCCCGCGCCGGCCGCCGAGCAGCACGGTGGCCAGCAGTGCGGCCACGTTCTCGGGGTCGGCGGGGGGCCGGTCGGCGGCGCGGACCCCGCGGACATGGGCGTGGGCGAGGTCGGTGAGGCCGCGCCGCCATTTCCGGACGCCCTTGTCGATCCGCACCGCCACGGCCACCCGGTCCCGGTCCGGGCGGGCGGTGGGTTCGGCCAGCAGTGCCGCGCCGGCCCGGTCGCGTCGCCATGCCTCGGCGACGCGCTCGTCGGCGGCGTCGGTCTCGGTACGCAGCAGCGCCGCCAGCTCCTCGGCCAGGGCGTGCTGGAGGGCTTCGGTGCCGCAGGCCGGGTAGCCCCGCCAGTGGGCGAGCGCCTCACCGGCCAGCGGGGCGCCCGCTTCGATCTCGGCGCCGATCCGGGCGGCGGCCTGGTGGTAGGCGTGCTCGGCGCCGCGGGCGAGCCGTACCGCGGCGGCGTGCTGGGCGGCGGAGGCGGCGGCAAGGGCGGGCAGTCGGCCGCGCAGCGAATCGAGGGTGCCCCAGACGGTGCGAAGTGCGGCCCGCTGCCGGGCGGCAGGGTCCTCGGCGCAGTGCGTCAGCCAGGCGTGCAGCGCGGCCACGGTGGTCTGCGGCAGCAGGCCGCCGTGGCCCGCCGATTCGGGGAGTTCGGGGATGGTGAAGCGGGGCACATCACCGAGGCCGGCCTTGGCGAGCAGGGCCGCGTAGTGCGTGCCGACGTCGTCGGCGATCTGGTGCGGGACGCGGTCGAGGACGGTGGCGAGGGTGACGTCGTACTCCCTGGCCGTGCGCAGCAGGTGCCACGGGAGGGCGTCGGCGTAGCGGGAGGCGGTGGTGACCAGGACCCAGACGTCGGCGGCGCAGATGAGCTCGGCGGCCAGCTCCCTGTTGCGGGTGACCAGGGAGTCGATGTCCGGGGCGTCGAGAAGGGCGAGGCCGCGGGGCAGGGAGTCGTCGGTCTCCAGACGCAGCTCGGCGCGCTCGGGCTCGGGGCGGTCCCGGCCGTCCTCGTCCGCGCGGGACCGCTGCCGCACGGCCCAGGCGCGGGCCAGCCGCGGCAGCACACGGAGGTCGGCGAACCACGCGCGGTCCTCGGGGTGACAGACGAGCACGGGGGTGCGAGTGGTGGGCCGAAGCACGCCGGAGGCGCTGACTCGGCGGCCGACGAGGGAGTTCACCAGGGTGGACTTTCCCGCTCCGGTGGACCCGCCGATGACGGCCAGGAGGGGAGCTTCCGGTGACCTGAGCCGGGGTACCAGATAGTCGTCCAACTGGGTGAGCAGCTCCTGGCGGGTGCGGCGCGCCCGGGCGGCTCCGGGAAGCGGGAAGGGGAAGCGTGCGGCGTCGACACGGTCACGCAGTGCGGACAGCGCGTCAAGCAGCTCGGGCCGTACGTCCAAGATCACCACAATGGCAGAATGCCCCATTTTGCGACGCTCTTGAAGCGCATGCAGGGTGATTTGACCTATTCGGCCCGCAGGATGCGCCAACGGGACAGGCGAGACCCAGGGGACAGAATGAGCCATCGGCATAACGAGTGCACAACAGCAGCATTTCGACACGTCAAAAGCGGTGCGTCTTCGCCACGTGCCTGCGATTATCGGACCGCTTCACCGAACCTCCACAACACGTCACGCGGGTGAAGCACCCGGCAGCGAGCTTGCGGCGCCCTATCCTGGACCCCGGTACGAGGTCACGGAACCACCCAGGGGCGGAGACAGCCGCGGCCACTGTCCGGCCCCCGTAGCTCAGTGGATAGAGCAGGCGCCTTCTAAGCGCTTGGCCGCAGGTTCGAGTCCTGCCGGGGGCACAAACAACCTCTCACCTGCGGTTTCGCGTAGCGGGTGGCGATACGGCCGAAACGACAACGCTAATCGCCCAAGCGCCTTGACTGTCCACGATTGTGGGCACATCGCGTGCCCATGCCCTTCGACATGAGCCCGATGGTCGCTTCTTGGACCCGGTCCCTACGCGCCCGCAACCTCTCCGCCAACACGCAACGCATCTACCAGCACGCCGCCAGTGGCCTGAATGCGTACCTCGCGACGTACACGCCCGGCGTCCTCCGGGGGCATGCCGACCTCGTACACCACCTGCCCGGTCGGCCAGTCCTCCCGCCCCCACAGCCACGCCTCCTGCCAGGCCCCGCGGTGTGGACCCACAGCGCCCGCCCAGCCCGGCCTCGGCGAGCCCCTGCCGGGGGACGGCGTGCCCGTCCAGGTCGATGCGCCAGTCGCCGAACGCCACGATGCCCGGTTCGCTGATGGCGGGCGGGCCGCGCAGGACCGCGCGCAGGCGGCGAGGAATTCGGCGATCGAGAAGGGCCTGGCCAGGTAGCCGTCGGCTTGGGCGTCCAGGGCGGCGATCTTGTCGTCCAGTCCGGATCGTCCCGACAGCACGATGACCGGTACCGCCCTGCGGCCGCGCAGGCCGTGGATGACGTCGATGCCGGGCAGGCCGGGCAGGCCGGGCAGGCCGAGGTCGAGCAGAAAGAGGCCGGGGGTTGGACAGTGGTCGAGGACATCAGTGCAGACCCTCCGCGAGCGGGCCCAGCGCCAGCGCCGGGAAGTACGTGAGACCGACGACGGTCACGACGACGCCGGACAGCAGGCCGACGAACTGCGGCCGGTGGGTGGGCAGGGTGCCGGCCGTGACCGGCACCGGCTGCTGCTTCGCCAGCGCCCCTGCCAGGGCCAGCACGAAGACCATCGGCAGCAGCAGCCGCACCACGACCCGGGTCAGATCCACCCAGAAGTTGCCCACCCGGTCGGTCTGTTTGCGGGTGAACCCGCGGATCAACGCGGCGACGATCGCGATGCCCACCGCCGCGGACACGAAGTTCTGCA
>NZ_DATDBG010000262.1:0-16707 GCF_036524955.1 Streptomyces sp.
GGTCGCGTCCAAGGGCCGGTGTAAATGATCACGGGCGTAGGGTGCCGTGCTGAACCTGCCAGTTCACACGTCACTGCTCTTCGAGGAGCCCCACGCCCGTGACCGCACGAGTATCGCCCACGCATGCCCTGCGTGCCGAAATCGACGCCCTGTTCACCGGGGACAGCGACCTGGTCGAGGTCCTGGAGGACGTCGCCCGCCTCGGCGCCCGCATGATCATCCAGACCGCCGTCGAGGCCGAGGTCGAAGCCTTCCTCGGCCGCGCCCGCTATCAGCGCGCCGCCACCGCCGGGGGCGGCGACGATGCCCCGGTCGTCCGTGCCGGGCACCGCAACGGCTACAGCCCCACCACCATCAAGACCACCGCCGGACCGATCACCGTGCAGCGCCCGAAACTGCGCGGGACCACCGAGAAGTTCGCCTCGCGCCTGTTCGGCACCCATGTCACCCGCACCAACGCCCTGGAATCCCTGGTCATCGCCTCGTTCGTGCGCGGGCTGTCCGTGCGCGACGTGGAGAACGCCCTCGCGGACGCCCTCGGACCGGAGGCCGCCCTGTCGAAATCCACGGTCTCCACGATCTGCCAGGCCATCCGCACCGAGTACGCCGCCTGGTGTGAACGCGACCTGTCCGGCGTCGTGCTGGACTACCTGTTCCTGGACGCCTCGCACTTCAAGATGCACCCGAACGCCGGCAGCGAGCCGGTCCTGGCGGCCTGGGGCATCACCACCGACGGCAAGCCGGTGTTCGTCGGGCTCGCGGCGGCCGCATCCGAGAGCACCGACGCCTGGGAAGACTTCCTGGCCGGCTTGATCCAGCGCGGCCTGCGCCCGCCGCTGCTGGTGATATCCGACGGCGCCCCGGGCATCATCGCCGCCTGCGAACTGGTCCTGGGCCGGTCACTGCGCCAGAGGTGCCTGATCCACAAATCCCGGAATGTCCTGTCGAAGATCAGTAAGGCCGACCAGCAGGCCGTGAAGGACGACTTCTGGAAGGTCTTCGACACCACGACGCCCGAACTGGAGGACATCGCGCCCGGTCAGCAGCTCGTCGAGGCCGTTCAGCAGCGCGTCGACGCCTTCGCTGCCACCTGGGAGAAGCAGTACCCGGCAGCGATCAAGTCCATGCTGACAGATCGTCAAAGCCTCACGCCGTACCTGCGGTTCCCCGCCGAGCACCACAAGCGCATCCGGCACTCCAACTTTATCGAGCGGACCTTCGGCGAGACCCGGCGCAGAGTCAAGGTCATCGGCAGGTTCCCCGGCGAGAGCTCCTGCGTCAGCCTGGTCTGGGCCGTCCTGGACCGCGCCGCCCGCGGCTGGCGCGGCTTCACCATGACCCCCACAGCCCTGCGCGCCCTGCACGACCTGCGCCGAGCCCTGCTAGAACCCCCGACCCAGATCCGGACCGTCACCGCGCCGACGGTGACACCGGCCGCCGACGCCGCATAAGATCACTCACGGCATCCCGCGTCGAGATCATTTACACCACTCCGCGGACGCGACCACGACGAGACGCCACGGCTCGATGTGCGGTGTCACCGACGCTCTCATCCGGCTCTACGCCCTCCGCCGGTTACCGTGTCAGCGGTCCTCGGACCATCGGGTGTCGAACGGGCTGGAAGACCTTCCGGCCCTCCGGCCGATGGGGATACGGCAAGGCATGGTGCGACGGGAGGCGCGCGTGCGCCAGGTACGGAAGGCGCTTACGGTTGGAGGGACGCCGGCGCTCACGGACACCCGCTTCTTCCGCCACGCGTCGGCTACACCTCAGGAGGTCACTCGACATGTCCACAGCATCGGAAACCCCTGTCCTGGACACCCTCGCCGCCATGACCGCCGATTCCGTTGAGCGGTGCGGCCTGGCTCCGGACATGCTCATCCTGACCCGCATCGCCGCGCTCGCCGCCTCGGATGCGCCTCCCATCTCCTACCTTGCCCACATCGACCCCGCTGTCAGGGCCGGCCTGAGGGCCGAGCAGGTGCAGGACGTCCTGGTGGCCGTCGCCCCCATCGTGGGCACGGCCCGCGTCATGACCGCGGCCGGCAACATCGCCGAAGCACTGGGCATCGCCGTCGCCGTCGCCGACGCCGAGATCGAGGCCGAGGGCTGAGCACAGGAGGCAACGATGGGCGATCACGTGTCTCTGGCCTACGACTACCCCGTTCTGGGGGCCTTCTGGACAGTGATGTGGATCTTCTTGTGGGTCGTGTGGCTCGTCCTGCTGTTCCGGGTCGTCACCGACATCTTCCGCGATCATGATCTGAGCGGCGGGGCGAAGACCGCGTGGCTCGTCTTCGTGGTGTGCCTGCCCTTCCTCGGGGTCTTCGTCTACGTGGTCTCCCGCGGGCGGGAGATGGGCACCCGGGAGGCACAGCACGCCAGGGCACAGCAGCAAGGCATCGACGAGTACATCCGGCAGACGGCCCGCGGCGCGGCTCCCCGCAGCGAAGCCGAGGAGCTCGCGAAACTCGCCGAGATCCACGACAGGGGCGCCATCTCCGACGTGGAGTTCGAGCGCGCCAAGAACAAGATCCTCCACTGACACCGCAGGCCCCTGAGAGGAATCCTCCCTCTCCTCGCCGGGCAAGGGACCGGGGAGCCGGGAACCCTCCCTGGGCGGCACCAGGACCTGGTGCCGCCCAGGGAGGGTTCCTTCATGAGGCAGGCGATGACCGCCGGAGAGCCGATCGCCACCGCCGAGATCGACAAGGGCCACCGTGGGGACCGTCGCGCTTCCAGGGGCTCGGTCCGGCCGCAGCGGGCCGCGTGATCTCGCCGAACGCGCGCAGCGCCTCGGCGGAGAGCCGGAAGCCGGGGCAGAGGCTCGGTGGGGAATCCCGCCTGGTGTGGAAAGTGCCTCTCAGCCCTTCCTGACAGCGCGACTTCACTGCTTGCTGTCCCGGTCCGGGCCCGCTCACCCCGTGTCCAGTACGTCGCGGGCGGGGCGGCGCGCGGTGGCCGGCGACTCGGGGCCGTAGCCGAGCCTCATCAGCATCTGGACGTGCCGGACCCGATCTCGTGGATCACGCAGGGCCCACCGCAGCTCCGGCCACTCCAGGGCCTGGTGGAGCAGCGATGCCCGCACGTCGTGGGCGGTCGCGACCAGCAGAGCGTGCTCCAGCGCCTGTCCGGCGCGCAGCCAGTCGGCCCGGGTGTCGTGCGGTGTGGAGAGCACCGCGACGACCGGATGCTGCTCGAAGACCGAGGACGGCTGCTGGTTCTCCGGGCGCAGCGCCGAGAAGTCGCGTACGGGAAGACGGCCGGTGGCGTCCTGCGGGCCGAGGGCCGAACTCGGCAGGCCGTCACGTGCTCCGTCGCGGATCCAGGAACGGCTCTCCGCCCTGCGCCCCGGGTCGCTGACACCACCGTGTTCGGCCTCCGCGGTGAGCTCCAGGATGCGGGAGGTCTCCGCCGGACCGGGCAGCGCCAAGCGGGCTCCCTCGGCCTGCGCGGCTTCGGCGATCTCGGCGAGCACTTCCGGAGGAACGCGCCGCCCGGAGAAGGGGAACCGGTTGCTGTGCCGGCGCCACAGGGCGTCGTACAGGTCCTGGGGGTGGCCGTCACCGCCGCGCCGGGGGCCGGCGAGCCGCACGGATGCGAGGAAGTCGGGTTCCGCGGACCGGGGCAGCAGGCGCACGACGGGCTCCCAGCCGAAGTGGGCGACGGCGACCCGCAGATTGAACACCGCGGCGCCCACCGAGACGTGCAGGGCCCGCCCGACAGGATCCGCGTGCGGCAGCGACCGCTCGGTGGCCGCCCGCACCTCGATCGTCGAGGTGCGGGGGTCGAGACGGTAACGCCACGGTTGGGTGTTGTGGATCGAGGGCGCCGCCACAGCCGCCGAGATGAGCTTTTCGAGCGTTGCGGCATCCAGTGCGGTGGTCATGGCGTCCTCCTCGCGATCGTCCCGGCCTCTTCAGGCTCGTGGATCGGCACGGACGACGGCAGGGGCCGTTGGTGACCGGAGCGGGGTCCGGTCGGCCCTCTCCTCACCTATGGCCGTGGTCCGTTCCGGGCGCGCTCTGGGTCGCGATGACCGCGGCCTGGATCCGGCGTTCGACGCCGAGTTTGGCCAGCAGCCGGGAAACGTTGTTCTTCACCGTCTTCTCCGACAAATACAGCCGCCTGCCGATCTGACGGTTGGTGAGCCCCTCCCCGATCAGGCCGAGGATCTCGTGTTCACGCGGCGACAGCGCGGCCAGTGCCTGCTGTCCGGGCCCGGTGGCGGCCCCGTCGTCACGCAGGCTGCTCATCAACCGCGCGGTGGTCGCCGGATCGAGCATCGACTGCCCGGAAGCGACCGTGCGAACGGCCGAAACCAGATCCGAGCCCTTGATCTGCTTCAGCACATACCCCGCAGCGCCCGACATGATCGCGTCCAGCAACGCCTCGTCGTCGTCGAACGAGGTCAGCATCAGACAGGCGAGCCCCGGCATGCCCGAGCGCAGCTCACGGCAGACGGTGATCCCGTCGCCGTCCGGCAGCCGCACGTCCAGAACCGCGACATCCGGCCGCAACGCCGGCCCACGGGCCAGCGCCTGCTCCGCCGTCCCCGCCTCACCGACCACCTCGATGTCCGGCTCCGCGTCCAGCAGATCACGGACACCCCGCCGCACGACCTCATGGTCGTCGAGCAGGAAGACCCGGACCGGAGACCGCGGTGAGAACTGCCGTGCCTCGCTCATATGAGGACCCTCACCCTGTCGTGTGCCGACTCAGACCTCGATCATCGCTGGTCGGCCCTGCCCGGCACCAGGGCCGAACGGACCCCAGGTGATCCGTCGCACCGGTTCCGTTCGGCCCCGGTGCCGGCCTGGCCGGCCCCTGCCCCGGCCCGCAGCGGTCCTGCGACAGCCGCTGTGAAGGCGGGCCCGCAAGGGAACGCGAGGGAAGGGGCGTGCCATGCGTACCAGCCTCGGGCTCTGGCGCCGGCGGCGCACCCCGCAAGCGCGGCACCGGACGCGGCGCGGGGCTGTCGTGGTCGTGGCCACCACCGAGGAGGTCGGAGAGCGAGAGCTTCGGCCGAACCGGCCAGGGCTGCCGCGTCCGGGAACGCAGCCGCGCCCCACGAATACGCCGGGTACGCCGCCGAAGGGCGGCTGCCGGTCTTCCGGGAAAATTGATGCCTGTGTGAAAGAAGAAGCGCGGCATCTCGGGAATTGACGGCCACCGGCGCCACGAGACGCCACGGTGTTTCCCGCGTCCGGATCGCGGGACTGGGCCGTTCCTAGACCTCCAGTTCGCTTTCGACACGCTTGAGGAGGTGGCGGGCGAGCGCCAGATTGGCGCGGCTGCGGTCGAGTGCGAGGTAGAGGAAGAGCGATCCGCGGCTCTTGGTGAGCGGGCGGATCAGGTGGTACTGCGATCCCAGGGTGATGAGCATGTCCTCGATCGAATCGTCGACGGCCAGCAGGGACAGGGTACGCACCTTGGCCCGCACCACCTCGGTGTTGCCGGCCGCGGCAACCTCCAGGTCGAGCCCCTTGCCGCCGCCGAGCGTGCCGAGCGCCATGCCGCTCTCGTAGTCGACCAGCGCCACTCCGATCGCGCCCTCGGTGGACATGGCTTCTTTGAGCGCGTACTCAATGTTCACAGGAGAAATTCCTCGGGTAATGGGTCGTACACGGACTGTGCCGGGTGCCCGGTTGGCGGAGGCAGCAGTTGACGGAAGCAGCAGTGTGGAAAACGTCAGCTTCAATCAGTGTCATGCAAGTTGGGCGTTAAAGTACTCTGCCAGATGTTCGGAAGTGAAGGGGTGGCTGTGCACGTGCTGGAGCCGGTACTCGGCGACGTCCTTTCCACCCCTGGCGTGTCGGGCGCCGCCGTGATCGATTCGGTCACCGGGCTCAGCTATGCGGAAGCCGGCGACTGTACGGCGGCAGGCAGTGGAAACGACATCTGCGACCTGGTGAACCTCATCAGCGACCGGCTGCGGGACGCGGGCGCCGAGGGCGAGCTGGAGAGCGTGGTGGTGACCGGTACGCGGACTCACCACATCGTGCAGGTCGTCCCGCGGCGGGGCGACGCGGTGCTGCTGTCGACCGTGCTGGACCGGCGGGGCTCCAACCTGGCACTGGCCATGCGCGGGCTCGCCGACGGTGTCCGGACCCTGCTCGGATGACGGCCGAACCCGAACGCACGGCGGCCCGGGAGCCCCGCAATGTCCCCGGGCTGCTGGCCCGGATGCGACAGGAACGTTTCACCGGTGCCGTCACCGTGGAGGGCGGCCCCGGAGGGAGGCTCTTCCTGCGCGACGGCCTGGTGAGCGCCGTCGAGACACCAGCGGCGCCCACCGCGCGTTCGGTGCTCCTGAAGTCCGGGCGGATCGCCGTGGGGGACTGGGACGCGGCACTCGCGGCGGTCCCCCACGCCGGCGCGCTCGCCGGCGCGCTCGCCGACCGCGGCCTGATCTCCGCCGGCGAGCTGCACATCGTCTGCACCGCCGCTGTCTACGACGGCGCGTTCGCGATGGCTCTCCAGCCGGTGTCCGGCTGGCGGATCGACCCCGGCCGGACCCCGGAACTCGCCGCCTGGCCCGGCCAGGATCCGTCCCGGCTCACGGAGGAGACCGCGCGGCGGCTGCGAACGCTGCGCGAACGGTGGCCGTCCGTGGCCGAGTTCGCACGCACGCCACTGCACGCCACGGCCCGACCGAACGCGCGCACCCTCGACGTGCGCCGCGGGGAACTGCTGCATGCCGTCGACGGCCGGCGTACACCCCGCGACCTCGCCTTCGTGCTCGGCCGCGGGGTGTACCCGGTGATGCTGGACCTGACGTGGCTGGACACCCGCCGGCTCGTCAGTGGTGGACGGCCCGCGCCGCACCCGGCGGGCCCGCTGCTGACCGCGCGCACCGCCGCCGGGCCGCCACCGCCACCGCCACCGGGATCCGGCAGCGCGCCACTCCCCCGCCGCACTCCCGGCGCCGGCATGCCGTCCGGACCGGCCGTGGCCGGCGGCGTCAGGTCCGCGACGGACGCCGGTGCGCCCGCCACCGCGGACGACCCGCGCCGGCTCCCCGGCGGCCTGCCCGCTCCGGCCGCCCGGCCGGACACGACGCAGGGGCCGACGCGGGACCCGGACCTTTCCGCCCAGCAGAACCCGTCGCGCGTCGTGCGCGGCGACGAGAACGCCACCAGCCCCGAGGAGACAGCGATATGACCACTCCCGCCCCCTACGAGGCGCTCGTCGCCTCGCTGAAGTCGCTGCGCGAACGGGTCATGGGCGTCAACGAGACGGTCATCTCGACCGCCGACGGCCTGCTGGTGGCCGCTGACACCGCCACGGCGCAGCCGGAGTCCGTGGCGGCGCTCGCCGCCGCGACCCTGGGCCTCGGCCACCGCACCGCGGCGGAGGTCGGTCTCGGTGGTCTGCGCGAGGTGACCGCACGCTGCAACGGCGGGTACGTCGTCGTCCTGGCCGTCGGCGATCACGCCCTGCTTGCGATCCTGGCGGACGAGGGTCTGGACCTGACCGGTCTCCAACGCGAGTCGCCGGCCACCGTCGACCACCTCCTGTCGCTGCTCACGGCCGCCTGAAGGCCGGCAGGGCAGACGAGCCACGCACGTGCGGCCGACGGCGGTGCCCGGCACCGGCGGGACGGCGAGTGCGGGCGGTCAGGGCGCGGGCGTGTGCGCGACGATCTGCTCGATGCGGGCGCCGGCAAGCACGGCCGACGCGTCGCGTTACGCCGGGCGGAGGCGAGGTCCCGGGTGGGTTTCCCGCGTCCGGCTGCCGCGGTCGGAGCGGGCGGCGACGGCCTCAGGCCCGGCGGAACGCCGACGCGTGGTCCGGCACATATGTCTGCACATCGCGGGGAGGCCGCTCGTACCCGGTCGACGGCGGACGGGGCGGCAGGTTCAGCGCGGGCGGCTGCACCTCGTGGTACGGCACCGTGGACAGCAGATGGGCGATCATGTTGAGCCGGGCCGCACGCTTGTCGTCGCTCTCGACGACGTACCACGGGGCCTCGGGAATGTCGGTGTGCACGAACATCTCGTCCTTGGCGCGGGAGTACGCCTCCCAACGGGGAATCGACTCCAGGTCCATCGCGGAGAGCTTCCAGCGGCGGGTCGGGTCCTCCAGCCTGCTGCGGAACCGCTGCTCCTGGACGGCGTCACTCACCGAGAACCAGTACTTGCGCAGCACGACACCGTCCTCCACCAGCAGCCGCTCGAAGATCGGGCACTGATGAAGGAACCGCCGGTACTCCTCCATGGTGCAGAACCCCATGACGCGCTCGACGCCCGCGCGGTTGTACCAGCTGCGGTCGAAGAGAACGATCTCCCCGGCGGCCGGCAGGTGCTCCACGTACCGCTGGAAGTACCACTGCGTCTGTTCGCGTTCCGTCGGCGCGGGCAGCGCGGCGATTCGCGCGACACGGGGGTTGAGGTGCTCGGTGACGCGTTTGATCGTGCTGCCCTTGCCGGCCGCGTCACGACCCTCGAAGACCACGACCAGCCGTGCGCCCTCGGCCCGGACCCATTCCTGCAGCTTGACCAGCTCTACCTGGAGCCGCAGCAGCTCCTGCTCGTACGCCTGCCGCGGCACACGCTCATCCGGACTCTTCTTGCTGCTCACCGTCGATCACCTCTTTGTACGGTACCCGCGCCACGGGGCCGTGGCGCGGGTACCGTACACCGGTGACGGAGCCGACCGGGCCCCTCGCCGCCGCGTGGTGGGCGGCTCCGCCACCGCACTTCCGGCCCGGGGTGTCCGAGACCTCGCCCGATGCGCGGGCCGCGCCCCGGGGCCGCAACGGGCCGAGCGCGAGCAGGGGACCCGAAGATTGCGCCGAGGTCGTCCGTCATCCGCTGGAAGCCGTACGCCCGCCCGCTCACCTTCGCCGGGACGATGTCCGCCGGCAGCGCGTTACCGGCCCGCGCCCGCACCCCCCGGGCCGTCTCAAGCCGCGGCCCGCAGAACGCCGACCTGCCGCATCCCGGTACGGGGGCGTTCCGGCACCGAGGTCTGCTGCGGATAGGGTGTGAGGAACGCGTCACATCAGCGCGGGGTGTGCCGGGAAGTCTGGTCGGCGTCCAGGGGCCGTGTGCCCGAAGTCACCAACACCCCGGAGGTCTTCGCCGTCATGGCCACTGCCCCGCGTTCCCGCTCCTCGTTCCTGGGTCTTCTGTCCCTGCCCGAGCGGCAGGCCGTCCTCCAGGCCCTGCGGACGGAAACAGTCGGCGGTCTGATCCTCCTGGCTGCCGCGGTGGTGGCGCTGGTGTGGGCGAACACGCCGTTCAGCGGCGCCTACGAGGAGATCCGCGACTTCCACTTCGGGATCCCCGCGCTCGGTCTCGATCTGTCCGTCGGACACTGGACAGCCGACGGGCTGCTGACCGTGTTCTTCCTGGTCGCGGGGATCGAGCTGAAGCGGGAACTGGTCGTGGGCGAACTGCGCACCCCCGCCACCGCGGCCCTGCCGGTCGTCGCCGCCGTGTGCGGCATGGCGGTACCCGCCGCCCTGTGCGCCGCCACCGCGGGCATCGGCGGCGGCAGCACGAACGGGTGGGCGGTGCCGATGGCCACCGACATCGCCTTCGCACTCGCGGTCCTGGCCGTCATCAGCACCCACCTGCCGACCGCCTTGCGGGCCTTCCTGCTCACCCTAGCGGTCGTCGACGACCTCGGCGCCATCCTGGTCATCGCCCTCTTCTTCACCTCCGACCTGAACCCGGCGGCGCTCGCCGGCGCGTTCGCCGGACTCGTCGCCTTCCACGTCCTGCAGCGGTGGCGGGTGACCGGCTGGTGGTGGTACCTGCCCCTGGGCACTGTGATCTGGGCCCTGATGTACAACGGCGGGATCCACGCCACCGTCGCCGGCGTCGCCATGGGCCTGATCCTGCGCACCACCCGCGACAAGGGCGAGCGGGCTTCACCGGGCGAGCGCACCGGGCACCTGCTGCACCCGTTCTCCGCCGGCGTCTGCGTGCCGCTGTTCGCCCTGTTCGCCGCCGGAGTCACCATCTCCGGCGACGCGCTCACCGGCGTGTTCACCACCCCGGAACCGGTCGGTGTGATCCTCGGCCTGGTGGCCGGCAAGATCCTCGGCATCTTCGCCGGCACCTGCCTGGCCGCCCGCTTCACCCGCGCCCGGCTCAACCCGGACCTGGCCTGGGCCGACGTGTTCGGCCTGGCCACCCTCGCCGGGATCGGCTTCACCGTCGCCCTGCTGATCGGCGAACTCGCGTTCCCCAGGGGAGACGCCGCAGAGCACGTCAAGGCCGCCGTCCTCATCGGCTCCCTGACAGCCGCCCTGCTCGCCGCGCTGTTCCTGCGCCGCAGGAACAGCGTCTACCGACGCCTGTGGGAGGAGGAGAACCTCGACGAGAACGCCGACGGCATCCCCGACGTCTGCCGGCGCGCCCCCGGCGGCGCGGCGTGAGCGCCCGCCGCCGGAGCCGGGCAGGTACAGCAGCGGGGAGTGGGGGGTGAAGCCGAAGTGCCGAACCTCGTGCGGCGTCTGCGGGGGAAGTACCGGAGCGTCTCGGCCATCGGCACGTACGCGGGCGGCTGCGGTCGAGGTGCGGCGGCCCCAGCTCCCTGATGCGTCATCAGGATCCTTCCGCCGCCGCAGTGCCGTCGCCGGCGGGGTGGTCCTGGCGGTGCCCGGTCCAGGGCCGGCCCGCCGCCCACTCCCACTCGTTCTCCGTGGGGAGGGTCACCCCGTCGCTGCGCGACCGCGACGGCACGTACGGCGAAGCATTCGATGCCGCCTTCCAGGCCGAGGGGTGGAGATCCGAGCCGCCCCCGAAGGAAGTCAGGTTTCGACGCGCAAGGCGGCGGGCGCGCCGTGGAGGCGGCCGTTGCCCTGCGCGTCCACAGTGACGGTGACCTCCGCGGTGCCGAGCCGCACGCCGGTGACACTCAGGTCGTCGAGGTGCGGGACGGGCAGCGGTCGCAGTCTCACTCGTCCCGCGGGCAGGTCGGGCCGCAGTCCGATCAGGGTGGCCAGCAGGCTGACGCCGGTCGAGGCTGCCCACGCCTGGGGACGGCAGGACGAGGGATACGGCACAGGGCGGGCGTCCGGACCGCGTTGCCGGCCGCCGTGCAACTCCGGCAGCCGGTAGTCGAACGCCACGGCCGCCTCGAGCAGCCCGTCCAGCAGGGATGCGGCGGCCTCCGGCTGGCCGCACTCGGCGAGTCCCGCGACAGCGATCGCCGTGTCGTGGGACCAGACCGAACCGGTGTGATAGCCAAGGGGGTTGAAGCCTCTGGAACGTGCGCTCATGGTGCGCAGACCCCACCCGCTGTCCATGTCCGGGCCGGCGAGGCGGCCGGCCACCAGAGCGCACTCCGCGGGGTTCAGGATTCCGGTGCCCAGCAGGTGACCGGGGTTGGAGGACACCGCGTCCACCGGCCGCTTGTCGGCGTCCAGCGCGATGGCCACGTACGGGCCCCGGGCATCCTCGGCCCAGAACGCGGTCCGGAACCGGTCGGCCAGGTCCCCGGCCCACGCCCGCCAGTAGTCCGCTCCCTGGTGCCCGAAGGCGTCCAGCAGGTCGGCCCCGGCGATCGCGGCCTGGTAGGCGTACCCCTGCACCTCGGCCAGAGCGATCGGTGGCCGGGCGAGGTCGCCGCGCGCGGACTGCACGGCGTCCGCGGAGTCCTTCCACCCCTGATTGGCGAGGCCGCCGCCGCTGCTGCGGATGTATTCCACGAACCCGTCGCCGTCGGCGTCGGCGTGGTCGCGCAGCCAGTTCAGCGCCCGCTCGGCGTGCGGCACGAGGGCGGCCACCTCGGCGTGGGGCATGCCCCACCGCCATGCCTCGGCGAGCAGCACCACGAACAGCAAAGTGGCGTCGATGGTGCCGTAGTACAGCGGCGGCAGCACCAGATCGCCCAGGGGCGCGGTGGTCTCGTTGCGCAACTCGTGCAGGATCTTGCCCGGTTGCTCCTCGGTCCGCGGGTCGTGGCTGGTTCCCTGCCGGCGGGCGAGGGCCCGCAGGGTACCCCCGGCCAGTTCGGTGCCCAGCGGCAGCAGCATCCGGGCCGCCCAGATCGAGTCCCGGCCGAAGAGCGTGAGATACCAGGGCGCGCCGGCGGCCAGGAAGTGGTCGGAGGGGTTCCGCGGATCGGCCAGCAGCAGCCCGCTGAGATCGCCCAGGCTGCGTTCGACCAGGCGCCGCAGCCGCGGATCGGCGCATGCCACCCGGACTTCGGACCAGGGGACGGCCCGGTCGGCGGGCGCGGCCACGGCTGCGGCAGGGGCGGGCGCGACGGTCAGGGTGAGCCGCTGCCGTCGGCTCTGGGCCGGTTCCAGGACCAGGTCCCAGCTCAGCGTGCCGGTCGCCGCGTCGACGAGGTCGGGGACGGGATCGCAGGTGAGCGCCACCGTGCTGCCGGTGTGCGGATCGGCCCAGGACAGTCCACTGCCCGCCGGCAGGGCGACGGCGGGCAGTTCGCTGCTTTCCCGGCCGGATCTGACCACCGACATGTCGGCCAGATCGCAGCCCACCGACACCGACAGCCGCAGCTCCTGCCCGGTGCGGCCGTGGTTGGTGACGGTGACCTCCTCGAAGTCGCCGCCGGCGCGGCGCAGTCGGTCGACGTGCACGGTGGCATCTCCGGCGGGGTCCGGGCCGCTGCGGTGCACGCCGAGGAAGCGGGCCTGGTCCACGCCGAGCGACTGTGCGTCGACGGGATCCGGTTCGGTTCCGTCGACGGTGAGGACCAGACGGCTGATCAGCCGGGTGTCCGCGCTGTAGTATCCAGCCGCGCCACCGCGCAACTGCCCGTCCGGGAAAGACAGTACGACCACTGGCGCCCGCACGCAGGTGATCGCTTCCTGGATGAACGAGTGGGTGGTACGTGTCGTCATGCAGTGGCTCCTTCGCCGCTGGAACGTCCGGTTTTCTCCCTGGCGGACTGAGCGCGGACGGACGCCTTGACAGTGGTCCGGGGGAATGCTTTGCTCTCCCTGCCCAAATTTTGATCGTTCAAATCCTCTGGATACAGCATCGTCGCCTTTGGGTAAGGGACGGAGCCCGCGGAGCTCGCCCCAAGGGGGCGGCATGTCCCGGTCCAATGACCGCCGGCACCCGCCGGCCTCCGAAGGGCAATCGATGGCGATGCCGTATGCGCCGTGGTGGCGCGACGCTGTGATGTACCAGATCTACCTGCGCAGTTTCCGCGACGGGAACGGCGACGGCGTCGGGGACCTGCGCGGTGCCCGCGCCGGACTGGGGTACCTGACCGCGCTGGGTGTCGACGGGATCTGGCTCAGCCCGTGCTTTCCGTCGCCGCAGCGCGACCACGGCTACGACGTCGCCGACTACTGCGCGATAGACCCGCTGTTCGGGGACCTGGCGGAGTTCGACCGGCTGGTGGCCGACGCACACCGGCTGGGCCTGAAGGTCATTCTGGACATCGTCCCCAACCACTGTTCCAGCGAACACCCGCGTTTCGCGCAGGCGCTGGCCGCGGGGCCGGGCAGCGCGGAGCGGTCCTGGTTCCACTTCTCGGACGGCCGGGGTCCCGACGGTGACCAGCCGCCCAACAACTGGCGGGCCATGTTCGGCGGTCCGGCGTGGACCCGGGTGACCGAGCCCGACGGGCGGCCCGGACAGTGGTACCTGCACATGTTCACCCCGCACCAGCCGGACTGGAACTGGCGCGTACCGGAGGTGGCCGACCAGTTCGACCAGGTGCTGCGGTTCTGGCTGGACCGCGGCGTGGACGGGTTCCGGATCGACGTGGCGGCCGGCCTGTACAAGCACCCCGACCTCCCGGACTCGCCCGACCCGGCGGCCGACGAGCGGGCTCGCGACGCCATCAACCCGCTGGCCTGGAACCAGCCGGAGGTCCATCAGGTGTGGCGGCGCTGGCGGGCGCTGTGCGAGGAGTACACCGCTCGCGACGGCAGGGAGCGCACCCTGGTCGGCGAGGTGTCCGCACCCACCGCGGCCGAACAGGCCCGCTACGTACGGCCGGACGAGCTCCACCAGGCGTTCTACTTCGACCTGTTGCGCGCCGGCTGGGACGCGAAGACCTTCCACGAGCGGATCGACGCCGCACTGCGGGACATCGTGTCCTCCGGGGCCGCGGTCACCTGGGTGCTGAACAACCACGACCAGCAGCGGACCGTCACCCGCTACAGCCAGGTCAACGACGGCGCCGAGGCCGCGGCGGACGAGGAGCGGGGGGCGGCGCGGGCCGGCGCGGCGGCGCTGCTGCTGCTCGCCCTGCCGGGCAGCGTCTACCTGTACCAGGGCGAGGAGCTGGGCCTGCCGGAGGTGACCGACCTCCCGGCGGAGGTGCTCAGCGACCCCATCGTCGCCGGCACCGGCCGCCCCGAGGCCGGGCGGGACGGCTGCCGGGTACCGCTGCCGTGGTCCGGCGCGGCGGCGCCGTTCGGCTTCTCCGACGCGGCCGCGGACCGGGTGTGGCTGCCGCAGCCCGACTGGTTCGCCGCCCACTCGGTGCAGCGGCTGCGCAGCGACGGCGACTCGGTCTGGCACATGTACCGGGACGCGCTGCAACTGCGCCGGAACCTGGCCCCGTTGCGCGGGGACTCGCTGGAATGGCTCCAGGTGAGCGCCGAGACCCTGGTCTTCAGGAGGGGGGAGGGGTTCGTGTGCGCGGTGAACTTCTCCGACGCGCCCGTGCCCGCTCCCGTGGCCGGTCCTCCGCTGCTCTCCAGCCGGCCCTGCGACGACGGAAAGCTGGCCGCCGGCACCACTGCCTGGTGGATCGCCTGACCGGTCCCCGGGCGGAGTGCCTGACGGACCGGGCGGCATCCCTTCGGCCTGCTCCGGGCGGGGCCTTCCGGCCGTCCCCGCCCGGAGCACGGGTCGTTGACAGGGGCCCACGCAGGTGATTGAGTGCCAGTTCGTTTGAACGGCTCGCCGACGAGCTCGTGGCAGCTGGGCGGCATGTCGGCGTGATCACGGGGGATGACCGACCACCACCCCCCGACGTCCAGCGAGGCTGCATGACCACCCAGCGAGGCCGTAGCGGCCCGACCATCCTGGAAGTGGCACGGGCCGCCCGAGTTTCGCGGCAGACTGTGTCGAACGCGCTCAACTTCCCTCACCGGGTACGGCCGGACACCCTGGCCCGGGTGCTGAACACCGTCGACGAACTCGGCTATGTGCCCAACCGGGTGGCCCGTTCGCTCCGCACCCGCAGCACCCGCCAGATCGGCTACCGGCTCGATCTCGAACGCGCCGACACCGTCAGTTTCCTGCAGGACCACTTTCTGCACGCGCTGATCAGGGCCGCCGAGGACGAGGGTTATCTGCTGCTGCTGTTCAGCTCCGGACGGATCGACGACGAACTGACCCGCTACGCGGACATGCTGCGCACCCGCAGCGTCGACGGCTTCGTACTGTCCGGGATCGACCCCGGCGACCGCCGACCGGACTGGCTCGCGGAGCGCCAGGCGCCTTTCGTGTGCTTCGGGCGGCCCTCGTCCGCCCGGCCGGGCCCGCTCTGGGTCGACGTGGACGGAGCCGCCGGCATCGAGGCAGCGGTGGACCATCTGGTCGCCACCGGTCACCGAGCCATCGGTTTCCTCGGGTGGCCGAGCACCTCCGGCCCCGGCCACCACCGCCTGTCCGGCTGGCAGCGTGCGATGAAGAAGCACGGCTTGGGCACCGCGCACCGTGCGTCCGCCCGCGACACCCTCACGGACGGCACCCAGGGCGCCCTCACGCTGCTTCGGCGGTCCCCCGCGCCGACCGCCGTGGTGGCCGCGAGCGACACCTTCGCGCTCGGCTGCTACGCGGCGGCGCGTGTGCTGGGTCTGGAGATCGGACGGGACCTGGCGGTGATCGGTTTCGACGACTCGCCGACGGCCTCCATGGTCACCCCCGCCCTCACCAGCATCCGGCAACCGCTGGAGGAGATCGGGCGCTCGATCATGCGGCTGCTGGTCGCCCGGCTCGAAGGGCACGTGCCGGAGCCGTCCGGGGTGCTGCTCGCGCCCTCACTCGTGGTCCGCGCGAGCGCGTGACTCAGCCTGGTACCGCACCGCGCCCGGCGCACGCTGTCGCTTGCGATCCGCCGGAGTGGACCTGGTACTCCAGCAGGACTTCGGTATTCCTGCTGGAGTGTGCCCTGAACAGCCGGCAGGGCCCCATCGCCCTCGCCTTCGGCCTGTTCTGCCCGGCACGGCCGTTTCCACAGCCGCTGGCGGACACCCCGGGGACAAGCGATCAGGGTTTGTTCAGATCATTCCGTACATGCGTGTAAAGGCTCTTCGCCGCCGGGTTGACGACGTCCTCACCGACCTTCTTCCCCGCTTCGAAGGCACGTTTCTGAGCCAGGTGGTCGTTGGGGTTCTTCTGAGCGTTCTGGTACGCGGCGGCCGCAGACAAGGTTGCCACCGTGGCACGACCCTGCGGTGTCTTCTGCGACCAGGTGTAGACACTCTGTGCAATCTTCACAAGCGCGCCAGCAGCGGCGAACAGCGGAATCGGCATGGTCCCTCCCCTTTCCTCCTCTATGGGATACCACATCCCTCGATACCCCAATCCCCTTATGGATGCGGCCTTTTCTGCCACCCCGTAGGGTCGCCGACGGCTGTCCCGCCGGCCTGGGGCCCGAGAGATTTGACGATGAACCGCCCGTGACGCCCGGCCGGGGCCGGGCTTCACGGGCGGTTCATCGTCAAATCTCTCGGGCCCCAGGCCGGCGGGACAGCCGTCGGCGACCCTACGGGGTGGCAGAAAAGGCCGCATCCATAAGGGGATTGGGGTA
>NZ_DATDBG010000263.1:0-4458 GCF_036524955.1 Streptomyces sp.
TTAGCACTCACCCCTGCCGAGTGCAAGCGACTCCCTGCGGGACCACCCCGGTTGTACGGCGCCCCGCCCGCGCCCGCGGCTGCAGCATCCACGTGGCCGCCGCCGAGCGCCTGCCGCGGCGCCGGCCCTCGCCCGGCGGCCGCTCCGCGCACCACGGCGCCCCGCCGGCGCCCGCGCCCCCAGGTCACCTCGACGCGCGGCACCGCGAAGCAGGTGGACGTGCGCGTCGGCGCGCGGGCGGAACGCCGAGTCCGTGGAGTCCCTGGGTCACGCGAAGTCCGGCACCGCCGGTCAACGCCGTCTCGCGTCCCGTCCGCGGCGGCGGATGCGAGGGGCACCCATCCGTGGTCGGTCTTCCTGCTCACTCGCTCCGCGAGCTCGGGCGCCGGCCCTCCGAGGATTCAGAGGCACGGAAGGCGCGGGGCAGCCGGCAGGCAAAGACGGGCGGCGGCCAAGGCGCGCGGGACGCCCCATGTCCGGGGCGCGGGGGGCATGCCGGTTCGGGAGAGCCCGGCCGGCAAGGTGCTCGCACGAAGGGCCCGTACCAAATGAGGTACGGGCCTTTCGGCGTGATGCGTCGCGTCGGTGGCCGAACGCGCCGGGATGTCAGCCTGCCAGTCGGACCATGTCCGCCTGCGGCCCCTTCTGACCCTGCGAGATCTCGAACTCGACTCGCTGGCCTTCTTCGAGGGTGCGGTAACCGTCCATCTGGATCGCGCTGTAGTGGACGAAAACATCCGCACCACCGTCGACCGCGATGAAGCCGTAGCCCTTCTCCGCGTTGAACCACTTGACGGTGCCCTGAGCCATTCCTAACTCCCCTATTACTGGCCCTATCGCGGCCCCGCACTCCGCGGGCCCGGGTCAGACCTCACCCCCCGTTTGGACCCTTACCTTCAGCAGGTGCGGACCCTGGGGGGCGTGCGCCGGAACGCGTCGACCGCGGCTGAATGTATCTGCACGGATGCCCACCGCAACAGGTCAATTGGACGAGAATTCTTGGTGCGACCCATCGGAAATAGACCATGAAAAAACGATAATGCGGGTCATCTCGGACCGTACATAGCAGACCAACACGACATTTCACACGTGAATTTGGCGATAAATCGCCGCAGTGACCGCACGGGTGACACACTTGCCCCCGGCAACTGTACAAGGTTTCAACTAACGTCCCCGCGTCGCCCCGCAGCCGCCCCCGAACCGCGTCGGACCTGGCGCGCAGTCGCCCCGACAGACCAGTGCCCCGCCTCCCACAAAGGGAAAACGGGGCACAAACCGGCTCCTATTCGTCATCTTCCGCGTCCGCCCACCACGCCCGGCGGCCGGCGACGTCAGATCTGTGTCAGAACTCCGCCGGTTACGGTTCAACCCCCCGCGACCGCGGGAATGATCGAGACGTTGGCGCCGTCCGGAACAACCGTGGCAAGACCCTCGGAAAAGCGGACATCGTCATCGTTGACATATACGTTCACGAAACGACGGAGCTTTCCGGTGTCGTCGAGAACCCGAGCGGAAATACCCGCATGATTCTTCTCCAGCGACTCGATCACCTCGGCGAGCGTCACCCCTTCGGCAGGCACCTCGGCCCGGCCGTCGGTGTAGGTACGGAGAATGGTGGGAATACGAACAGAAGCACTCATGCGAGGCCAGCCTCTCGGAACGCGGCAAGGGTGGGGCGAATGATCGCGGTGGGTCCGGTGGTGGGCGCCACCGCGTCCAGGGTCTTCAGGCCGTCGCCGGTGTTGAGGACGACGGTCTCGGCGGTCGGGTCGAGCTGCCCGGTCTCGATCAGCTTCTTCAGCACGCCGATGGTCACCCCGCCCGCGGTCTCCGCGAAGATGCCCTCGGTGCGGGCCAGCAGCTTGATCGCGTCCACGATCTGCTCGTCGTTCACGTCCTCGACCGCGCCACCGGTCCGCCGCGCGATGTCCAGTACGTACGGCCCGTCCGCCGGGTTGCCGATCGCCAGCGACTTGGCGATGGTGTCCGGCTTCACCGGGCGTACGACATCGTGTCCGGCCTTGAACGCCGTGGCGACCGGCGAGCACCCCTCGGCCTGGGCGCCGTAGATCGTGTACGGCTTGTCCGCCACCAGCCCGAGCTTGATGAGCTCCTGCAGACCCTTGTCGATCTTGGTGAGCTGCGAGCCGGAGGCGATCGGGATGACCAGGTTGTCCGGCAGCCGCCAGCCGAGCTGCTCGCAGATCTCGTACGCCAGGGTCTTGGAGCCCTCGCCGTAGTACGGACGCAGGTTGACGTTGACGAAGCCCCAGTCCTCGCCGGCCGGGTCGCCGATCAGCTCCGAGCAGAAGCGGTTCACGTCGTCGTACGAGCCCTCGATACCGACCAGTTCACCGCCGTAGACGGCGGCCATCACGACCTTGCCGGCCTCCAGGTCGTGCGGGATGAACACGCAACTGCGCAGCCCCGCGCGGGCCGCCGCGGCGCCCACCGCGCCGGCCAGGTTGCCGGTGGAGGAGCAGGACAGGGTGGTCAGGCCGAAGGTGCGGGCGGCCTCCAGGGCGATGGCCACGACCCGGTCCTTGAAGGAGTGCGTCGGGTTGCCGGAGTCGTCCTTGACGTAGAGGCCGCCGGTGACGCCCAGTTCGCGGGCGAGGTTGTCGGCCTTGACCAGCTTGGTCCAGCCGGGGTTGAGGTTGGGCCGTTCCGCGACGTCCGCGGGAACCGGGAGCAGCGGCGCGTACCGCCAGATGCTGTCCGGACCGGCCTCGATCCGCCGGCGCAGCCCCTCCGGGTCGCCGAGCGGCAGGTCGTACGCGACCTCCAGCGGCCCGAAGCACTCCTGGCAGGCGAAGACCGGGCTCAGCGGGAAGCGGGCGCCGCACTCGCGACAGGACAGCGCGGCGGCGGGCCCGAAGGACGTACCGTACTCGGAGTCGATGCCGGATGCGGCGGTAGCGGTGCCGGCGACAGTCTGCACAGCCATGGTGGCGAGGCCCTTTCTCCTCATCTTCCTCGCGGCGCAGGTCGCGCGGCGAGACGGAATTGGCACCTTCCCCACCGTGATGACCTCGCGGTCGGCGGGAGGGTTGCCGGGGCTTCAACGGGCCGTTCCCTCTGCCCCTCTGGATGAGCGGTATGGCACCGAACGCGAAGTCCGGGCGTTTTTGACGCAATACGAGCCCCTGGCATGCGGTGGTCATACGCGTTGTTCAAGACTGTAACCGACATGCGCAACGGTTGAGACAGCGGTCCGTACCGCGAGATGGATCACGGACGGCCCCGCAACGCGCCGGGAATCGAACAGAAACCACCGTACCCAGGGAGAAGCGCACGTGCTCGATGAAGTGGAGCGCTGGCTGGACCGCCGGTCGTGGCCTGCCAGGGACCGACCGCTCGACCTGCTGCTCGCCGCGAAGCGCGCCGCGGGCCCGCGGGGCACGGTCAGCGTGGTGCTGCCCGCGCTCGACGAGGAGGCCACGGTCGGGGAGATCGTGGCGACCATCCGCCGGGAGCTGATGTCCGAGGACGCGCCGCTGGTGGACGAACTGGTCGTGGTCGACTCCGCGTCCCGCGACCGTACGGCCGAGGTGGCGGCCCGGGCCGGCGCCCGGGTGGTGCGGCGGGACGCGATACTGCCTCGGCTGCCGGCGGTGCCGGGAAAGGGCGAGGTGCTGTGGCGTTCGCTGCTGGTCACCCGCGGCGAGATCGTCTGCTTCATCGACGCCGACCTGCGCGAGTTCGACCCGCGGTTCGTGTCGGGCATCGTCGGCCCGCTGCTCACCGACCCCGGTGTGCAGCTCGTCAAGGCGATGTACGACCGGCCGCTGGAGACCGGCGCCGAGGTCGTACCGGCCGGCGGCGGCCGGGTCACCGAACTGGTCGCGCGCCCGCTGCTCAACCTGCACTGGCCGCGGCTCGCCGGTTTCGTCCAGCCGCTCGGCGGGGAGTACGCGGCCCGGCGCTCGCTGCTGGAACGGCTGCCGTTCCCGGTCGGTTACGGCGTGGAGCTCGGCATGCTGATCGACGCGCTCGGCCTGGTCGGCCTGGACGCGCTCGCCCAGGTCGACGTCGGCGTACGGCGCCACCGGCACCAGGACGGGCAGGCGCTCGGCCGGATGGCCGCCGCGATCTACCGCACCGCGCAGTCGAGGCTGGCCCGCGGCCACCTCGTACGGCCCAAGCTGACGCAGTTCGGCCGCGACGGCGAGGGGTTCGTGCCGAGCACGCATCCGGTGGACACGCAGGAACGGCCGCCGATGCTGGAGATCGGCGAGTACATGGCGCGGCGTGCGGCGTAGCGCGGGCGCCCGTGCCCGCACCCGCCGCACCGGTGGGGTGCCCGCGAAGGGGCACCCCACCGGGGCGGCGAACTGCGCGACCGGGCACAGCGCCGCCGCGGGCGGAGACGCGCCGTCATCGCGACGGCCGCGGGCCGGTGGGGTCCCCGGCGGCGGCGCGGGGTTCCCCGCGCCGTCGCCGGGGGGACCCCGCGGG
>NZ_DATDBG010000264.1:0-14384 GCF_036524955.1 Streptomyces sp.
GCCCCTCACCAGGGACTCGCGGACGCGCTCCCGCGTGCGTCCCGGGACGAGGCGGGGGACGATGGAAGCCGCGCCGCGCACCTCGCCGTGCATTCGTCCCCGAGGGACCTCGGCCGCACCGGCCGGCAGGTCAGGCCGGCACTGGCCCGCGGCCGCGGATCGCGGTCGGCGGCACAGCCGTTCGCATTCCCCGGAAGGACTCCCGCGATGTCTCCTCAACTGCTGACGGAGCCCCTGAGCGTCTACCTGAACGACCACCTCACCGGGTCGTTCGCCGGCGGCGCACTCGCCCTCCGTATGGCCGGCAGCCACGCCGACAGCAGCCGCGCCGCCGAGATGCGCCGCCTGGCCGAGGAGGTGGTGCGGGACCGGGACGAACTGGTCCGGATCATGGACCGGCTGGGCGTACCCGTACGCCACTACCGCACCTGGCTCGGCATCGCCGGTGAACGGATCACCCGGCTCAAATCCAACGGGACGCTGCTTCGCCGCTCCCCGCTCAGCGACCTGATCGAACTGGAGGCGATGCGCACCGGCGTCGAGGGCAAAACGGCCCTGTGGCAGGCGCTGCTCGCCATCGCCGACGACGAACCGCTCCTGGATCAGGCCGAGCTCCAGCGGCTCGAGCAGCGGGCCCACGACCAGGCCCGCACGCTGAAGAGGTGGCACCGGACGGTCAGCGCCGACGTCCTGTCGCGCCGCGGTGAGCAGGCCGCCGGGTTCAGGGGCGTGTCACCGGCTCACCGGTGACGGCGCCACGACCCCCGGCCGGTGACCCCGACCGCGTCGGCTGACGACACGTCAGCCGACGTGTCGGCGACCGGGCATTGCGGCGGCGGTCCGCCGACTGCACGCGGCGCGGGGAGCCGCGCGGGGTGATGGCGGTTGCGACCGGGAGGCGGGCTCAGGTGCGGGTCCGCGGGTCGGCGACGCCCGTCGCGCGGTGCGTACGCGCCCCGCCCGGGACAGCCTCTCAGCGTGCTGGAGCGCGGCCGCCTGGCGACGCTCGCGCGTGGACGCGCCCGTCCCGGTCGCGAGGAGGGCTGTACGGCCCATGTTCCGGGGGCCGACGTGCCCATGCGACGTCGGTGTCCCACGAGGAGCCTGGAGGCGTGGCGGATCCGCGCTCAGCGGTGCGTCGTCGCGTCGCGCTGACGGAGGCGGGCCGGAAGAGCCACGTGTGCCGAGCGAGGAGAGGATCTTCATGAAAGCGCTCGTCTTCAGCGGTCCGGGCCGATCCGCCTGGCAGGACGTGCCGGACCCCCGGAGCCAGGACGCGGGCGACGCGATCGTGCGCGTCGAGGCGGTCACCATCTGCGGTACGGATCTGCACATCCTCAAGGGGGATGTGCCGGATGTGCGGCCGGGCACGGTGCTGGGACACGAGGCCGTGGGCCAGGTCGTCGAGACGGGAAGCGCGGTGCAGGGCGTACGGCCCGGTGACCGGGTGCTGGTCTCGTGCATCACCGGCTGCGGCCGGTGCCGGTTCTGCCGGGAGGGCGCGTACGGGCAGTGCCGCGGTGGCGGCGGCTGGATCCTCGGCCATCTGATCGACGGTACGCAGGCCGAGTACGTCCGGGTGCCGTACGCGGATCTGGCGCTGCATCCGCTGCCGGCGTCGGTGGACGCGAAGGAGGCCGTGCTGCTGGCCGACATCTTCCCGACCGCCTACGAGGTGGGCGTGCTCAACGGGCGGGTACGTCCCGGGGACACCGTGGCCGTCGTCGGTTCCGGGCCGATCGGACTGGCCGCGGTCGCCACCGCGCGGCTGTTCTCGCCCGCCCGGATCATCGCCGTCGACCTCGCCGCCCCTCGGCTGGAGGCCGCCAAGCGCCTGGGCGCGGACGCGATCGCCACGGTGGAGGAGAGCGAGGCGCTCGTCGCCGATCTGACCGGCGGGCTCGGCGCGGACGTGGTCATCGAGGCGGTGGGAGTGCCGGAGAGCTTCGAACTGTGCACCCGCATGGTGCGGCCGGGCGGTCACCTCGCGAACGTCGGCGTCCACGGCAGGCCCGCCACGCTGCACCTGGAAGACCTGTGGATCAAGAACGTCACGATCCGCACCGGACTGGTCGACACCTACTCCACCCCGACGCTGCTGCGCATGCTCGTCGACGGCAGGCTCCCGGCTTCCTCGCTGGTCACCCACACCTTCGAGCTGAACCGGATGGAAGAGGCGTACGACGTCTTCGCCCGGCCGGCCGAAACCGGCGCGCTCAAAGTCGTCCTCGGCGAGCCGTCGCACACGACGGTGAGCGTGCGGGCCGGCGAAGGGACGTGATCACATGCCGCAGGAGTCGGTCCCGGCGGGCGACATCGGCCGACGGCTGGCGTCGCGCCGCGAAGAACTCTGTCTGACCCGCGAGGAGGTGGCCGAACGCGCCGGCATAGCCCCCCGCTACCTGCAGTACGTCGAGGAGCGGCCCACCGCGCTCCCCGGTCCCACCTTCATGCTGCGCGTGGCCGAGGCGCTGGAGACCACCGTGCAGCAGTTGCGCGGGGGGACCGCCGGGCTGCCGCCCGGCTTGGGCGAGGCCGCGGCCCACCCCACCTTCACCGAACTGGGCGCTCAGGAGTGCCTGGCACTGCTGTCGGACCACGGTGTGGGCCGCGTCGCGGTGACCACGGACGCGGGCCCGGCCATCCTGCCCGTCAACTACGAGGTGGTCGACGAGACCGTCGTCTTCCGGACGGCACCGGCCTCCGCGCCCTCCCTGGCCGCCGACCGTGAGGTCGCGTTCGAGGTGGACCGGATCGACGAGGCCCTGAGTGAGGGCTGGAGCGTGCTGCTGCTCGGCCCCGCAGCCGAGGTCACCGACGCGGACGACGTCCGCAGACTCCAGCAGCAGGCGCACAGCTCCCCCTGGGCAGGCGGAAACCGCCCTGTGTGGATACGGATCCGCCCGGTGCGCATCACCGGGCGCCGCATCACCGCGGGCTGACCCGAGGACGCGGTCGCGGTGGGTGGGCCGGTGGAAAGGCGCTCGCCCGGTGAAGGACGAGAAGGGCCGAAGGGTCGGTCCCCGTGAGCCGGGGCCTGCCGGCTCGCTCCGGAGGTCAGCCGGCCGGGAGGTCAGCCGGCCGGGAGGTCGACGGTGATCTCGCTGCCGGGCGCCACGGTGTACGGCTGTTCGCCGAGGACGATCTGGATGGGCGTCTGGTCGGAGTCTGGAACGCTGACGTGCAGATGTCCGGAGTGCAGGGTGAGGCCGACACCCCAGTGGGCCCGGTAGCGCACCGAGAGGTGGAAGCGGGAGAGCCCGGGCAGGGGCACGGGGTCCAGCCGCAGCGCGTCCTCGCGGGGTTCGAGGCCGGTCAGCCCGCGCTGGACGAGGTCGAGCGTGCCGCCCATGGCGCCCAGGTGGATGCCTTCACCGGTGGTGCCGCCCTGGACGTCGGCGACGTCGCCGAGGAGTGCCTCGCGTACGTACCTCCATGCCTCGGCGCGTCGTGACCGCGCCAGCACCCAGCCGTGCACGAGCCCGCTCAACGTGGAGCCGTGGCTTGTCCGCGCCAGGTAGCGGTCGACGGTGGCCGTCCAGGTGTCGTCGTCCAGCCGGTGACCCAATCGCCGGAAAAGAGCGGAGAGCTCGGCGGGCGGGAAGAGGTAGCCGAGCATCAGTACGTCGGCCTGCTTGGACGCCTGGTAGCGGTTGACGCTGTCGCCCTCGGCTTCCAGGATGCGGTCGAGGCGGCGGATGTCTCCGTACCGGGCACGGTAGTCCGTCCAGTCCAGCTCGGCGAGGTCGCCGTACCCTTCGAACTGGCTGATCACACCCTGGTGGAACGGCACTCGCAGGCGGCGGGACACATCGTCCCACCAGGCCAGTTCGGCCCGGTCGAGGGCGAGTCGTTCGAACAGCTCGTCGCGGCGCGGGGCGGGCAGCGCGTCGGCGAGTTCCAGCGCCCGGCTCAGCACCCAGGCCGCCGTGACGTTCGTATAGGCGTTGTCGTCGATCCCGGGTTCGGGCGCCTCCGGATAGGCGTCGTGGTACTCGTCGGGGCCGACGACTCCCCGGATGCGGTAGCGCTCGTACGCGGGGTCCCACATCGCGCTGTGTGCCCAGAACCGGGCGATCTGCAGCAGCATCTCGGCGCCCTCCGCGTGCAGGAACGCCGTGTCGCCGCTGGCCAGACAGTACTGCCACACGTTGTACGCCACCGCGGACCCGACGTGGTGCTGCAGCCGCGAGTGGTCGGGGAGCCAGCGGCCGGAGCGCGGATTGAGGTGGAGGGCCTGGGTCTCCTCGCGCCCGTCGCCGCCACTCTGCCACGGGTACATGGCACCTGGCAGCCCGGCCTCGGCCGCCGCCCGGCAGGCGGCGGCCAGCCGGCGGTGCCGGTAGGTCAGCAGGGCCCGTGAGACCTCCGGCAGGTGCAGGTTCAGGTAGGGCAGGACGAACAGCTCGTCCCAGAAGACGTGCCCCCGGTACGCCTCGCCGTGCAACCCTCGGGCGGGCACCCCCACGTCCAGGCCGGCCGTGTGCGGCGAGAGGGTCTGCAGAACGTGGAACAGGTGCAGCCGCAACAGGTGGCCGGCATCGCCCGGCACCTCCAGTTCGGCCCGCTGCCACAGGCGTTCCCAGGCCGCGGTGTGCGAGTCGAGCAGCCCCGCGAAGTCCGGGGCGTCCGCTGCCCGGCCGAGCGCCGCGTGCAGAGGGTCACTGATCGCCGGGTCACGCGAGGTGTGCAGGGCGACCGTCTTCTCGACGGTGATCGGCCGCCCGGGGGCGATGCGCAGCGTCATCCGATGGGCGGCGGCTCGTTCACCAGGGGTGAGTGCTGTGGAGCCGGGTGGGCCGAATGTGACGCGGGTACGAGCGGCCAGCGCGATACGGACGTCGGAGGCGGACGTGCGGCAGCTCAGCCACATCGTGTCCGTGCCCGTGACGCCGGTCCGAAAGTCGGTGAGGTGACGGCCGTCCAGGTCGCGGTACCGCTCGACGCCCTCGTTGCGCACGTTTCCGTCGACGCCGGACTCCACTTCCAGTTCGCCCGCCCAGCCCTGCGCGGTGATCCGCACCCGGTGCCCGGCCAGGTGCGGATCCGCCATGTGCACCAGGCGGGATTCCTCGACGGTCACCTGCCGACCGGCGGCGTCCCGCAGCCGCATCCGGCGCGCCAGCACGCCCCGGCGCAGGTCGAGAACCTGCTCGTACGCGAGGACCGTGCTGTCGTCGGGGGTGAACCAGGAGCCGCCCCGTGCCCGGAAACGCATCGGAAGCCAGTTCGGGAGGTTGACCATGTCCTCGTTCTCGACGTCCCGGCCGGCCACGCGGGAGGTCAGCCGGTTGTAGCAGCCCGCCGCGTACGTCCCGGGGTGGTGCACCGGGCCGGCCGCCGACTCGGCGGCAGCCCCGCGCGTGGCGAAATACCCGTTGCCGAGCGTGCACAGCGCCTCGCGCAGCCGCTCCTGCGACGGGTCGTAGCCCTCGTACCGCCAGGTCCAGTCCGGTGCCATCCGCGGTCCCTTCCGTGCCCCGCCTTCCATGGCAGCACGGCCGGCGCGAACCACAAGCCGGGCGGCTCGAAAGGCGTGGGTCAGGACCTTGGTCCCGGCACCGGGTGCCGACCGGCCCTGAACGGGAACGCCGTGGGCCCTGGAGAGTGGGAGTGAGGCAACAGGAGTTCCGAGGAGGCAGCATGATGAGGCACCGGAACGTGAGTGACCTGATGACCCGCCCGGTCGTGCGGATACGTGCCGACGCGCCCTTCAAGTACGTCGCCGGACTTCTCGCGGAATACGACCTCACGGCGGTGCCTGTCGTGGACGACACCGACCGCCCGCTGGGCGTGGTCTCCGAGGCGGACCTGCTGCGCAGACAGTCCGCGCTGCCGGATCCAGCCGGGCTGCTGACCGGTCCGGACGCCCCCGGCGCGGAGCACGCCGACGCTGTGGCCACCACCGCGGGCGAGCTGATGGCCAGCCCCGCCGTCGTCGCCCACCCGCAGTGGACGGTGGTGCAAGCCGCCCGGGTCATGGACCGGCACCGGGTCAAGCGGCTCCCGGTGGTGGACGAGACCGGCCGCCTGGTCGGCGTCGTCAGCCGGTCCGACCTGCTCCGGGTCTTCCTGCGCCGGGACAGCGTCATCCGCGAGGAGATCACCGGCGACGTCCTGGACCACACCCTCGGCATCAGCGCCGCCGAGGTGACCGTCAAGGTCACCGACGGCCGGGTGTCCCTGCGCGGCACGGTCGAGCGCCGCAGTCTGATCCCCGTCGTCATACGCCTGTGCCAAGGGGTTGACGGCGTCGTGGACGTCACCGCGGATCTCGGCCACCGCCGTGAGGAAGCGAGCGCACACGCCGGAACGGGAGAGCACACGCCGGGGCGAGGTGATCAGTGATGAGCGAGCCCTGTGTGCTCGTGGCGTACGCGTCGAAGAACGGCGGCACCGCCGAGATGGCCCAGTGGATCGGTGAGACGCTGTCCGGCGAGGGCCTCGATGTGGAGGTGCGGCCCGCCCCCGCGGTGGAGGACCTTCGCCCCTACACCGCGGTGGTGCTCGGCTCCGGTGTGTACGCCGGCCGCTGGCTGCGGGAGGCCGTCCGTTTCGCTCGCCACCACCGCAAGGCGCTCCTCCGGATACCGGTGTGGCTGTTCAGCAGCGGGCCCCTCGACGTGTCGGCCGCCGAACGCGAGATCCCCGCGGTGCCGGGTGTGCTCAAGATCGCCGACGGACTGGACGCCCGCGAACATGTGACGTTCGGCGGCCGGCTGGTCGAGGGTGCCCGCGGCTTCATCGCCCGGTTGATCCTGAGCAAAGGCAAGGGCGGCGACTTCCGCGACCGTGACCGCGTGCGCGCCTGGGCGCTCGGGATCGCGAAAGAGGCCGCGGCACAGCCCCGGCCGGACTGAGGACCGGTGCCGATCACCCCGGCCCGGTGGAGTACCGAAGAGAGAGTGGATCATGTACGCATCACCACGCACCGTCAGCGACGTCATGACCCGGGCCGTCGTCGCGCTTGGCCGGGGCGCGAGCTTCAAGGAGATCGTCAGGACCATGGAGCAGTGGAAGGTCAGCGCCCTGCCCGTACTGGAGGGCGAGGGCCGGGTCATCGGAGTGGTGTCCGAGGCAGACCTCCTGCCCAAGGAGGAGTTCCGGGATACTGACCCGGCCCGGTACGACGAGCTGCGCCGGCTCTCCGATCCTGCCAAGGCTTCAGCCGTGACCGCCGAACAGCTCATGACGGCACCCGCCGTCTGCGTCCACGCCGACTCCACGGTGGCACAGGCCGCCCGCATCATGGCCCAGCGGCGCGTCAAGCGGCTGCCGGTGACGGACGCCGAGGGCAAGCTGTGCGGCATCGTGAGCCGATCCGACCTGCTGCAGGTCTTCCTTCGGACGGACGAGGAGATCGCCGGCGAAGTACGCAGTGAGGTCGTCCGCGCGCTGTTCCCCGGTGAGCCGTCGGTGAGTGTGGAGGTACGCGAGGGCGTGGTGACTCTCCGCGGCCAGATCCTCGACCCGGAGCTGATTCCGGTCGCCTCGCGTCTCACCCGAGCCGTCGAGGGCGTCGTGGACGTCCACTGCGCGCTGGGCGCGCCGGCCTCCACTGCGTAATCGCGCAGCCGATCCGCCCTGCGGCTACCGTGGGCTGTGGGGAACGTCCCGGCCACCGGCCAGGCGCGAGCGGAGGGCGTGGTGGGCGACATCGTCGGCGAGGAGGGCGGGCGGTTGCCCCGGCTTCGGCTCGATGAGCTGCTGGACGAGCTGCAGAGCCGCATCGCCGCGGTGCGCGGCATGGGGGACCGGGTCAGCAGTCTCCTGGAAGCGGTGCTGTCGGTGGGCCGCGAACTCGACCTGCCGCAGGTGCTGAGGCAGATCGTCGAGTCGGCGGTGGCCCTGGTCGACGCGGAGTACGGCGCGCTGGGGGTGGTCGAGGGCACGCAACTCTCGGAGTTCCTGACAGTGGGGGTGACCGAAGAGCAGGCCGAGGCGATCGGGCCGCTGCCGTCCGGGCACGGCATCCTCGGCGAGCTGATCCGCCACCCGGAGCCGCTGCGGCTGTCGGAGATCTCCGAGCACCCGGCGTCGTACGGTTTCCCGGCGAACCATCCGCCCATGCATTCCTTCCTCGGAGTGCCCATCCGGGTACGCGACGAGGTCTTCGGGAACCTGTACCTCACCGAGAAACGCGACGGCTCGGAGTTCGACGGCGAGGACGAGACGGTGCTGCGCACCCTGGCCGTGGCGGCCGGCGTCGCGATCGAGAACGCCCGGCTGTACAAGGCGGCCCGCGACCGGCAGCGCTGGATGGAGGCCCATGCCGAAGTCGTCAGCGCCCTGCTGTCCGGCACTGAGGAGATGGACGTCCTGCGGGGTATCGTCCGGCACGCCGGGAGCATTCTCGGCGCGGACCTGGGCGTCCTGGCGATGCCGGCCGAGAGCGGCACGGATCTGCGGGTCATGATCGCCGTCGGGATCGATGCCGAGGAGCACCAGGATCTGGTGCTGCCCAGGGAGGGTTCGTTCATGGGGGCGGCGATGGCCGCCGGAGAGCCGATCACCACCGCCGAGGTCCAGAAGGACCCCCGGGTGACGGTGGGACCGTCTCGCTTCCAGGGGCTCGGGCCGGTCGTGGCAGTGCCCATGATGACCGACGGCGGAGCGCTCGGTGCCCTGCTGCTCGCCCGCGAGGAGCGGGCCACGCCCTTCACCGAGGCCGAGACGGAACCCCTGCTGGCGTTCGCCGGGCAGGCGGCGCTCGCCATGGAGCTGGCCGAGCGACGCCGGGCAGCCGAGCAGCTCACCCTGCTGGAGGACCGCGACCGCATCGCCCGGGACCTGCACGACCTGGCCATCCAGCGGCTGTTCGCCACCGGCATGACCCTGCAGAGCGCGGTGCGCTTCGTGGACCACCCCGAGGCGAGCGAGCGGCTGCTGCGCGCGGTGGACGACCTCGACGAGACCATCAAGATCATCCGGTCCACGATCTTCGGGCTGCGGGCCCGGGAGGCGGAGCGCAGACCTCAAGGCCTGCGCTCGCGTGCCGCCGCGAGCATCGAGAACGCCGCCCGTACCCTCGGCTTCACGCCCGCACTGCGTATGGAGGGGCTGCTCGACACCGACGTGCCCGCCGCGGTGGTGGAGGACGCCGTCGCGGTTCTGGCCGAAGCCCTGTCGAACATCGCCCGTCACGCCCGGGCCACAGCGGCCGAGGTCTCCCTCGTCGTCGCGGGCGGCACGCTCACCGTGACCGTCGGCGACAACGGAGCGGGGCTTGCGGCCGACGGACGCCGCAGCGGACTGCGCAATCTCGCCGAACGCGCACAGCGCCTCGGCGGAGAGCTGGAAGCCGGGCCGGATCCCGGCGGCGGAACCCGCCTGGTCTGGAAAGTGCCCCTCGGCCCTTGCTGACATCGACGACGGTCCCGGGGCGAGGGATGTCGCCCCCCGGGGGCCGTGTGCTTCCCGCCGGCCCGGACACAGCCGGTCACAGCGCGGCAGGCGGCGGACGGCAGGCCGCCGGACGGCACGGATCGCTCGGGTGCCCGCCGGATCGGATCAGGTCAGTCGGCCGGGGACGGCTCGGTCAACAGGGGCATGAACGGTGGACCGGTTCTTATGACGGTTGCGTGAACGGCATCGCATGGGCGCGACGACCGCCCCGTAGCGCTCCACCGTGGGTTCACCTCATCTGACCTGGGACGACACGCTCGGGTCGAGGCCGGCAGGATCAGTCCCCGCGCTCGTACGACTGTTCGGCATTCTCGCCGCACGCCCGACGACGCCCGGCCCGCGCGCACGAGGACGTTGGAGCGGCCCTTGACCGCCTCTCCATCGGTTCTGCAGAGGCTGTCCGGGACGGCTTCCGTGCCTCGCCGACCGAGAGGGGCATGACCCATGGAATTCGGCTGGACCGCGGCGCAGACCGCGCGCTTCGAGGACACTCTCGCGGCCGTGGCGGAGGCGTTCCCACCCGGGGAGCGTCCGAGCGCCGGCTTCTACACCCGCACATCCTGGCGGCGCCTGGGCAAGCTCGGGCTGCTCGGACTGTCCGTGCCCGTCCGCTACGGCGGCGGCGGTCTGGGCGCGCTGGACACCGCGCACCAGATGGAGGCGCTGGGGCGCGGCTGCGCGCACACGGGGATGGTGTTCGGCGCGGGTGCGCATCTGTTCGCGTGCGCGATGCCCATCGCCGACTTCGGCACCGCCGCCGCCAGAGAACGCTTTCTGCCCGGGATGTGCGGCGGCGAGCTGATCGCGGGCAACGCCATGACCGAGGCGGAGGCCGGGTCGGACGTGGCGCGGCTGGCGGTCGCCGCGGTGCGGGTGCCCGGCGGCTGGGTGCTGAACGGGGAGAAGAGCTTCGTCACCAACGGCCCGGAGGCGGACGTGTTCGTGACGTACGCGACCACCGATCCGGCGGCCGGTCACCTGGGCACCACCGGCTTCGTGGTGGCACGCTCGGCTGCCGGGCTGACCGTGGGTGAACCGTTCGGGAAGATGGGGCTGGACGAGGTCCCGGCGGGCGGCCTGCGGTTCGCCGACTGCTTCGTGCCCGACGACCAGGTGCTCGGCGAACCCGGCAGCGGCGGGGCGATCTTCCAGCACTCCATGGGGTGGGAGCGGGCCTGCCTGTTCGCCGGGTTCCTCGGGTTGTACGACACGCTGGTCGAGCGGTGTGTGCGCCACGCCCGCGACCGCCGCCAGTCCGGCCGCCGGATAGCGGACTTCCAGGCGGTCAGCCATCGCGTCGCCGATATGAAGCTCCGGCTGGAGGCGGCCCGGCTGCTGCTGTACCGGGCGTGCTGGGAGATGGACCAGGGCGGTCCGGCGACGCTGGCCGTGGCCCTGTCGAAGCTGGCCGTGTCGGAGGGGCTGGTGGCCGGGGCGCTGGACGCGGTACGGATCTTCGGCGGGCGCGGGTACACCCGGGCCGACGGCGTCGAGGCGGTACTGCGGGACGCCGTGCCCACGGTCCTCTTCTCCGGCACGTCCGACGTCCAGCGCAATCTGGTGGCCAGGGAGCTGGGACTGTGACCGCGTCGACGGGGTTGCACGATCTCGTGATCCGGTCGGCCGGGCGGAGCCCTGACGCCCCGGCTGTGCACGGCCCGGACGGCGCCGTGACGTACCGCGAACTCGACCGGCTCGCCGACCGGTTCGCCGCCGCGCTGGCGGGGCGGGGGGTGCGGCCCGGCGACCGGGTGGTGCTGTGGAGCCACAAGAGCGTGCGGGCGGTGGCGCTGATGCAGGCCGCGCTGCGGGTGGGGGCCGTGTACGTACCGGTCTCCGGCGCCAATCCGCCGTCCCGGGTGGGCCGCATCGCCGCGGACTGCGGCGCGGTCCTGATCGTCGCCGACGAGGACGCCGCGGTACGGGCCGGCGCGGGCGGACCGGAGTTGCCGGGGCTGACGGAGCTGACGGACCTCGACGAGCCGGCCCGCGCGGGCACCGGTGCCGGCCGCCCGGTGCGGCATGCGAGTGGGCCCGACGCCCCCGCGTACATCCTCTACACCTCCGGCTCCACCGGTATGCCCAAGGGGGTGTGCGTCAGTCACGGCAACGCCCTGGCCTTCGTGGAGTGGGCGGCCAAGGAGGCGGGGGTCGGCCCGCGGGACCGGCTGTCCAACCATGCCCCGTTCAACTTCGACCTGTCGGTGTTCGACCTGTACGCGGCCTTCCTCGCCGGGGCGGAGGTCTCGCTGATCCCGCAGGAGATGGCGTACGCACCCGAGCAGCTGGCTGCGTTCGTCCGGGAGCGGCGGATCACGGTGTGGTACTCCGTGCCGTCCGTGCTCGGGCTGATGCTGCGCTCAGGCGTTCTCGACGCGGCCGAGCCGGCGGCCCAGTCGGCGGACGGGTCGGTGGAGGGGTCGGCGGACGGGTCGGCGGCCGACCTGCGGGTGTGCGTGTTCGCCGGGGAGCCGTTCCCGGTGTCCCAGGTGCGGCGGCTGCGGGCGGTGTGGCCGGGCGTCCGGCTGCTCAACTGGTACGGCCCGACGGAGACCAACGTGTGCACCGCACACGAGGTCACCGACGCCGACCTGGCGCTGGACCGGCCGCTGCCGATCGGCCGGCCCTGCGCCGGCGACTCGGTGGCCCTCGCCCCCGACGACACCGCCGACGAGGGCGAACTGGTGGTCTGCGGGCCCACGGTGATGCTCGGCTACTGGGGCCGCGAGCCGCAGCGCGGCCCCTACCCCACCGGCGACCTGGTACGCCGGGACGCCGACGGCACGCTGCACTACCTGGGCCGGCGCGACCTGATGGAGAAGGTGCGCGGCCACCGGATCGAACCCGGGGAGATCGAGAACGCGCTGGGCCTGCACCCCGCGGTCGCCGACGCCTGTGTGCTGGTCGCCGGTTCCGGTCTGGACGCGGCGCTGCACGCGGTCGTGGTGCCGGCCGGTGAACGGCCGCCGTCGGTGCTGGAGATCAAGCGGCACTGCGCGGAGCGGCTGCCCACGTACATGATCGTCAACCGGCTGCACATCGTCGCCGAGCTGCCCAGGACGCCCAACGGCAAGGTCGACCGGCGGCGGCTGACGGCGGCGGTCGAGTCGGGCGAGCTGCGGTGAGCGGCACCCGCACGCGCAGGACCGTACACACCTGTCCGAGCACTGCACGCAGCGGGCTCCGCGGCACGGCCCGCGGCACCGTCGGCCCGATGGACTCGTCAGAGAGGTCAGAGCCATGACGCAATCCCCCGCCCCCCGGCCCGCGCAGGACCGCCCGGCGACCGCCGGCTCCCCGCCGCCGTACGACGTGGCCGTCCTCGGCGGGCATCTGACCGCCGGTCTGCTCGCCGCCGTGCTGGCCCGCCAGGGGCTGCGGGTGCTGGTCGTCGCGGCGCCGGGCGACGGCACGGAACCGGCGGGCGAGACCACCGTCCCGTACACCGCCGAGGTCTTCCTGCTGCTCGCCAAGCGGTTCCAGGTGCCCGAGATCGCCGCCTTCGGGCTCTTCCCGGACCTGCCGGCCCGGGTGAAGGCGGGCAGCGGGGTCAAGGACAGCCTGGGGTTCCTCTACCACCGCCCCGGGCAGGACCAGCACCCGGCCGAGACGATCCAGTTCAACGTGCCCGGCGAGCACTGCGAGTGGCACCTCGACCGGCCCTCGGTGGACCGGTACGCGCTGGAACTGGCGCTGCGCTACGGGGCCGTGCCGGTGCCGAACGGCGCCCGGCTGGCCGACGCCGGGACCGGGGACGGCGAGGCGTGGGTGCGTACCGACGACGGGCAAGTGCACCGGGCGCGGTACCTGGTGGACTGCGCCGGGGCCGGCTCGCCGCTGGTGGGCCGCGCCGGGGACGACGCCGTGCCCCGGCTGCGCCACCGCTCCCAGGTGTACGCGGCGCGGATGACCGGGGTGACCGCCTGGGAACGGCTCGGCGGGCCCCGGGAGGCGCGCGGGCTCCTCCCGGTCGCGTGGTCCACGGCAGCGGTCTCCCCGTGGTCGCGGGGTACGGTCCACCACCTGTTCGACGGCGGCTGGATCCAGTTGGCGCACTTCGGCAACCACAAGGACAGCCGGAACCGCGCCACCGGGGTGACGCTGAGTCTGGACCCGGACCACGCGGGCCGGCTGGACCTGCCGAAGGACCCGGAGGCGGCGTTCCGCGCGGTGGTGGACCGCTATCCGGGGCTGCGGCGGCAGTTCGCGGGGGCTCGCACGGTGGGCCCGTGGACCGCCGAGCCGCTGTACCAGCGGACCGCGGCCCGCACCCACGGGGACCGCTGGTTCGCCCTGGAGCGGTCCGCGGGCCGCAACGACATGTTCCTGTCGCGGGACGTCACCATGGGCGTGGAGACGGTGCACGCGCTCGCCGCCGCGCTGGTCGACGCGGTGCGCCGGGACGATTTCGGACCCGGGCCGTTCGAGCGGGTGGCCCGGTTCCAGGACGCCCTGGCGCACTGGAACGACGACCTGCTGACCGCCGCGCGTACCGCGTGCGGGGACTTCCGGCTGTGGAACGCCTTCAGCAGGGTGTGGCTGCTGTGGCAGATCCTGGCCGCGCTGTCGCTGAAGCGGGCCCGGCTGGAGGGCGAGGCCGGGAACGGGGACTGGTCGGCGGTGGAGGAACTCGAGGGGGGCGGGATCTGGTTCCGGGCGCCGGGGGGCCTTCGCGAGTTGATCGACCGGGCGCTGTCGTCCATCGAGGAGGTACGCAGCGGTGGCGCGGACCCGGGGTGGGCGGCCGACCGCATCTTCGCCGATCTGCGGCGGGCACCGTTCGTACCGCCGCTGTACGCCTTCGGCGACCCGGACGCGCGGGTGTACCGCTTCACCCTGCCCAAGCGGCTGCGGATGCTGCTGTGGGTCAAGACCGCGGCGCCGAAGGACTTCCAGCGTCTGCTGACGCTGGACAACGTCACCGCGCTCAGCTCCACCGGGAGCCGGTGACCGCACCTCCCCCGCTGCCGGGGGGGGGG
>NZ_DATDBG010000265.1:0-61325 GCF_036524955.1 Streptomyces sp.
CCCGCGGGGTACGGCGCCCGCGGGGTACGGCGCCCGCGGGGTACGGCGCCCGCGGGGTACGGACGGCGAACGGCACAGGGCACGCAAGAAGGTGCCGCACCGCCGTCGTGCCGGGTCACAGCGACCCGAGCGTCACCTCGACCGTCTTCGTCGCACCGTCCCGGTCGTAGGTCACCTTGACCTTCTGGCCCGGCTTGTCGTCGGCCAGCGCCTCCGTCAGGGATTGCACGGTGGTGATCGGGGCGTCGCCGACCTTGGTGATCACGTCGCCCGGGCGCAGGCCCGCCCCGGCCGCCGCGCCGCCCGGGTCCACCTCGACGATCGCCGCGCCGGCCGGCTGGAAGGTGTCGTCGACCACGCCGCGTACCGTCACCCCGAGGGCGGCCCGCCCGGAGTCCGTGACCGTGCCGTTCTCGACGATCTGATCGGCGATCCGTTTGACCGTGGCGGACGGGATGGCGAAGCCGATACCGGGCGCCGCGCCGCTGCCGAGCTGCGGGTCGGTGGCGGCGAGGGTGGGAATGCCGATCACCTTGTCGTCCAGGCCCACCAGGGCGCCGCCGCTGTTGCCGGGGTTGATCGCGGCGGACGTCTGGATCATGTCGGGGATGGTCGCCCCGGTGCCGCCGTCGGTCTTGCTCTCGCTGACGGTACGGCCGGTCGCCGACACGATGCCCTGGGTGACGCTGCTGGACAGGCCGAGCGGGTTGCCCATCGCCAGCACGATCTGGCCGACCGCGGCCTTGCCGGAGTCGGCGAACACCGCGGGCTTGAGACCGCTGGGCGGATCGTTCAGCCGGATCACGGCGAGGTCGTTCGGAGGGAAGGAGGAGACGAGCTTGGCGGCGAGCGGTCGGCCGCCGGTCGCCAGCTGCACCTGGAAACTGGTGGCGTCGCCGATCACATGCGCGTTGGTGACGATGTCGCCCTCGGTGTCGTAGACGACGCCCGAGCCGAGGTCCTGGTCGGTGGTGATCTGGACGACCGACGGCAGCACCTTCTTCACCGCGTTCTGGTACGCCGTCTGCAGGCCCTCGGCGGAGGAGGCGGCAGCGGCCGCGTCGCGGGCCGAGTCGGTGGCCGCCGCACCGGAGCCGGAGGAGCTGCATCCGGCGACCGTCAGCGCCGCCGCGCACAGGACGGCGGCGACGCCGACCGGCGGAATCCGGGTACGGTGACTGTGCGATCCACTCATGTTCGAATTGTCGCGCTTGTCTGGTACGCGGGCTCAGCCCGGGCGGCCAATCGGGTCCCGCACCGTACGACGAACCGGCCGCCGAAGGACGAGCGCGGTGGCAGTACGACGAACCCGCCGCAGCACGACCGACCCGCCGCCTACGGCCCCGCCCTCAACTACCCCCGCACTCCGCACAGGTGCAGCAGCGCCGCCACCCCCCGGTAGGGATCGGTGCGGCCCGCCCGCTCCTCCGCCTCCAGCAGCAGGGCCAGCTCGTGCGGGTCCCGCGGGGCGCGGGCGCGGTCGGAGGCGGCGTCGGTGAAGACCCGCACGCCGTACCAGGCCCGCAGCGGTACCCCGATGCCGGCCAGCGTGGCGGTCAGCGGCTCGCGGCGGTCCGCGCGGGTCTGCAGGCCGAGCCGGTTGGTGTACGCGGTCGAGCCGAACGCGCCCACCGCCGCCCCCCAGTCCCCGAGCAGTCCGGGGCGCATGGCGAGCGCGTCGCCGTTCCGCACCAGCAGCGACAGCAGGCCGCCCGGTGCCAGCACCCTGGCCAGCGCGGCCAGCATCGGTTCCGGATCGGGGAGGTACATCAGCACGCCGTGGCAGAGCACCACGTCGAAGCAGGCCGGCCCGAAGTGCCGGCCGGTCTCCCGGCCGTCCCCGGGGAGCACGACGAAGCGCTCGCGTACGTCCGCGGGCTCGTCGGCCACCGCGGTCCGCAGCGCCCGCAGCATCGCCGGGTCGGACTCGAGTCCGGTCACCAGGTGGCCCGCCCTGGCCAGCCGCAGCGCCTGCGTGCCCTGGCCGGGGCCGACGTCGAGAACGCGCAGCCGGTGCCGGGCGTGCGCGCCGGACGGCTCGGGGAAGAGGGCGGCGAGCTGTTCGTCGAGCTGGCGGCCGACCAGTTCCTGCCGCACGGTGTTCCGCAGACCGCCGAGCCTGCCCAGCCAGTCGTCGGCGCCGCCGGTGAAACCCGCGGCGCCGGGGACCAGTCCCTGCGCGTACATCCCGCCCGGGACCGGGCCGTTCAGAGCTTCGCGCCGCGCTGGACCTGCGGCTTGGGCAGCCGCAGCCGGCGCATCTGGAGCGTGCGCATCAGCGCGTAGGCGACAGCGCCCCTGGTGTTCTTGTCCGGGAACCGCCGACGGAGCTCCCGGCGCAGCCGCAGCGTGGTGACGAGGGAGTCGGCGACGATCATCACGATCACCACCAGCCACAGCAGCAGCGACAGGTTCCGCAGTGCGGCGACCTGCACGACGCTCAGGATCAGGATCAGCACGGCGATCGGCAGGAAGAACTCCGCCACCCGGAAGCGGGAGTCCACGTAGTCCCGGGTGAATCTGCGCACCGGGCCGCGGTCGCGGACCGGCAGATACCGCTCGTCACCGCCGGCCAGTGCCTCGCGCTGCTTGGCCAGATCCACCCTGCGGGCCTCGCGGGCCTGCCGCGCGGCGGCCTTGCGGTCGGTCGTGGCCGTGGCGGTCCTGCGGCGCTGGTTCTGCGCCTGGCTGCGCTTGGGCGTGGGGCGACCCTTGGGAGCCTGCGGGTCGCGGGGCTGGTCGTCGAGTACCGCGGTGGTGGTCGAGACCTGCTCATCTTGGGAACGACGTCGGAACACACCTCCAGGTTACGTGCTCCCGCGCCCGGACCCCAGCCCTCACCTCCTCCTCGGGCCGGAGGACACCGAACCGTGATCGTCCTCGGGGAGGAGCACATCCGCGTCCGAACAGTGCGGTAATGGAACCAGGGCCCGTACGCTGGGGTCTGTAGAGGTGCCGGAGCAGTTGCCGAGAAGGGGGCGCGCGAGGCCCATGAGCGGTGTCATGAAGCGGATGGGGATGATCTTCCGCGCGAAGGCCAACAAGGCCCTGGACAGGGCCGAGGACCCGCGCGAAACGCTCGACTACTCGTACCAGAAGCAGCTCGAACTGTTGCAGAAGGTACGCCGCGGCGTGGCCGACGTCGCCACCTCCCGCAAGCGTCTCGAACTGCAGCTCACCGAACTGCAGAAGAAGTCGGCGACCTACGAGGACCAGGGCCGCAAGGCCCTCGCGCTGGGCCGCGAGGACCTGGCCCGCGAGGCCCTTTCCCGCCGCGCCGCCCTCCAGCAGCAGGTCACCGACCTGGAGTCGCAGCACACCCAGCTCCAGGGCGAGGAGGAGAAGCTCACGCTCGCCTCCCAGCGCCTCCAGGCCAAGGTGGACGCGTTCCGTACCAAGAAGGAGACCATCAAGGCCACCTACACCGCCGCCCAGGCGCAGACCCAGATCGGGGAGGCGTTCTCCGGCATCTCCGAGGAGATGGGCGACGTCGGCATGGCGATCCAGCGGGCCGAGGACAAGACCGAGCAGCTGCGGGCCCGGGCCGGCGCGCTCGACGAGCTGATGGCCTCCGGTGCCCTGGACGACCCCAGCGGCCTGGCCAAGGACGACCTCCAGGCTGAGCTCGACCGCCTCTCCGGCGGCAGCGACGTCGAGCTTGAACTCCAGCGGATGAAGGCGGAACTGGCCGGGGGCGCCGCCCCGCAGGCCATCGAGGGCGGCCAGAGCGGCCAGTCCGCTCAGACCCGGCCCCAGGACACCCCGAAGTTCGACAAGAGCTGACGACACGAGCTGAGCGGTACGGACTCGACGAGGAGGCCGTCATGATCGTACGGATCATGGGTGAGGGCCAGCTGACGCTGGACAACGCCCACTTGGCCGAGCTCAACGAGCTGGACGACCAGCTGCTCGCCGAGATCGAGTCGGGCGACGAGGAGGGCTTCCGGCGCACGCTGGGCGCCCTGCTCAACGGGGTCCGCCGGCTCGGCGTGCCGCTGCCCGACGACTCCCTGGAACCCTCCGAGCTGATCCTGCCCGCACCCGAGGCCACCCTGGCGGAGGTCAAGGAGATACTCAGGGACGACGGCCTGATCCCGGGCTGAGCGGCCCGACCCTCCCGGTGCCCGCGGGAACCGCCGACCCCGGATCCGCGTGTTCGCGGGTAGAGCGGCTGGGGGGCCGCTCCACACGGGGAGGTCGTCATGCATCAGCCCTGGGGCCTGAGCGGTCCCCAGTTTCTCGGTCTGTACGCCGGCGCGCTCGCGCTCTCGTTCCTGCTGGTCGTCGCGGTGTGGGCGGTACTCCGCAAAGGACCCGGCACGGACACCGGCCGGACGGCCGACGTCTACACCCTCGCGCTGCTGAGCGGTGGCCCGCGGCGTGTGGTGGACACGGCGGTGTGCGCCCTCGTCGAGGGCGGGCAGTTACGGGCCAGCCGCGACCATTCGATCAGGGTCTGCGGGACGCACGCCCCAGACGAGCCGGTGCAGCGGGCCGTGCTGGCCTGCCTCGGGCAAGTCAAGAGCACCAACCTGGCCGGTGCGCGCAGGCTGGGCCGCACGGCCGAGCCCGTACGGCTGGTGGCCCGGGCGGCGGCCGAACGGGGGCTGCTGCTCAGCCCCGGCCGCCGGTGGGCGGCGAAGGCGTCGGTGCTGCTGCCGGTGGCCGTCTTCGGCGTCGGGGTCGCGCGGCTGGTCAACGGCGTCGAGCTGGACCGTCCGGTCGGTCTGCTGGCGGTCCTGCTCCTCGTCACCGTGCCGCTGGTGCTGCTCACGGCCGCCCGTACGCCGCGCCTCACCTGGGACGGGGCGCGGACGGCCCGGTCGGCGCGCCGACGGCACAGCCTCGACCCGCGGCCCTTCGGTTCCTACGGGGGCACCGGCGAGCTGGTGCCGGCGGCGGTGCTGGGTGTGGCGGCACTCGGTGCCGCCGGAGTGCCGGACCTGACGCTGCGTGCGGCGCTGTACGGCGGGCTCTCGTCGTCCTCCCGGAGTTCCTGGAACAGCGGGAGCATCGGGAGCAACGGGGGCGGGTGCGGCGGTGGTTCGAGCTGCGGTGGCGGCGGGGGATGCGGTGGCGGCGGCGGGTGCGGCGGGTGACCGGCGAAGCTCCCACCCTCGGCTACGGCATCGGCTGGCGCCCGGAGATCGACCTGACCGTGGAACGGCTGCCCGGCGTCGACTTCGTGGAGGTCGTCGCGGAGAGCCTGGCACCCCGGCGGCTGCCCGCGTCGCTGCACGCGCTGCGGGGCCGCGGGACGCCGGTGGTCCCGCACGGCGTCTCGCTGTCCCTGGGCGGCGCGGAGCGGCCCGATCCGCGGCGGCTGGCCCATCTCGCCGACTGTGCGACCGCGTTGGGCTCCCCGCTGGTCAGCGAGCACATCGCGTTCACCCGGGCGGGCGGCCTGGAGGCGGGACACCTGCTGCCCGTTCCCCGGACGCGCGAAGCCCTGGCCGTCGTCGCGGAGAACGTCCGGATTGCGCAGGACCACCTGCCGGTGCCCCTGGCGCTGGAGAACATCGCGCCGCTGCTCACCTGGCCCGACGAGGAACTGACGGAGGGTCAGTTCCTCGGCGAACTGGCCGACCGCACCGGGGCCCTGCTCCTGGTGGACGTCGCCAACCTGCACACCGCTCACGTCAACCTGGGCACCGACCCGCGCCGGGTCCTGGACGAACTGCCGCTGGACCGGCTCGCCTACGTCCATGTCGCGGGCGGCATCGAACGCGACGGCGTCTGGCACGACACCCACACCCATCCCGTGCCCGAGCCCGTACTCGCCCTCCTCACCGAGGTGGCCTCCCGCGCCACCGTCCCGGGCGTCCTCCTGGAACGCGACGGCGCCTACCCGCCGGACGCGGAGCTGGCGGGCGAGCTGACGGCGATCCGCACTGCTGTGGGCAGGGCCGCACATGTACGGTGACCCGCGGTCGGCCGACTCCGAGGAGACGCGGCGCACAACCGGGCGGCCCGGAGTGCGCACCGCGCGGAAAGGTACCCGGGTGAGAGGCGTGCGTGTCCACTGACCCGGGAGGCATTCCCCGCACGGCGCCCGCCGGACCACCCCGCGGCGCGCGGGACCTGGCCGACCCGCGGGTGCGGCTCGCCGCGGCGCAGCACGCGCTGCTGGCCGCCCTGGTCGAGGAGGCGGAGGCCCCGGCGGGTTTCGACGGCGAGCGGGTACGGGTCCAGGCCCGCGCGCTGCTCGCCAAGCGCGCCGGCGTCGCGGCGGCACACCACGCGTGGCTCGCCGAGGCGCTCGGCCAGGAGTACCTGGCGGCCTTCACCCGCTATGCCCGTGACCGCCCCCTGGTCGCGGGCAGCGGTGGGCACGCGGACGCCCTGGCCTTCGAGGAGTTCCTGCGCCGACGCGGTGAACTGCCGAAGCCGCCGCGCCGCCCTTTCGCGGCGCGTCTGCGGTGTTGGTGTCCGGGGGCCGGGTGATCGTGGTGGCGGGCTTCTGGTCCGGGCGCGGGGGGTGTTGCTTCGCGGCGCGTCTGCGGTGGCGGTGACCCGGGTGGCAGGCAACGCGCCCGGACCCCCGCCGCGTCGCACCGCGCACCGCGCTCAGGGCAACAGCCCCGACGCCAGCGCCAGTTCGGGCGGTCGCATGCCGCGCAGGCAGACGAAACCGTCGTTGGCGATCTCCAGGCCCGCCGCGATGCCGACGTCCACCGCCCACTGGGATTCCGCCACCACCTGTCCGACGTGCACGGGTTCGCCGGCCGGGGCCGCGAGGAGGGCGGCGGTCAACAGGCGGGTGGCGAGGCGGCGGGAGGTGGCGGCGAGGAGTTCGACCCGGCCACCGCGGACGTAGCAGTAGCCGCTGCCCGCGAGATCGTCCACCACGAACAGGCGGTGGTGCCGGAGCAGTTCGTCGTGGTCGGGGCCGTGCGCGCCGCCGCGGGTGCGCCGGTCCACGGAGTCCATCAGATCGCGGTGGCGCGGCGTGCCCTCGTGGACCGCGCCGTCCGGCGGGGCGAGCCGCGCAGGGTCGGGCACCCCGGTCAGCCGCATCGCCGGATGCACGTCGAACCCGGCGCGGCGGAAGGTCCGTACCGCCACCGGGTTCTGCGGGGCGCAGATCACGCCGCGCAGGCACGCCCGCCCGTGCACCAGCGCCCGCGCCAGCAGCGCCTTGCCCACCCCCTTGCCCTGCGCCCACGGCACGACGGCGAGCAACGCCAGCGCCCAGGTGCCCTCACGCCGCGAGGACAGCACCGCCCCGACCGGCCCGGTCGCCGGGTCCTCGACCACCCAGCACCCGCCGGGATCGGTACGGGCCAGGTGCCGCGTACGGCTGCGGTGCCGCTCGATCCGTTCCGCCGACCACCCGTCCGCGGGCGGGCCTTCCACCGCCGGGCCGTCCCCCGACCCGCCGGCCGCGGGGCGTTCGTACGGCAGGACGCGGCTGGTCCGGATCGGGTACGCGCACGCCGCGGCGGCCACCTCCCGTACGACCTCGGCGTCTTCCTCGTCATCACGTACGGGTCGCAGCAGCACCGGCGTCATCGTTCCATCATCGGCTCCCGGCGGGCCCGGGCGCACGTCCCGGCCGCCCGGAGCCGGATGACGACGGACCCGGGGCCCGTTACGGCAGCGCCAGCATCCGCTCCAGCGCGAGCTTCGCGAAGTGCTCGGTCTCCGCGTCGACCTGGATGCGGTTGACCACCTTGCCGTCGGCCAGCGACTCCAGCGCCCACACCAGGTGGGGAAGGTCGATCCGGTTCATGGTGGAGCAGAAGCAGACCGTCTTGTCCAGGAAGACGATCTGCTTGTCGGGGTGGGCCTTGGCCAGCCGCCGTACCAGGTTCAGCTCCGTGCCGATCGCCCACGAGGAACCGGCGGGCGCCGCCTCCAGCGCCTTGATGATGTACTCGGTCGAGCCCACCTGGTCCGCCGCCGTGACGACCTCGTGCTTGCACTCGGGGTGCACCAGCACGTTGACGCCGGGTATGCGGGCGCGGACGTCCTCGACCGAGTCCAGCGAGAAGCGGCCGTGCACCGAGCAGTGGCCGCGCCACAGGATCATCTTCGCCGCGCGCAGCTCGGCCGCGGTCACGCCGCCGCCCGGCTTGTGCGGGTTGTAGAGCACGCAGTCGTCGAGGGAGAAGCCCATCTCCCGTACCGCGGTGTTGCGGCCGAGGTGCTGGTCGGGCAGGAAGAGCACCTTCTGGCCCTGCGAGAACGCCCACTCCAGGGCGCGCCGCGCGTTCGAGGAGGTGCAGATCGTGCCGCCGTGCCGCCCGGTGAACGCCTTGATGTCCGCCGAGGAGTTCATGTACGACACCGGGACCGTGGCGTCCGCGACGCCCGCGTCGGCCAGTACGTCCCAGCACTCGGCGACCTGCTCGGCGGTGGCCATGTCGGCCATCGAGCAGCCGGCCGCCAGGTCGGGGAGGATCACCTGCTGCCGGTCGGAGGTGAGGATGTCCGCCGACTCGGCCATGAAGTGCACACCGCAGAAGACGATGTACTCCGCCTCGGGCCGCGCCGCCGCGTCCCGCGCCAGCTTGAACGAGTCGCCGGTGACATCTGCGAACTCGATCACCTCGTCCCGCTGGTAGTGGTGGCCGAGGATGAAGACCCTGCCGCCGAGACGGGCCTTGGCGGCCCGGGCGCGCTCCACCAGGTCGGGGTCGGACGGCGCGGGCAGATCGCCGGGGCAGTCCACCCCGCGTTCGCTCCGGGGGTCGGACTCGCGGCCGAGCAGGAGCAGCGCGAGCGGCGAGGGCTGTACGTCCAGGGTTTCTGTGGTGGTCACGGGCCTGTAGCCCTTTCTTTGCGGCAGCAGACCTTTTCGTCTACCTGACACTATTAATCATAGTCCGTTCGTGTCAGATTGACGACACCGGTCTCGTCGATGTGACGCATTCGCTGGGGGAGCGGGCGGCCGGAAAGCCGGCGGAGCACCAGGAGCAGCGGCCGCGGCCGGACCGTGACCGTGCGGGCGCCGGTGTGCGAGCATGGGAAGGAATAAGTCGGAGCGGACCCGGAATGAATCCGAGAGGGCGCCGGTTAGCCATCGGTAGCCAGCAGTCCGTACAACCCGGGAGAGAAGCACATGACGGTTCAGGACGAGACCACCACGAGCGAGGGCATCCTCCTGTCCAACGCCGCCGCCACGAAGGTGAAGAGCCTGCTGGAGCAGGAAGGCCGCGAAGACCTCGCGCTGCGGGTCGCCGTCCAGCCCGGCGGCTGCTCGGGCCTGCGCTACCAGCTCTTCTTCGACGAGCGTTCGCTCGACGGCGATGTCGTCAAGGACTTCAGCGGTGTCAAGGTCGTCACCGACCGGATGAGCGCCCCGTACCTGGGCGGCGCGTCCATCGACTTCGTGGACACCATCGAGAAGCAGGGCTTCACGATCGACAACCCGAACGCCACCGGCTCCTGCGCCTGCGGCGACTCCTTCCACTGAGCACGAGCTGAGCGCCCGGCCGGTCGGCCGGGCGCTCGCGCGTACGACCCCGCCGGGCCGCGGGCCCGCTGGTCATACCGCTCAGGGCCGTATGGCTCAAAGCCGTACCGCTCAGGGCCGTACGGCGGCTGGGCCCCACGGCCCGGGAAGACGGCAGCGGCGGCACCCCACCAGGTGCCGCCGCTTTTTCACCGGCGGTCGGTCACTGTCCCCTGACCGGCCGCCCGCTCGGGGCGTCCACGACCGTGCGGTCGCCGAGCGGCTGCGCCAGCCGCACGGACGCGGTGAGCTGCTTGGCGATCGCCGGGCAGACGCCGTCCCCGTTCGGGTTGAGCGGTGTCGCCGTCACACTGACCCGCACCTGCGTGTCGGTCTCGTCCGCCGCCGCCTTGTACGTGTCGCACACCCCGCCCCAGAAGGTGACGGTGAGCACGGTGCCGCTGGTCCGGTACGCGGTCACCCGCTCGTGCCGCGGCGCCCCCGGGTCGGCCGGCTCCACCGGGTCCGTCTGCTGCGGCGGCCCGCCCGGGACGGCGGTGGCCTCGGGCGGCAGCGGCGTGATGCCGCCCGGTGCGGGGTTCTCCAGGGCCCCGCCGCGCCGGATGTACGAGGGGTCCACCGCTGTCCCGGCCACCACCGTCGTGCGGGACACCCCGGCCGGTGCGGTGTCGAACAGCCACGCGGGGACCAGCGTCTGCCGGCCCGAGACGAACTCCAGGGCCAGCCCGAAGGCCGCCCCCCGCACCTCCGTCGGATGGCCGTTGCCCGGCACGCAGGGCATGGTGTGCGGCAGGGTTCTGTCGTCGCTCGGCCCGCTGGGGGCCGGCTTGACTTCTGGCATCGGCATGGGCATGGGCCTGGGCATCGGCGCGACGCAGGACGCGATGCCGTGGTCGGACGGCTCGACCGGTGAAGTGGCGTTCAGTTCCTTCAGCGCCTGTTCCGCGCCGACCACCGGGTACGTGGCGCCCTTGACCAGCGGGGCCAGCCGCCCGTAGCCCAGGGTGAGCACGCCGTCCGAACCGATCTGGAGCGAGGTGGCCCAGCCGTGCGTGGGCAGTCCGCCGACCACCGGGTCCGCGCTCACCGTCCGCAGGGCGCCGACCGTCCCCGTCGCGTCGATCCGCGCGTCGGACAGCCCGAGCCCGGCGAGTACCGGGGCCGCGACCACCCTGGCCTTCGCCTCCGGGACCGGCGGCGCACCGGAACCGGTCGCCGTGACGCTCCCCGAGGCGGTACCCGAAGCGGAGCTCGTCGCCGAGTCCGGCGCAGTGCCCGGAGCGCCGTCGGGCACCACCGTGGAGGTGACCGAACCGTCGGCGGGCGCCGAGCCCGCACCCAGGTCCGGCGGGGAGGCCGGGTCCGACGTACCTCCCCCCGCCTTCTCCGGAGGGACCGCCTTCTCCGGAGGGGCCACCGACTTCTCCCGGCCGTCCGGGCGCGCGCCCCCCGCGGGCGGGCCGTAGTGGGAGTACGACCATGTGCCCGGCGCCTCCTTGCTCACCAGCAGTGCGGGCCCGCCGCCGTCCGTGCTGCCGCCCACCCGCCAGGCGTCGTACTCCGAGGTGACCGGACCGCTCACCCCGAGCAGGTCCGCGAGGTGCCGCACCGCGTCCTTGCCGATCTCGCCGGTCGTCCGGTAGACCGCCGCCGACGCGGGGCCCTCGGGCAGTGTGCCGGTCAGTTCGTACCTGGCGCCGCCGTTCGGCCCGGTGGCGCCGTCGCTCCTGGCCATCTCGTCGTGGCCGTCGAGGCGCAGCGGCTCGGGTGTGCCCTGCGAGGCCTGGGTGTCGCCCCTCCCGCCGTCCGCGGTCGCCGCCCAGTACGCCCCGCCGCCACCCGCCAGCAGCACGGCGGTGGCCACCGCCACCACCGTCAGCCGGGGCCGGCGGGCAGACCGGTCCCGATCATGCTCTTTCGCCGTCCCGCTGACCCGCTCGTCGGCGTGTCCGTCGTCGTCGTGCTCGCTGCTCACCGCGTGCTCCTTCGGCTGCGTGTCGCCCGTGCCGATGTGACGCGGCGGCCCGTCATCCGGTTCCGCCCTGCAAGCGGGGTTGTGCCCCCGCGGCGGCGCGGGGAACCGCGCGCTTCAGCCGCCACGCAGGTGGCGCCCGGCAGCGCGCCGCAACCCCCCCTCGATCGAGCTGGTTTCCGTCGGCCCCGGGGCGCGGGCCGGTGGGGGGCCGGTCGCGCAGTTCCCCGCGCCCCCGACGGGCGCACCGCACCCCGCCCACTCGGGGGCGCACGGCACCCCGCTCGTCCGGCGGAGCCCTACTCGCCGAACTCCGCCATGCCCTTCACCACATCGGCGGAAGCCGGCGGCACCGTGATGCCGTGCAGGCTGGCCGGGGCGACCACGGCCTGAGCCGTTGCGGCGGGCACCTTCCAGTGCTCGGCCATCCGACGGCAGTCACCGAGCAACTGTTCGAGCGAATCCGGCTCGGCCGGCGACGAAAAGGACGTGGGGGGAGCGCTGCGCGCGGAAGATCTCATATGCCGACCCTAGGTACGCCGCAAGATCCGAAAAAGCCCTACTATCGGGTAGTTTATCCGTGTCTCCGCCGCCCTCAACCGGTAGCGTGGACGACTGCCGGGTCCGCCGCCACCCCTTCTTACCCACCAGTCCGCCGAACCATCCGCTGAACCATCCGCCGAACCGCTGCCTCCAGGAGCCTGCCGCCGTGCGTATCGCCGTCACCGGATCCATCGCCACCGACCACCTGATGAACTTCCCCGGCCGGTTCGCCGACCAACTGGTGGCCGATCAACTGCACACGGTGTCGCTGTCGTTCCTCGTGGACGCCCTCGACGTCCGCCGCGGCGGGGTCGGAGCGAACATCTGCTTCGGCATGGGCCAGCTCGGCACCCGCCCGATCCTGGTCGGCGCGGCGGGCAACGACTTCGGCGAGTACCGGGCCTGGCTGGAGCGGCACGGCGTGGACACCGCGTCGGTACGGATCTCCGAGGTGCTGCACACCGCGCGCTTCATCTGCACCACCGACGCGGACCACAACCAGATCGGCTCCTTCTACACCGGCGCCATGAGCGAGGCCCGGCTGATCGAGCTCCAGCACGTCGCCGACCGGGTCGGCGGCCTCGACCTGGTCTCCATCGGCGCCGACGACCCCGAGGCGATGATCCGGCACACCGAGGAGTGCCGGGCCCGGCGCATCCCGTTCGCCGCCGACTTCTCCCAGCAGATCGCCCGGATGGACGGCGACGACATCCGGGTCCTTGTCGACGGCGCCGCGTACCTGTTCAACAACGAGTACGAGAAGGGCCTCATCGAGACCAAGACCGGCTGGAGCGCCGACGAGATCCTGGGCCGGGTCGGCACCCGGATCACCACCCTCGGCGCCCAGGGCGTCCGTGTCGAACGCCAGGGCGAACCGCTCATCGAGGTCGGCTGCGCGGAGGAGGAGGCCAAGGTCGACCCGACCGGGGTCGGCGACGCCTTCCGGGCCGGCTTCCTGTCCGGACTCGTCTGGGGCGTCGGCCTGGAACGCGCCGCCCAGGTCGGCTGCATGCTCGCCACCCTGGTCATCGAGACCCTCGGCACCCAGGAGTACGAGCTGCGCCGCGGCCACTTCATGGAGCGCTTCACCAAGGCGTACGGAGAGACGGCCGCCGACGAGGTGCGGCAGCACCTGAACGGCCTCGAAGGCTGACGCTCCCGGCGGTTTCAGACGCGGCGCCGCACCACGTACGCGGTGCCGCGTTCCGCCGGGCGCTCCCCGACGTACTCCTGCTCGCGCATCGCACACCACGCGGGGATGTCCAGCCGGGCGGCCTCGTCGTCGGAGAGTACGGTCACCAGGCCGCCGACCGGCACGTCGCCGATCACCTTGGCCAGTTCGATGACCGGGATCGGGCAGCGCTTGCCGAGCGAGTCCACGACCAGACCGGTGTCCGCGAGCCGGCCCGCAGCCGTATCCGCGCCTGTGTCCGTACCCGCGCCCGCAGCCGTACCCGCGCCCGCTTCCGTCACCACCGGCTCCGCGTCCGCCGGCGCCCCGAGCCGCCCGCGGACCTCCGCCACCACGCCCGGCAGCACGGCCAGGAAACGTTCCACGTCCTGCCGGCCCGTGCCCGGCGGCAGCGACACCCGCACGTTGCCCTCGGACAGGACGCCCATCGCCTTGAGGACATGGCTCGGCGTCAGCGTGCTCGACGTGCACGACGAACCGGAGGAGACCGAGAACCCCGCCCGGTCCAGAACGGTCAGCAGCACCTCACCGTCCACGTACAGACAGGAGAAGGTGACCAGGTGCGGCAGCCGCAGCCGGTCGTGCCCGACCACCTCCACGTCGGGGACGAGCCGCGGCACCCGGGACCGGATCAGGTCCACCAGGGCGGACAGCCGCGCGGCCTCCTCCCGGGCCTCGGCGCGCACCGCGCGCAGCGACGCGGCGGCGGCGATGATCGCGGGCAGGTTCTGGAAACCGGGCGCGCGCCCCGACTCCCGTTCGTCCGCGGGCTCCTGGGGCGCGAACCGGGTGCCCTTGCGCACCGCGAGCAGCCCGACGCCGGGCGGCCCGCCCCATTTGTGAGCGCTGCCCGCCAGCAGCGACCAGGCGCCCCCGACCGGTTCCCAGGCCAGCGACTGCGCGGCGTCCACCAGCAGCGGCACCCCCGCGGCCCGGCACGCGTCGGCCACCTCGGCGACCGGCTGCACCGTACCCACCTCGTGATTGGCCGACTGCAGGCAGGCCAACGCGGTGTCCTCGCGCAGCGCCGCCGTGAAGTCGCCGGCCGCGACCCGCCCGGCGCGGTCCACGCCCACCGACGTGACGTCGTACGCCTCCGTCGCGTGCAGCACCGCCGAGTGCTCGACCGCGGAGACCACCGTATGACGGCCGGTCCGGCGCCGCCCCGCCATCGCGCCGGCCACTGCGGAGTGCAGTGCGCGTGTCCCCGAAGGAGTGAAGACGAGCTCGTCCGGGCGGCAGCCGACCGCCTCCGCCGCGGCCTCCCGCGCCGCGTCCAGCAGCAGCCGGGCCCGCCGCCCCTCGCGGTACAGGCGGGCCGGGTCCGCCCAGCCCTCGTCCAGCGCGGCGATCAGCGCCTGACGGGCCACGGGGTGCAGCGGAGCGGCCGAAGCCATATCGAAATAGGACACGTCAGCACGCTACAACCAGCCCGCTCACAGTGTCGGATGACGGCGCAACGGGGGCCTCCACCCCTTCGGGTCGGGGCCCGGCGCGTTGGACCCCCTCCCCGCACAGCCCCAAATAGCGTCCAGTAGGGTTTGGTCCGCATAAACATCCACACCTATTGCCCGCGCTCGGGGGCCCGACCCCAGACGGCCGGAACACTCGGACGCGGCGAGACTCTCGGGAAGGCGCTACGTGAGTCCCAACGGCTCCGACCGCTCGTCGCGGCGCCCGATGCGGCGATGGCTGCCGCAGGCGCTGGCCGCGGGCCTGGTCCTTGCGACCGCCACTGGTTGCTCGTACAAGGACTATCCCCGCCTCGGCATGCCCAGCCCGGCCACGGAACAGGCACCACGGATCCTCGCTCTCTGGCAGGGCTCCTGGGCCGCCGCACTGGCGACCGGTGTGCTCGTCTGGGGTCTGATCCTGTGGAGCGTGATCTTCCACCGGCGCAGCCGGACCAAGGTCGAGATCCCTCCGCAGACCCGTTACAACATGCCGCTCGAGGCTCTGTACACGATCGTCCCGATCATCGTCGTCGCGGTGCTCTTCTACTTCACCGCCCGGGACGAGTCCGAGCTCCTGGACACCTCCGAGAAGCCGCAGCACGTGGTCAACGTGGTCGGTTTCCAGTGGAGCTGGGGCTTCAACTACGTGGAGAACGTGGACGGGAACCCGGCCACCCCCGCGAGCGTGCCGTCGGAGCTGTCCGCGATCCCGGCGAACAGGCTGCTGATGCCGGTCGGCGCGGAGGGCGTCTACGACGTCGGCACCCCGGCGAGCAAGGACCCCGACAACGGTCTGCCCGGCCCGACCCTGTGGCTCCCCAAGGGGGAGACCGTGCGGTTCGTCCTCACCTCGCGTGACGTGATCCACTCCTTCTGGGTGGTTCCGTTCCTGATGAAGATGGACGTCATCCCCGGTCACACCAACGTCTTCCAGGTCACGCCCAACAAGATCGGCAACTTCAAGGGCAAGTGCGCCGAGCTGTGCGGTGTGGACCACTCGCGGATGCTGTTCAACGTCAACGTGGTATCGCCGGACGAGTACCAGCAGCACCTCAAGGACCTGGCGGCGAAGGGTCAGACCGGTTACATCCCGGCAGGCATTCCCACCACGGGCAACGCGAAGAACTCGGAGCCCAAGACCACATGAGCATTCTCAACGAACCGCAGGGCGCGGCCGAGGCCGACGACTCCTACGAGGACGAACTCCCGGTCCGCAGGAAGAGCCCCGGCTCGGTGGTCGTCAAGTGGTTGACCACCACCGACCACAAGACCATCGGCAGCCTGTACCTGATCACGTCGTTCGCCTTCTTCCTGATCGGCGGCATCCTGGCGCTGCTGATGCGCGCCGAGTTGGCCAGGCCGGGCAACCAGTACCTGTCGAACGAGCAGTTCAACCAGGCGTTCACGATGCACGGCACCGTGATGCTGCTGATGTTCGCGACGCCGCTCTTCGCCGGCTTCGCCAACTGGATCATGCCGCTGCAGATCGGCGCCCCCGACGTGGCGTTCCCGCGGCTGAACATGTTCGCCTACTGGCTCTACCTGTTCGGCTCGCTCATCGCGGTCGGCGGCTTCATCACCCCCCAGGGCGCTGCGGACTTCGGCTGGTTCGCGTACTCCCCGCTGTCCGACGCGGTCCGCTCGCCGGGCGTCGGCGCCGACATGTGGATCATGGGTCTGACCCTGTCCGGCTTCGGCACCATCCTCGGCGCGGTCAACTTCATCACCACCATCATCTGCATGCGCGCGCCCGGCATGACGATGTTCCGCATGCCGATCTTCGTGTGGAACGTGCTGCTGACCGCGGTGCTGGTGCTGCTGGCCTTCCCCGTGCTGGCCGCCGCGCTGCTCGCCCTGGAGGCCGACCGGAAGTTCGGGGCGCACATCTTCGACGCCGCCAACGGCGGCGCGCTGCTGTGGCAGCACCTCTTCTGGTTCTTCGGCCACCCAGAGGTGTACATCATCGCGCTGCCGTTCTTCGGCATCATCTCCGAGGTCATCCCGGTGTTCAGCCGCAAGCCGATGTTCGGTTACGTCGGCCTGGTCGCGGCGACCATCTCCATCGCCGGCCTGTCGGTCACCGTGTGGGCGCACCACATGTACGTCACCGGCGGCGTGCTGCTGCCGTTCTTCTCCTTCATGACCTTCCTCATCGCGGTCCCGACCGGTGTGAAGTTCTTCAACTGGATCGGCACGATGTGGAAGGGGTCGCTGAGTTTCGAGACCCCGATGCTGTGGGCCATCGGCTTCCTGATCACCTTCGTCTTCGGTGGTCTGACGGGTGTCATCCTGGCCGCGCCGCCGCTGGACTTCCACGTCTCGGACTCGTACTTCGTGGTCGCGCACTTCCACTACGTGGTCTTCGGCACCGTGGTGTTCGCGATGTTCGCCGGCTTCCACTTCTGGTGGCCCAAGATGACCGGCAAGATCCTGGACGAGCGGCTCGGCAAGATCACCTTCTGGACGCTCTTCTTCGGCTTCCACGGCACGTTCCTGGTCCAGCACTGGCTGGGCGCCGAGGGCATGCCGCGCCGGTACGCGGACTACCTGGCGGCGGACGGCTTCACCACCCTGAACACCGTCTCCACCATCAGCTCGTTCCTGCTCGGCCTGTCGATGCTGCCGTTCATGTACAACGTGTGGAAGACGGCCAAGTACGGCAAGAAGGTCGAGGTGGACGACCCCTGGGGCTACGGCCGTTCGCTGGAGTGGGCGACCTCCTGCCCGCCGCCGCGGCACAACTTCCTCACGCTGCCGCGCATCCGCTCCGAATCCCCGGCGTTCGACCTGCACCACCCGGAGATCGCGGCGGTCGAACTGCTCAGCCACACACCCCACAAGGCGCTGTCCGGAGCCCAGGGCAAGGAGGAGGGCCAGTGAAGATCCAAGGCAAGATGTTCCTCGGCTTCGCCGTCTTCATCCTGGCCGCCGCCATCGTCTACGGCTTCTGGTCCAAGGAGCCGGCCGGCACCACCGCGCTGGTCCTGGCGTTCGGGCTGTGCCTGATGATCGGCTTCTACCTGGCGTTCACCGCCCGCCGGGCCGACACCGGGGCGATGGACCGGGAGAACGCCGACATCGCGGACGAAGCCGGTGAGCTGGGCTTCTTCAGCCCGCACAGCTGGCAGCCGCTCTCGCTGGGGATCGGCGGCGCGCTCGCCTTCCTGAGCGTCGTCTTCGGCTGGTGGCTGATGTTCTTCGCGATGCCCGTCATCCTGGTCGGCCTGTCCGGCTGGGTCTTCGAGTACTACTTCGGTGAGAACCGCACGCAGTAGGGCGGTTCGCACGGCCCGGGGCGGGCCCGGACACCGCGGAGGGTGTCCGGGCCCGCCCTTGTCGCGTCATTCGCTCGTTCGTACGCACCCACCGCGCGGAATTCGGTGGCCGTTCATAGCGTGACGACATGAGCCACTCATCCATAGGCCGCAGGCCGACAGGTCGCCGGCCGATACGTCACCGGCCGATACGTCACTGGTCGCGCCACGGTGCCGCGCTGCGTTGCGCGCTCCTTGTGGCACCCCTCGCGGTGGGGCTCACCGCCTGCACCGGAGACGGGGATCCTCTGGCCGCCGCGCCCTACGACGCGGCGGCCAAAGTCGTCTACGGGGTCGCGAGCGGTGGCAAGGCAGACCCGTCCAAGCCGGTGGAGGTCTCCGTCAAGGACGACGGCTCCCGGATCACCGACGTCACCGCCACGGATGTCGCCGGCCGGTACGTACGCGGCGAACTCAGCGCCGACGGCCTGCGCTGGCACTCCACGGCGCCGCTCGCCGCGGGAGCGCACTACACGATCCGGGTCAGCACCGAGAACTCCGACGGCCGCCCCGGTCGCAAGGTCGTCGGCATCGACACCACTGCGGCCGGCGCCGGCCTGCACGTCACGTTCGGCCCGGACGCCGGGACGTACGGGGTCGGGCAGCCGATCACCGCCGAGCTCAGCGTCCCCGTCAAGGACCCGGCCGGCCGTGCGGCGGTGGAGTCCAATCTGCGGGTGACCGCGACACCGGCGGCCGGCCCCGGCTCCTGGTACTGGGTGGACGACCGCACCCTGCACTACCGGCCCAGCAGTTACTGGCCCGCGCACGCCACCATCACGGTCCGCTCCACGCTCAGCGGTGTGCGCGTCGCCGACAAGCTGTACGGCGGCGCCGACAAGCCGCTCACCCTGCACACCGGCGACCGGATCGAAGCGCTCACCGACGCCGCCACCCACCTCATGACCTTCAAGGACGACGGAAAAGTGCTCAAGACGATCCCCATCACCACCGGAAAGCCAGGCTTCGACACCCGCAACGGCATCAAGGTGGTGCTGGGCAAGGAGCAGTTCGTCCGGATGCGGAGCGAGAGCATCGGCATCGCCGCCGGCAGCTCCGAGGGGTACGACCTGCCCGTCTACTGGGCCACCCGGGTGACGTGGAGCGGTGAGTACGTGCACGCCGCACCCTGGTCCGAGGGCTCCCAGGGGGTGGCCAACGTCAGCCACGGCTGCACCGGCATGAGCACCGCGAACGCGCAGTGGTTCTTCGAGCACATACGCCGCGGTGACATCGTCCAGGTCGTCAACACCGAGGGCGACACGATGTCACCGTTCGACAACGGCTTCGGCGACTGGAACCTGACCTGGGAGCAGTGGAAGCGGGGGAGCGCTCTCAGCGGCGGCGGTGGCGGCGTCACGCCCGAACTCCCCGCCCCCGGCAGCGGTTCCGGTGACGAGGGCCAGACCGAGGTCCTGCAGAACCCCCCGTCCGACCCCGCCCGCCTCCGCCCCGAAGCTGCCTAGTTGTATGTGCCGCGCCTTCGCCGCCGGCCGCTCAGATCCGCCGTGGGGGTCCCCCCGGACGGAGTCCGGGGGAGGTCGACCGTGCTCGATCGCTCGTTCCTCATTGCCGCGCCTTCGCCTCCGGCCGCTCAGACCCGCCGTCGACGGTCGACCGTGCTCGATCGCTCGTTCCTCACGATCTCCGCGCGCTCTCCGCTTTCGACAGCGGCGCGGCCTTTGGCTCAGTCGCTACGGGTCTTCCTCGGTTACCGGGGAGTGAGGGTCTTGCCGTTGTTGTTGTTGCCGGCGCGGCGGCGCAGCAGGGTGGCGAGGGTGTCGCTGAGGGCGACCGGGTCCACCGGGTGGGAGACCGCCGCGTCCGCGCGGCTCCAGGTGGCCAGCCAGGCGTCCTGCGGGCGCCCGATCAGCACCAGCACCGGCGGGCAGCGGAAGATCTCGTCCTTGATCTGGCGGCAGACTCCCATCCCGCCGGCCGGCGTCGCCTCCCCGTCCAGCACGCAGGCGTCGATCCCGCCGCGTTCCAGCTCGGTGAGAACCGCGGGCAGCGTGGCGCACTCCACGTACTCCACCGGCGGCAGGTCTGCGGCGGGCCTGCGGCCGACTGCGAGCCGGACCTGCTCCCGGGTGTTCGCGTCGTCGCTGTAGACCAGCACCGTGGCGGTCGCCTGCATCCTGGCTCCTCCTCGTACCCGCTCGTCCACGTCCTCGTGAACGGTTTCTCAAGTGCTGTGGATGCTACTCCCGCCAGCGCCTTTCCCAGAAGGGTTAGCTCGTTCGAGGGGAGATCGGTGGGGGAAGGGGACCCCCGGAGTGAGCGCCGTATAAGCGACCGACATAATGTCGGACGTGGCGACAGCAACAGCAGTAGATACCGGGCACGCGCACCCGTCGGTCAACCGGCCGAACCTCACCAGCGTCGGAACCATCATCTGGCTGAGTTCCGAGCTGATGTTCTTCGCGGCCCTCTTCGCGATGTACTTCACCCTCCGGTCGGTCACGGGTGCCGACTTCTGGAAGGCGCACGCCGACGTGCTGAACGTCCCGTTCTCGGCGACGAACACGACGATCCTCGTGCTCTCCTCCTTCACCTGCCAGATGGGCGTCTTCGCGGCCGAGCGCGGCGATGTGAAGAAGCTGCGCTCCTGGTTCGTCCTGACCTTCGTGATGGGCGCGGTGTTCATCGGCGGGCAGATCTTCGAGTACACCAACCTGGTCAAGGAGGACGGTGTCTCGCTCAGCTCCGACGCCTACGGCTCGGCGTTCTACCTGACGACCGGGTTCCACGGGTTGCACGTGACGGGCGGTCTGATCGCGTTCCTGCTGGTACTGGGCCGGACGTACGCGGCCAAGCGGTTCACCCACCAGCAGGCCACCGCTGCCATCGTCGTGTCCTACTACTGGCACTTCGTCGATGTCGTGTGGATCGGCCTCTTCGCCACGATCTACCTGATCAAGTAGCCGGTCGCGCCGGGCCGGTCTGGCACTGCCGGTCGCCTGCCGCCGGTACCGCACCGCACCACATTCCAGAAGCATCGACGCAAGAGATCCTGACACCGGGGTAATCCGTGAAAAAGCTCTCCGCACGACGGCGCCACCCGCTGGCGGCGCTTGTCGTCCTACTCTTCGCGCTCGCGGCCACCGGGGGGCTGTACGCCGTGCTCGCGCCGGCGCCGAAGGCGCAGGCCGACGCATCAGCTCAGTCCCTCGCCATCGAGCAGGGCAAGAAGCTGTACTCGGTCGGCTGCGCCAGTTGCCACGGCGCGTCCGGCCAGGGCACCTCCGACGGCCCGAGCCTGGTCGGCGTGGGTGCGGCCGCCGTGGACTTCCAGGTGGGTACCGGCCGGATGCCGGCCCAGCAGCCGGGCGCGCAGGTCCCGAAGAAGAAGGTCATCTACACCCAGGCCGAGATCGACCAGCTCGCCGCGTACATCGCCTCACTCGGTCCGGGCCCGGCCATTCCGAGCAAGGACCAGTACGACCCGGCCGGCGCGGACGCCGCGAAGGGCGGAGAACTCTTCCGCACCAACTGCTCCCAGTGCCACAACTTCATCGGCAAGGGCGGCGCGTTGACGGACGGCAAGTTCGCGCCGAGTCTCAAGGGCGTCGACCCCAAGCACGTCTACGAGGCGATGCAGACCGGCCCGCAGAACATGCCGTCCTTCCCCGACGGCATCATGCCGCCGGACACGAAGGCCGACATCATCGCGTACCTGGACGAGGTGAACACCAGCGACGCCTCGAACCCCGGCGGCTTCACGCTGGGCAGCCTCGGCCCGGTGTCCGAGGGCCTGTTCGGGTGGGTCTTCGGTCTCGGAACGCTGATCGCCATCGCTGTCTGGATGGCCGCACGGACGACTAAGGCCAAGAAGTCATGAGCGAGTCTGGATCCCACAACGACGTGTCAGAGAACCTGCCGGGTGAGCACCGGCCCCACGGTGGCGAAGTAGCGGTCATCGACCCGTTCGCCGACCCCGGGCTGCCGCCCCACGAGTACCGCCGTCAGGACATCGACGAGCGGGCCGCCAAGCACTCCGAGCGGGTGGTGGCGGGGCTGTTCACCCTGTCGATGCTCGGCACCATCGCCTTCATCGCGTGCTTCGTCATCTTCGACATCGACAAGATCGTCTACATCTTCCCGTTCGGTCACGTCAGCGCGCTGAACTTCTCGCTCGGCCTGACGCTGGCGGTGGCGCTGCTCGGCATCGGTGTCGGCTCGGTCCACTGGGCCCGCACCCTGATGTCGGACGAGGAGATCGTCGACGAGCGGCACCGCGCCGACGCCGACGACGAACTGCGCGAGAACATCCGGCAGCAGTGGATCACCGGCGCCAAGGAGAGCGGCTGGGGCCGGCGCCGGCTGGTCCGCAACGCACTGTACGGCGCGCTGACCCTGGTGCCGCTGGCCGGCATCGTGATCCTGCGCGACCTGGGCCCGCTGCCGGGCACCAAGCTCCGGCACACCCTGTGGTCGAAGGGCAAGGTGCTGATCAACCCCAACACCAACAAGCCGCTGCGGCCCGAGGACATCATCGTCGGCTCGCTGGCCTTCGCGCAGCCCGAGGGCCTGGAGGAGACCGACGAGGACTTCCAGGAGCAGATCGCCAAGGCGGCCCTGCTGATCGTCCGGATCAAGCCGGAGGACATCAAGGACAAGCGCGAGCGCGACTGGTCCCACGACGGCATCGTGGCGTTCTCCAAGATCTGCACCCACGTCGGCTGCCCGATCAGCCTGTACGAGCAGCAGACGCACCACGTACTGTGCCCCTGCCACCAGTCGACGTTCGACCTGTCCGACGGTGCCCGGGTGCTCTTCGGCCCCGCCGGACACCCGCTGCCGCAGCTTCGGATCAGCGTCAATGATGAGGGCAACCTCGTCGCCCTCGGCGACTTCGAGGAGCCCGTCGGTCCGGCCTACTGGGAGCGCTGATGAGTACAACCACCCAAACCCCCAACCGCCGTGGACCGTCGAACCCCGGTGAGCGGATCGCGGAGTGGACCGACGGCCGGCTGGGTCTGTACAAGCTGGCCAAGTCCAACCTGCGGAAGATCTTCCCGGACCACTGGTCCTTCATGCTGGGCGAGATCTGCCTCTACAGCTTCACGATCCTCATCCTCACCGGTGTGTACCTGACGCTGTTCTTCCACCCCAGCATGAACGAGGTCGTCTACCACGGCTCGTACGCGCCGCTGCAGGGCGTGCGGATGTCCGAGGCGTACGCCTCCACCATGCACATCAGCTTCGAGGTGCGCGGTGGCCTGCTGATAAGGCAGATCCACCACTGGTCCGCGCTGATCTTCATCGCGGGCATGATCGTGCACATGATGCGCGTGTTCTTCACCGGCGCCTTCCGCAAGCCGCGCGAGATCAACTGGCTGTTCGGCTGGACGCTGCTGTTCATCGGCATGTTCACCGGCTTCACCGGCTACTCGCTGCCGGACGACCTGCTGTCCGGTACCGGCGTCCGGTTCACCGAGGGCGCGGTGCTCTCCACGCCGATCGTCGGAACGTACCTGTCGTTCTTCCTGTTCGGCGGCGAGTTCCCCGGGCACGACTTCGTGCCGCGGTTCTACTCGGTGCACATCCTGCTGTTCCCGGGCATCATGGCGGCGCTGCTCACCTTCCACCTGATCCTGATCTTCTACCACAAGCACACCCAGTTCCCGGGTGCGGGCAAGAGCGAGAAGAACGTGATCGGCACCCCGCTGCTGCCGGTCTACACCGCCAAGGCGGGTGGCTTCTTCTTCATCGTCTTCGGTGTGATCTCCGCGATCGCCGCGATCGCCACCATCAACCCGATCTGGACGATGGGCCCCTACCGGCCGGACCAGGTGTCCACCGGGGCGCAGCCCGACTGGTACATGGGCTTCTCCGAGGGTCTGATCCGCGTGATGCCCGGCTGGGAGATCAGGGGCTGGGGCCACACGCTGGTGCTCGGCGTGTTCATCCCGCTGATGATCTTCCCGCTGGTGCTGCTGTCGATCGCCGTCTACCCGTTCGTCGAGTCCTGGGTCACCGGTGACAAGCGGGAGCACCACATCCTGGACCGGCCGCGCAACCGCCCGGTGCGTACCGGGCTCGGCGTGGCCTGGCTGACGATGTACTTCGTGCTGCTCATCGGTGGCGGCAACGACATCTTCGCCACGCACTTCCACTTGTCGATCAACGCGATCACCTGGTTCGTGCGCATCGGCTTCTTCGTGCTGCCGGTCGTCGCGTACTACATCACCAAACGGATCTGTCTGGGCCTGCAACGGCGTGACCGGGACAAGGTGCTGCACGGCCGCGAGACCGGCATCATCAAGCGGCTGCCGCACGGCGAGTTCATCGAGGTCCACGAGCCGCTGTCGCAGCAGCAGCTGCACATGCTCACCGCGCACGCCCAGCCCGCCCCGATCGACCCGGGCCCCGAGGTCGACGAGAACGGCGTCCAGCGCAGGATCAGCCCGGTCGCGAAGATCCAGGCGAAGATGAGCCGCGGCTTCTACGGGGAGGAGAACAACATCCCCAAGCCCACGGCGGAGGAGTACCAGGAGATCACCAGCGGGCACGGTCACTAGGTCGCTCGCGCTGAGCGTCGCCACGTACCTTCCGGGCCGGGCCCGGCGCCTTTCCGGGGCGCCGGGCCCGGCCCGGGGCGTTTCTCGGTGTTCGGGCTCTCTTGGCCGGCGGGTTTTCCGGAGTGCGGGCGGTCCGGGGCGTTCGGGGTGGCAGCTGCCGTCGTCGGGCCGCGGGCCGGTGGGGGCCGATCGCGCGGTTCCCCGCCCTTCGGGGTGCCTGCGTCCGCGCGGGCCGGTCGTGCGGCTTCGCGCCCCTGCGGGGCGGCCCTGTCCGCGGGCTGGTCTGCGGTGTTCGCGTCTCACGGGCGTCCCCTTCCGCGGGCCGGCCGGGCGGTTGGGCGGCTTGCGGGGCGGTCTGTCCCCGCGCTCCTGCGGGGCGGCGCGCACCGCTAGGCTGCATCCGCTGGACTCAGTAGCACCATTCCAGGAGCGTGGACCGTGAGCGTTGTGAACCCCGCCGGAGGCGACCGCACAGCCCTGCGCTCATGGCCCGACGTGCTGAGCGCGCTGCTCGCCGGGCGGGACCTGAGCGGGGACGACACGGCGTGGGCGATGGACGCGATCATGCGCGGTGCGGCCACCGACGCGCAGATCGCCGGGTTCGCGATCGCGCTGCGGGCCAAGGGCGAGACCGTGGACGAGGTCGCCGGTCTGGTCCGGTCGATGTACGCCCACGCCAACACCATCGAGGTGCCGGGACCCAGCGTGGACATCGTCGGCACCGGCGGCGATCGGTTCGGCACGGTCAACGTCTCGACGATGTCGTCGGTCGTCGCGGCGGCGGCCGGCGCGAAGGTCGTCAAGCACGGCAACCGGGCGGCGTCCTCCGCCAGCGGTGCCTCCGACGTCCTGGAACAGCTCGGCGTCAACCTCGAACTCACCCCCGAGCGGGTCGCCGAGGTCGCCGCGGAGGCCGGCATCACCTTCTGCTTCGCGGTGAAGTTCCACCCGGCACTGCGCCATGTCGCCGCCGCCCGGAGCGAGTTGGGAGTGGCCACCACCTTCAACTTCCTCGGGCCGCTGACCAATCCCGCCCGGGTACGGGCCCAGGCCACCGGTGTCGCCGACCCGCGGATGGCCCCGGTCCTCGCCGGGGTGCTCGCCGACCGCGGCTCCTCCGCGCTGGTCTTCCGCGGCGACGACGGCCTGGACGAACTGACCACCACCGCGACCTCCCAGGTGTGGGTGGTGCGTGACGGCAAGGTGGAGCAGGTCCCCTTCGACCCCCGCGACGTCGGCCTGGACCTCGTCCCCGTCGAGGCGCTGCGCGGCGCCGACGCCGCCCACAACGCAGGCGTCGCCCGGCGGCTGCTGGCCGGCGAGTCCGGCCCCATACGGGACGCGGTGCTGCTCAACTCCGCCGCCGCGCTGGCCGCGCTGGAGCCCACCGCGGAACCGCTGGAGGAGCAGATCGCCGCCGGGCTGGTACGGGCCGCGGAGTCCATCGACTCCGGGGCGGCGGCCGGGGTTCTCGACCGGTGGGTGGCGGCGAGCCACGCGTGACGCGGGTACGGGAGCCCGTACACCCTCCCGTACCTTCCTGACGCTCCCGTGCGCGCGGGGCGCTGTCCACGGTCCGGACAGCGTCTTGCGCCGCGGGCGGCGTATGGCAGAATCCCTGGAAGGTCACGAGTGACAGCGCGAAGGCCCCGGCTCGCTGTCCGGCAACCCTCCGTCCGAGGCGGGGTGCCCCGGGTGATGACCGGGCCGTGAGCAGCAGGGCTCATGGCAAGCCGGATGTGGGAGTTCTCGCATGATCAAGCGAATGCGGTAGGGCCTGTCGGCCCCGGTTCTGCGTCTCTTCGGTCCCGCCGTCAACGGCCGCCGAATTCTGCTCATCCGCCCGTCGTTTCCGCCCCGACCCGTGCCGTGCGTTCCCCGGTACGGGCCGCGGGCTGGTCCCGCCTGTTTCCCCGGGAGTTCGCCATGACTGTTTCTGAGGTTTCCGCCGTTTCCACCGATCCCGGCCTCTGTACGCCGCTGGCCGTGCTGGGGCGGGACGTCCGCGTACCGCTTGTGACCGGCGGCGAGGTCACGTACGCGGCCCTCGACTACGCGGCCAGCGCCCCCGCGCTCCAGCGGGTGTGGGACGACGTGGCCGCGTACGCGCCCTACTACGGCAGCGTGCACCGCGGGGCCGGGTATCTGTCGCAGCTCTCCACCGACCTGTTCGAGCAGAGCAGGGCCGCGGTCGCGGACTTCCTGGGGTGCCGGCCGGACGACCAGGTGATCTTCACCCGGTCCACCACGGACTCCCTCAACCTGCTGGCCGCCGCCCTCCCGGCCGGCACCCGGGTCTTCGTCTTCGAGACCGAGCACCACGCCTCACTCCTCCCGTGGCAGCGCGCGGACGGCGCGGAGGTCACCTGTCTGAGTGCACCGCGCACCCCCGAACAGGCCGTCGCCGCCCTCGACGTGGCCCTGCACGGTGCCCCCAAGGGCCCCAAGCTGGTGTGCGTCACGGGGGCGTCCAACGTGACCGGTGAGGTGTGGCCGGTACGGGAACTGGCCGCAGCCGCACACCGGCACGGCGCGCGGATCGTCCTCGACGCCGCGCAACTCGCCCCGCACCACCCGGTGGACGTCGCCGCCCTCGACGTGGACTGGGTCGCCTTCTCCGGCCACAAGCTCTACGCGCCCTTCGGCTCCGGCGTGCTCGCCGGGCGGGCCGACTGGCTGCGGGAGGCCGAGCCGTACCTGGCCGGCGGCGGCGCCACCCGTACGGTCACCCGCGCGGGTGACGGCGGTCTGGACGTCGAGTGGCACACGACCGCCGCGCGCCACGAGGCCGGCTCGCCCAACGTGATCGGCGCCTACGCCGTCGCGTCCGCCTGCAGGGCGCTGACCGAGGCCGGTTTCGACCGCCTCGTCGCCCGCGAACAGGCGCTGCTCACCCGGCTCCGGGACGGCCTCGCCGACATCCCCGAGGTCCGGCTCCTGTCCCTCTTCTCCGGCGACGCCCCCCGCGTCGGCGTCCTCTCCTTCACCGTCGCCGGCTGGAACAGCTCGCACTTCGCCGCGGCCCTCTCCGCCGAATACGGCATCGGCGTGCGCGACGGCCTCTTCTGCGCCCACCCCTTGCTGCGCACCCTGCTGGGCGCCCCGTCGGCCGGCCCCGGCGAATGCGGCGCCCCCGACGCCGCCCCCGGCGAGCCCTCCCTCAACGCCCTCCGGGTCAGCTTCGGCGCCGGCACCCCGGAGGAACACATCACCCGTTTCCTCGCGGCCACCCGCACCCTCGTCCGCGACGGCGCGGCCTGGTCCTACCGCAACGAGAACGGGCGCTGCGTTCCGTCCCCCCGGTGAGCGGGCGCGGGCGGCTCACGGCGGGTCGCCCGCGGCACCAGGGCCGGTCTGACGCATGGGCGCCGTCTGCCCGCGGGGGCGGGGCTCGCGGTGTCCGGTGCGTGCGATCGCACGGCGGAGGGCCGTGCTCGCAGTGGGCGCAGCGGGCCTCTCGGACGGTCCCGGCAACGCGGCGAGCGTGCGTGCCGGGCGCCGCGGGGCAGGCGGGATGTGCCGGACAGGCCCTAACCGTCGAGACCGATCGCGAACGCCGCCTCCAGGTCGTGCTGGGAATACGTGCGGAACGCGACGTGGGTGTCGGTGGCCAGGACCCCCGGAACCTTGGAGATGCCGCCGGGGATGACGTCGGCGAGGTCGTCGTGGCGGGCCACCCGGACAAGGGCTACCAGGTCGTACTGGCCGGTCACCGAGTACACCTCGCTCACCCGGTCGAGAGCCGCGATCGCCTCCGCGATCTCGGGAATCCGCTCCACGGAGGTCTTGATGAGCACGATCGCGGTGATCATGGCTGAATGTCTCCCTGACTCGGAGCCGACCTGATGACGACGCTCACCTTACGCCGCGGCCGGTAGCAGACCCACGCGCAGAGGAAGCCGAAGGCGAAACCGACCAGGTGGGCGAGGTACGCGACGCCGGGCCCGCCGCCGCTCGCGGCCTGGGCGGCGAACCACTGGAGGACGAACCAGAAACCGAGCACCATCCAGGCCGGGAAGCGCAGGGGGACGAAGAAGAGGAACGGGAAGACGCTGGTGACGCGGGCACGCGGATAGAGGTAGAGGTACGCCCCGAGCGTGCCGGAGATCGCTCCGGAGGCGCCGACGAGGCTCTGCGTGTCCTGGGTGTGGGCGAGGGCGAATCCGTACGTGGCGAGGTACCCGGCCGCCAGGTAGAAGAGGGTGAAGCGGAACCGGCCCATGCGGTTCTCCACGTTGTCGCCGAAGACGTAGAGGAAGAGCATGTTGCCGATCAGGTGCAGCCAGCCTCCGTGCAGGAACATCGCGGTGAGCACCGACAGGACCGGCGACTTGGGGAAGGCGTCCGGGGTGGGACAGCCGGGGGGCAGATCCAGCCGGGCGGCGGGCAGGCGGCCGTGGAAGAGCTCGCTCGGGACGACACCCCAGTGCGAGAAGTAGACCGCCTGCTCGCACTCCAGGCGCGCGCCGGTGCCGTACGAGGGGGTGAAGCCGGAGAGCGGGCCGAGGAGGAAGACCACGGTGCAGACGGCGATCAGCGCGTACGTCACGACCGGCGGGCGGCGGACCGGGTTCTTGTCGTACACCGGGATGACCATGGACCGATGATGACGGAACGGGTACAACGGGCGAAGGTCGCCTCGCCGCAGCGCGCCCTACCTCCGAGGCCGTAGGGTGACCGGGACGCGGACCCGTGCGTCGCGGAACGAGCACGGCACGACCGCTGAACGACCTTGAACGACACGAAGGAAGGTGCCGTAGCGATGCCGGTTCCCCCGCCGACCGCCACGACGCGATGGCGCTGCACCCTGTGCGGCAATCTGACCCGATTCGACGTGACCCGGTCCACCCGGGTCGTGGAGTACGTGCATCTGGACCTGGGCGGCGAGCCGCGCGTCGAGGAAACGGAAGTGCTCAGCGAGACGGTCGAGTCCGTACGGTGCCGGTGGTGCAACGCGCTGGACCAGATCGAGCTGGTCGACCGGCCGGGCGCGAACGTCGAGCGGACGCCGGACGAGCGGGACCGGAAAGACGGCACCGACGAGAAGGACCACGGCCCGGATCACGGTTCCGCACAGGACTGAGCTCTGTTAAGAGGACAATGGAGAGCAGACGGCGGCCGGAGGGATCGAAGGGGGCCGGGAGGGCGCCGAGGAACCGGACGGGAGTGACTGGTGGACGGTATCGGCGGCGTTCCGCGGCCCGAGGCGAGCGGAACCGAGGCGGTCGCTCCGGCGACCCCGGACGCCCCGAACCCGGACGCGCAGGGACCTGCTCGTCCGGCCCACGCCGCGCCCGCTCCCGACGCCCAGGGCCGGACCCCGGGCGCTCCGGGCCCCGAGCCGGCGCCCGACGGCTCCGCCGCCGGTGAGCCCGCGCTCGACCGGCCGCTCCCCGAGGGTGTACGGCATCGCGTCGTCGCCATCGCCGCCGAGGCCTTCGGTGGGTTCACCTACCAGGAGCTGCCGGTCTCCTTGCGCCCGTACGCCCGCTTCACCCCCAGCCGACGCGTGAAGTACGCGGCGACCGCGCTCGCCGCGGCGCTGGAGTCCGACGCCGGATTCCGGCAGAAGGTCGCGGCCCGGCTGCGGGAAGCGCAGCCCGAACTCACCGGCGCCCTGGACGGCGGCACCCCGCCGCCCGCCGCCGACCCGCTGGACGTGGCGACCGCCGCGTACCTGCTGCGGCCGGCCGGGTGGGCCAAGCTGGTCGCCACCGCGGGGGAGGAGGCCCAGCGCGCCGACGCGGAGCGTGCCGACGAGGAGACGCTGCGCGAGGTGGCCCGGCTGCGCGAGGAGGTCGATGTGCTGCAGGCGCAGGCCCGCACCGAGGCGGCCCGCACCCGGGCCGAACTCGACTCGGTCCGCAAGGAGAGCGACGCGCTGCACCGTAAGCTCCGCGCCGCGCTCAGCGACGTCAAGCGTGCCGAGGCCGCCCAGCGCAAGCTCCAGGTGGAACTGGACGAGGCCCGCGCCACTGCCGCCGCCGAGCGGGCCGCGGCCGAGAGCGAGGCCCGGCGGATGCGTACCCGGCTCGCCGAGGCCGAGTCGGTGGTGGAGGCCGGCCGCCGCGCGGTCCGCGAGGGGCGCAGCGTGGAGGACGTACGACTACGCCTGCTGCTGGACACCGTGCTGGACGCGGCGTCCGGGCTGCGCCGTGAACTCGCCCTGCCGCCACGGGACACGATGAGCGTACGGCCCGCCGACACCGTGGACGCGGTGGCGCCCGGTTCGTTCAGCGCCCGGGACATCGCCACCCGGGCGCTGTCCGAGACCGATCCGGCGTTGCTCGACCAGTTGCTGGCCCTGCCCCAGGCCCACTTGGTGGTGGACGGCTACAACGTCACCAAGACCGGTTATCCCGCACTGCCGCTGGAGAAGCAGCGGTTGCGGCTGCTGGGCGGTCTGGCCGCGCTGGCCGCGCAGAGCGGCGCGGAGGTCACCTGTGTCTTCGACGGCGCCGACCTGGACATGCCGGTCCTGCTCGCGCCCCCACGCGGGGTCAGAGTGCTGTTCAGCAAGGCCGGTGAGACCGCGGACGAACTGATCCGCCGGCTGGTGCGGGCCGAACCGCCCGGGCGGCAGATCGTGGTGGTCTCCGCGGACCGCGAGGTCGCCGACGGGGTCGCCAAGGCCGGCGCCCGCCCGGTCGCCTCCACGCTGCTGCTCAAGCGACTGGCCCGGGTCTGAACGGCCTTACCGCTGCCCACTGTTCACTATCGCACCAGCGTCAACTCAGTGTGCCACCACCCTCACCGGGCGTACGACGTACGTAAATAATTCGCGTTCCGGAGAGATTTTGCCTACAAGGATTTGAACCGATCACAGAAACATCACTAGGGTCGGGCCTCGAACCTCCGCGCAGTCGATCACCCAACCCGGGTGACGCGTCGGAGGCCGCCCGCCAGCTCCGACCGGTAGGCGGCTGAAGGAAGAAGGAGCTCGCCTTCGTGGCGTCCCACCGTCGTCCCAAGCCGGCAAGCCGCACGCGCGTGACCGTGCTCACCGCGACCGCCGCAGCCGCGGTCGCCCTCTCAGCCCAGGCAGCGCAGGCCGCCCCCGCCAAGCCGACCATCAAGGACGCCAAGGCGAAGGTCAACGCGCTGTACGAGCAGGCGGAGCAGGCCACCGAGAGGTACAACGCGGCCAACGAGAAGCTGCACACCCTGCAGAAGGACGCCTCCAGCCTCCAGGACCAGGTGGCCAGGCAGCAGCAGCACCTCAACCGGCTCCGCGACGGCCTCGGCGCCATCGCCGCCTCCCAGTACCGCAGCGGCGGTATCGACCCGTCGCTCCAGCTCTTCCTCTCGTCGAACCCGGACAGCTACCTGGACCAGGCGAGCACCCTGGACCAGCTCGGTTCGCTCCAGGCCGACGCGCTCAGCCAACTCCAGGACGCCAAGCGCAGCCTGGACCAGCAGCGCGCCGAGGCCACCACCAAGCTCGCCGAACTCCAGGCCACCCGCACCGAGCTGGCCACCCGCAAGGCCGAGGCCAAGGAGAAGCTCGCCAAGGCCCAGTCGATCCTCAACACGCTCACCGCGCAGCAGCGGGCGCAGATAGCCTACGAGGACTCGCTCGCGGCCAGCCGCGCCAGCCAGCGGGTGGACCTCGGTAACGCCACGGCCGCCACGCAGCGCGCCGCCGCTGCCTTCGAGGCCGGGAAGACCCGGATCGGCATGCCGTACGTCTACGGCGCCAGCGGACCCACCGCGTTCGACTGCTCCGGGTTCACCTCCTGGGCGTACAACCAGGCCGGCGTCTCCATACCCCGCACCTCGCAGTCGCAGGCCAGCGCCGGCACCCGGATCTACTCGGCCTCCCAGCTCGGCGTCGGCGACCTCGTCATCTTCTACGGCGACTACCACCACGTCGGCCTCTACGCGGGTAATGGCATGGTGCTGCACGCGCCTCGCCCGGGCACGTCCATACGGTACGAGTCGATCGGGAACATGCCGTTCCAGTTCGGCGTCCGCATCTAGCGCCGCGTCAGCCGCGTCGGTCCGGATTCCGTGTCCCTGGCTTCCGCTCCGGGCAGGGGCCCACGACGCGCGCATCCGTTCGGGTGACGACGTACCCGCCCGTCCGCGCGGGGCAGGTCGGATGACCTGCGGTTGAGGCGGCCCGTTCACACGTAGGGGCCGCGGCCCGCGTGGACGGAGTGTCACCGGGTGGTTACTGTCTGCTGCCGTGGCATCCCATCGACGCTCTCCGCAGCCGGGCCTGGCCGCCCGTACCACCCGGGTCACCGTGCTCTCCGCGGCTGCGGCGGCCACCGCGGCGCTTTCCGGCGGCGCCGCACAGGTCGCCGCCGCGGACCCCGGGGGCGGCGCGCCGGACCACGCCTCCCGCACCGACCGGGTGAACCGCCTGGACCGGTTCTACCGGCAGGCCGAGCAGGCCACCGAGGCGTACGACGCCGCCCAGGAGCAGGCGGGCAGGCTCGGCGCCGACCTCGCCGGCCTCCAGGACCGGGCCGCCCGCGGCCAGCAGCGTGTCAACGAACTCCGCGACGGACTCGGCACGCTGGCCGCCGCGCAGTACCGCGACGGCGGCCTCGACCCCTCGATCGCGCTGCTTCTCTCCGACGACCCGGACTCCTACCTCGACCGGGCCGCCGCCCTCGACCGGGCCGGCGGACGCCAGGCCGAGCTCCTGCGTCGGCTCCACGAAACCGAAGCGGTGTTGCGGCACCAGCGGGCCCAGGCGGCGGCCGACCTGCGTGAGTTGCGGCGCTCGGTGGCCGTACTGCGGGACCGCAAGCGGGCGGTGCAGCGCGCGCTCGCCGAGGCGCACCGCGTCCTGGCCGCACTGCCCGCGGACCAGCGCGCCGGGTACATCCCCGGGGCCGCCGACCGCGCCTTCCGGGTCCGCCCCGCCCCGCCCGCCGCCCCGCTGACGGCCGCCCCGCTGCCGGCCGTCTCCAGCCGCGCCGCGCTCGCCGTCGCCGCCGCCCGCCGGACCATCGGCGCGCCCTACGTCTGGGGCGCCGGTGGACCCGACGCCTTCGACTGCTCGGGCCTCACGCGGTACGCCTACGCGCGCGCGGGCGTCGCCCTGCCGCGTACCTCCCAGGGGCAGGCGAACGCCGGCCGGCACGTACCGCTCGACCAGGCCAGACCCGGCGACCTGGTCATCTACCGCAGCGACGCCAGCCATGTCGGGCTGTACGTCGGCGGCGGCCAGGTGATCCACGCTCCCTATCCGGGCGCCAGGGTCCGCTACGACCCGGTCGACATGATGCCGATCACGGCGGTCACCCGCCCTTGAGCGGGCGAGGCCGCGGGCCGGCGGGGGGCGGGTGTGTGCGGTGAGGCGTGTGCGGACGTGTGCGGGCGGGTGTGTGTGGCGGGGGTGTGTGCGGTGGAGGTTTGAGCGCCGCGGGCGGGTGCGGCGCAGTCGTGTGCGGGCGGGTGTGCGTGGCGGAGGCGTGTGCCGTGTAGGCGTGTGCGCCGCGGGCCGGCGGGGGGCGGGTGTGTGCGGGCGGGGCGGGCCTGTGCGGCGCAGACCTGAGCCGCCGCCGAGACCTGAGCGCCGCAGGCATCCGCGCCGCAGGCATCCGCGGGGGGACCTGAGCGGCGCCGAGACCCCGGCCGCGCAGGCGGCCTGTGCGGCCGGGACCTGAGCGGGGCGAAGCCCGTCGTGGGGGTGCGGCTACCGCCGCACTCGCACCCGGCGGGCGGGCCGTACGCTCTGCGCATGACCGCGGTGTTCGCACGACGCCCCAGGGCCGCCGGGGGCGCCCGGGCGGCGGCCCTGGCCGTGCTCGTGCTGGTGGCCCTGCTCGCGGCGCTGGTCGGCGGGTGTTCGGCCGGACCGGAGCGCGCCGCGCCGGACGCGGACGCCGGCGTCCGGCGGCTGCTGGACCAGCGGGCCGCGGCCGTCCTGCACCGCGACCGCACCGCGTTCCTCGCCGGGATCGACCCGCGCGCCACCCGTTTCCTCGCCGAGCAGCGGCGGGTGTTCGGCAACCTCACGGACGTGCCGCTTGCCGCCTGGTCGTACGCCCTGGTCCGCACCGGCGCCTTCCCGCTGCCCGCCGCGGCCGACGGCACCCGCCGTGCCGCCGCCGAGGTCAGGCTCAGCTACCGGCTGAGCGGACACGACGCCGAGCCGGTCGTCTCCACCGCGTTCCTGACCCTCGCCGAGCGCGGCGGGCGCTGGTACGTGGCCGGGGACGACGACGGCGCGGCGAGCGGCCACCGCACCGCCGTACAGCTCTGGGACCAGGGCCGGGTGCGGGTGGTGCGCGGGGCCCACAGCCTGGTGCTGGGGCTGGGCACCCCGGCGGTGCTGCGCGCGTACGCGGCCGACGCGGACCGGGCCGTCCCCGAGGTGGTGCACGCCTGGGGGACCGGCTGGCCCCGCACGGTGGTCGTCGAGGCGCCCGCCTCGCTGGCCCAGATGGCCGCGCTGCTCGGTGCCGCGCCCGACGCCTACCGCACGATCGCGGCGGTGACGACGTGGGAGCCGGGCGCCCGGGAGCGAAGCCCCGGGGAAGCGCCGGCGGACCGGGTGATCGTCAACCCGGAGGCGTTCCGCGGGCTCTCCGGCTTCGGGCGCCAGATCGTGCTCACCCACGAGACCACGCACGTCGCCACCCGCCTGTCCACCAACGGCCACACCCCGCTGTGGCTCTCCGAGGGCGTCGCCGACTGGGTCGCCTACCGCACAGCGGGCCGCACCGCCCGCCAGGTCGCGCCCGAGCTGGCCGCCGACGTCGCCGCCGGCCGGCTGCCCGCCGCGCTCCCCGCCGCGGCCGACTTCGGGTCCACCGCGCGCCGCCTCGCCCAGGCGTACGAGGGCGGCTGGCTCGCCTGCCGGATGATCGCGGACGAGTGGTCGCCCGAGGCGCTGACCGGGCTCTACCGAGCCGTCGCGAAGGGCGGCACGCCGGACGCGCACCTGCGGGCCTCGCTGGGTGTGAGCCTGACCGAATTCACCGCGCGGTGGCGCGCCTATCTGGGGCGGGAGCTGGGTTGACGAACGGCACACGGGAACCGGCGGAGGACGGCGGCGACTTCACGCCCGAGGAGGTCGCGCGGGGGCGGGCGCTGCGGCAGGGCGTGTGGCCGGCGGCCGTGGGGTCGCGGGTGGCCACGCTCGGACTGCTGCTCGGCCTCGGGCTGACCTCGGCGGGGGCCGGTCTGGTGGGGGCGTTCGGCGACGCGTGGGCGGTGCGGGTGGTGGCCGCCGCGGTGACCCTGGTACTGCTGCCGCAGGTGCTGGGACTGCCGTTCGGCGCGCGGGGCAGGGTGGTCCGGGCCCGGTTCGGCCTGGTCACGCAGGGGTGGGGCGGCTGGGCGGTGGACCAGGCGCGCGGGCTGCTGATCTCCTTCCCGCTGATCCTCGGCGCGCTCTTCGGGCTGTACGGGCTCGCGGCCGTCACCCGCTGGTGGTGGGTGTGGGCCGCGCTCGCGGCCGCCGCGGTGACCGTTCTCCTCTCCTTCGCCGCACCCCTGGTCTTCGAACCCGTCTTCAACCGCTTCACGCCCATGGCGCCGGGTCCGCTGCGGGACGCCCTGCTCGCGCTGGCCGCGCGCGACGGCGTCGCCGTACGGGACGTGCTGGTCGCCGACGCGTCACGCCGCACCACGGCGCTCAACGCGTACGTGTCCGGCTTCGGCCGCACCCGGCGGATCGTCGCCTACGACACGCTGCTGAGCACGGCGGAGCCGCGCGAGGTGGAACTCGTCGTCGCCCACGAGCTGGGGCATGTCGTACACCGGGACGTGGCCCGCGGCACCGCCCTCGGCGCGATCGGCTCCGCCGTGGGGGTCTGCGCGCTCGCCGCGGTCGTCACATGGCGCCCGCTGCTCGACCTGGCCGGTGTCTCCCGTTTCCCCGACCCCCGCTCGGCCTGGCTGCTCGCCGCGGTCGCCGCGGTCGGCGGCGCGATCGCGGGTCCCTTCGGCTGCGCGCTCAGCCGCCGCGTCGAGGCCCGCGCCGACCGTCACGCCCTCACCCTCACCTCCGCGCCCGATCGGTTCATCGCCATGCAGCGGCGTCTCACCGTCACGAATGTCGCCGACCCGGCCCCGCCGCGTCTCCTGCACGTCCTCTTCGGTACGCACCCCACACCGTCCGCTCGCGTCGCCATGGCCCGCGCCTGGCCCGCGGAGGCTCAGCAGCGCCCTGCGGGCTCATCGCGCGCCCCAGGCGCGGGCCGGACCCGCAGGGTTACATAGGGGGACGGGCAGCGGCCGAAGCGGCCCAGAGGCGGCGGCAGGCGATGAGGGAGGCGGCGACGAGCAGGCCGTTGCGGGTGGCGAGGAGGGGCGCCGCCACCCGGTGTGCATCATGTGGTCCGCGGCGGTCGCACCACCGGACGGACGTGAACGGGTCGGCTGGGCGGGTGAACGGCCGGCGCAGCCTCTGCCGCGCGACCCGGTACTGTCGGCGGCGATGGACAAGACGCTGATCGTCACCAACGACTTCCCGCCCCGCCCCGGAGGCATCCAGTCCTTCGTGCACGGCATGGCGATGCGGCTCGACCCCGGGCAGGTCGTGGTCTACGCCTCGACCTGGAAGGACGGCTCCGAGGTCGCACGGTTCGACGCGGAGCAGCCCTTCCGGGTGGTCAGGGACCGTACGACGATGCTGCTGCCGACCCGGCGGGTGACCCGTACCGCCACGGCACTGCTGCGCGAACACGGCTGCTCCTCGGTGTGGTTCGGGGCCGCCGCGCCGCTCGCCCTGATGGCGCCCGCGCTGCGCCGGGCCGGGGCGCGGCGGCTGGTCGGCACCACGCACGGCCACGAAGCGGCCTGGGCGCAGGTGCCGGCCGGCCGCCAACTGCTGCGCAGGATCGGCGAAGGCACCGACACGCTCACCTATCTCGGCGAGTACACCCGCTCCCGGATCGCCGCCGCGCTGACCGAGCAGGCCGCCGCCCGGATGGTCCAACTGCCGCCCGGCGTGGACGAGAAGACCTTCCACCCGGGTTCCGGCGGCGCGGTGGTACGGGCCCGGCTCGGCCTCGCCGACCGCCCGGTGGTGGTGTGCGTGTCGCGGCTGGTGCCGCGCAAGGGCCAGGACACGCTGATCCTCGCCATGCCCCGGGTGCTGCGCGAGGTGCCGGACGCGGCGCTGCTGATCGTCGGCGGCGGACCGTACCGCAAGGAGCTGGTGCGGCTCGCCGAACGGACCGGGGTCGCCGCCGCCGTACGCTTCACCGGGCCCGTGCCCGCGGCGGAACTGCCCGCGCACTACGGTGCCGGGGACGTCTTCGCGATGCCCTGCCGGACGCGGCGCGGCGGCCTCGACATCGAAGGGCTCGGCATCGTCTATCTGGAGGCGTCAGCCACCGGTCTCCCCGTGGTGGCCGGCGACTCCGGCGGCGCTCCCGACGCCGTCCTCGACAGCGAGACCGGCTACGTCGTCCCCGGCGGTTCCCCCGCCCGCACCGCCGACCGCCTCCTCACCCTGCTGCGCGACCCCGAGCTCCGCCACGACATGGGCGAGAAGGGCCGCCAATGGGTCCAGCGGGCCTGGCGGTGGGACCTGCTGGCGGAACGGCTGCGCTCGCTCCTTTGAACGATGGTCAACGACCTCCCCGAGGGGTACACCCGCGAGGGAGCGTGGCGCGGAGCGGCGAACTCCGACTCGATCCAGTTCTGCCACGAGCCGTAGGCGGGCAGGATGCTAGCGCGCGTACATCGCCTCGATCTCGTCCGCGAAGTCCTTGAGGACCACATTGCGCTTCAGCTTCAGCGACGGCGTCACGTGGCCCGACTCCTCGGTGAACTGGGTGGGGAGGATGCGGAACGTGCGGACCGACTCGGCCCGGGAGACCGCCGCGTTGCCCTCGTCCACCGCGTGCTGGACGGCGGCCAGCAGTTCGGGGTCGGTGGCGAGTTCGGCCGGGCTCTTGGCGGACTTGCCGTGCAACTCGGCCCAGCGCGGCAGGAACTCCTCGTCCAGGGTGATCAGCGCCGCGACGAAGGGGCGGCCGTCGCCGACCACCATGCACTCGGCGACGAGGGCGTCCGCCCGGATGCGGTCCTCGATCACCGCGGGGGCGACGTTCTTGCCGCCGGCCGTCACGATGATCTCCTTCTTGCGGCCGGTGATCGACAGATAGCCGTCCTCGTCCAGCGTGCCCAGGTCACCGGTGTGGAACCAGCCGTCGCCCATCGCCTCGACGGTGGCCGTCTCGTTGTTCCAGTAGCCGGTGAACAGGTGCTCGCCGTAGAGCAGCACCTCGCCGTCGTCGGCGATCCGTACCGTGGAACCCGGCAGCGGCTGCCCCACCGTGCCGATCTTCGGACGGTCCCAGGGGTTGAACGCGGTCGCCGCGCAGGACTCGGTGAGGCCGTAGCCCTCCAGCACGGTGAAGCCGATGCCGCGGTAGAAGTGGCCCAGACGCTCGCCGAGCGGGGCACCGCCGGAGATCGCGTGGGTGGCCCGCCCGCCGAGGACCGCGCGCAGTTTCCGGTAGACCAGCCGGTCGAAGACCCGGTGAGTGAGCCTCAGCCGGAGCGAGGGCCCGGAGCGGGAGTCCAGCGCCCTGCTGTACTCGATCGCGGTCGCCGCGGCGCTGTCGAAGATCTTCCCCTTGCCGCCCGCCTGAGCCGTCGCCCGCGCCGAGTTGTAGACCTTCTCGAAGACCCGCGGCACCCCGAGGATCAGCGTCGGCCGGAACGACTGCAGGTCGTCGGTGAGGTTCCTGACGTCGGACACGTGGCCGAGCCGGATCGGCGCCATCACCGCCGCCACCTCGACCAGCCGGCCGAAGACATGGGCGAGCGGCAGGAAGAGCAGTACGGAGTTCCGGCCGGTCGCGAAGAGCGGGCCCAGCCGCTCCACCACGTTGCCGCACTCCGCGAAGAAGCCGCGGTGGCTGAGCACACAGCCCTTCGGGCGGCCGGTGGTGCCGGAGGTGTAGACGATCGTCGCGGGCGAGTCGGCGCCGGCGAACCCGGACCGCTCGTCCACCACCGCCTCGGCGATGTCGGTACCGGCCGCCACCAGCACGTCCACCGCGCCCGTGTCGATCCGCCACACGTGCTTCAGCTGCGGCAGCCGTTCGCGTACCGACTCCACCGCGTGCTCGTGCGGGTCGGACTCCACGACCACCGCCACCGCGCCGGAGTCGCCGAGGATCCACTCCACCTGGGCGGACGACGACGTCTCGTAGACGGGTACGGTGACCGCGCCCGCGCTCCAGACCGCGAAGTCCAGCAGCGTCCACTCGTACCGCGTCCTGGACATCAGCGCGACCCGGTCGCCCGGCTGCACCCCGGAGGCGACCAGGCCCTTGGCCACCGAGCGCACCTCGGCGAGGAAGCGGGCGGCGGTGACGTCCGCCCAGTGGCCGGCGGAATCCTTGCGGGCGATCACCGGCGTGTCCGGATGCTGTGCGGCGTTGCGGCGGATCAGGTCCGTCAGGTTGCCGTCCGCGGGGACCTCGTACAGGGCCGGAAGGCTGAACTCACGCAAGGCGGCTGCTCCTCATCGGTGCCACGGTGCACCCGGAGGGACGGTGATGGACGGCGGCGACGTTACCCATCGGTAAAGCTCCGGCGATAGAGGGGCACTGCGGATGTTTTAAGCATCACACACCCGGCGGGCAGAGCCGTTCCCCGAACAGTAGACCGGCCTGCCGGTCTCGCGCACCTGACGCTCCGGGAGGGCCGCTATACAGTGACCGCATGCGGGTGCATGTGGTGAGCGACGTCCATGGCGCGGCCGAGGCCCTGGCCAGGGCGGGCGACGGCGCGGACGCCCTGATCTGCCTGGGCGACCTGGTGCTCTTCCTCGACTACGCCGACCATTCGCGGGGCATCTTCCCCGACCTCTTCGGCGTCGCCAACGCCGACCGCATGGTCGAACTGCGCACCGCCCGCCGCTTCGAGGAGGCCCGCGCTCTCGACCAGGAGCTGTGGGCCGGTCTCGACCGCCGAGCCACCATCGAGACCGCGGTCCGCAAGCAGTACGCGGAGCTGTTCGCCGCCTTCCCCGCACCGACGTACGCGACCTACGGCAATGTCGACATTCCGGCGCTCTGGCCGGAGTACGCCGGACCCGGCACCACCGTGCTGGACGGCGCCACCGCGGAGATCGGCGGCCGGGTCTTCGGCTTCGTCGGCGGCGGCCTGCGCACCCCGATGCGCACGCCGTACGAGGTCGACGAGGAGGAGTACGCGGCCAAGATCGCCGCCCTCGGTCCGGTCGACGTGCTCTGCTCGCACATCCCGCCCGCGATCCCCGAGTTGTGCTACGACACGTCGGCGCGCCGGTTCGAACGCGGCAGCGAGGCGCTGCTCGACGCGATCCGCGAGACCCGGCCCAAGTACGCGGTGTTCGGGCACGTCCACCAGCCGCTGGTGGCCAGGACCCGGATCGGCCGCACCGAATGCGTCAACGTCGGCCACTTCAACCACACCCGCACCCCGTGGGCCCTGGAGTGGTGACCGGCGTGGTGACCGGCGTGGTGACAGGTCACGATAGCCTTCGGGTGCATCCAGCAGCAGCTTCACAGCAGTAGTCCGGAGGGCCACGGCGATGGCGGAACACACGAGGTCGAGCATCACGATCGAGGCGGCTCCGGCCGCGGTCATGGGGGTCATCGCCGACTTCGACCGCTACCCGGAGTGGACCGGCGAGGTCAAGGAGGCGCAGGTCCTCGCCACCGACGAGGCGGGCCGAGCCGAACAGGTCCGCCTCCTGCTGGACGCCGGCGCGATCAAGGACGACCACACCCTGGCGTACCGCTGGATCGGCGACAGCGAGGTGCGGTGGTCCCTGGTCAAGTCCCAGATGCTGCGCACCCTCGACGGCTCCTACGCCCTCGCCCCGGTCGACGGCGGCGCCCGCACCGAGGTCACGTACCAGCTCACCGTGGACGTCAAGATCCCGATGCTCGGCATGATCAAGCGGAAGGCCGAGAAGGTGATCATCGACCGGGCGCTTGCGGGCCTGAAGAAGCGTGTGGAGACGGTGCCCGGCGCTACGGAGCCGGCCGCGCCCGGCGGTACGGACAAGGCTGTGCGTTCCGACGGGGCCGCGGGCGGGGCTGCGACGGCGGGCGCGGCCGAGTCGGCCGACACGACCAACGGCCCGGCCTGACCCGTGAGTTCACCGCGGACGCTGCTGATCACCGGGGCCGCCGGAGCCGGCCGTACATCACTGGCGGCGTCCACCGCCGCGGCCTCGGCCCGGTCCGGCGCCCAGACCCTGTTGCTGACCGCGGACACGGAGGCGGCCCAGTGGCTGCTGCCGCCGGCCCGGCGCACGAAAGGACGGTCTTCCCGCGGCCACGGGCATGGCGCGACGACCGGCCGGACGCCCGCCCATGAGGCGCCCCGTTCGCTCGGCGGCGGGGCCGGCGCCGAGCCGGGCGCCGACGGGCTGCCGCAGCCGTACGCCGTGGACGGCATCCCCGGGCTCCACGTGGCGCTGATCGATCCCGGCACCTCCTTCCGGGCCGGTGCGCTGGACCTGCAGGGGCGGGTCGGGAGCCTGCTCGGGCTGCTCGGGGCGGCGCCCCTGGATCCGGAGGAACTGACCGAACTGCCCGGCGCCGGCGCGCTCGCGCTGCTGCGCACACTGCGCGAGGCCCATCCGCGGCACGGCGCGGCGGACGAGGACGGGCCGGGGGGACCGCGGGACCCCGGGTGGGACCTCGTCGTGGTGGACCTGCCCCCCGCACGGGACGCGATCGCGCTGCTCGCGCTGCCCGAGCAACTGCGCCGCTACCTGGGGCGGTTGCTGCCCGCGGACCGCCAGGCGGCGCGGGCGCTGCGGCCGGTGCTGGCACAGCTCGCGGGGGTGCCGATGCCCGCCGAGTGGGCGTACGAGGCGGCGTCCCGCGCGGACCGCGAGCTGGCGTCCGTGCAGGCGGTGATCGAGGATCCCGCGACGGCGGTGGCCGTCGTCGTGGAGCCGGGCCCGTACGCCGAGGGGGCGCTGCGGACGGCGCGGACCGGGCTGGCGCTGTACGGGCACCGGTTCGCCGCGGTGGTCGCCAACCGGCTGCTGCCGACGGGTTCGGCCGACCCGTTCCTCGCGGGGCTCTCCGGGCAGCAGCAGGACCACCTCAAGGCGCTGGCCGAGCAGTGCGCGGCCGACGACGTACCGCTCTACGAGCTGCCGCACCTCGGGGGTGCCCCGCGCGGCCCGCAGGACCTCCAGCGGCTCACGCCGGCGGGCGCGGTGACCGGCGGCGCGGGCGAGGCGTTCGAGCACGGCGCTCCGCGCGCCGGTGCCGCCGGCGCGGCCCGCCCGCCCACCGAGCCCTGGAGCGTGGAGGACCGTCTCGCGAAGGACGGGCACTTCGTGTGGTCGCTGCCGCTGCCGGGAGCGGCACGGGAGACGCTGGACCTGGTGCGGCGCGGCGACGAACTCGTGGTGGACGCGGGCGGGTTCCGGCGGATCATGCCGCTGCCCTCCGCGCTGCGGCGGTGCACCGTGGCGGGGGCGGCGCTCAGGAGCGGGGTGCTGCGGGTGCGCTTCGCGCCCGACCCCGAGCTGTGGCCGCGCTGACGGCCGGGCCGGGACCGTGGGGCGGCGCGTGACGGGGGTTGTGCCTCGGGTGTGGTGCGGGTCGCGCACCGGGTGCGTTTCGCGCCCGACCCCGAGCTGTGGCCGCGCTGACGGCCGGGCCGGGACCGTGGGGCGGCGCGTGACGGGGGTCGCGCACCGGGTGTGGTGCGGGCCGTGCCTCGGGCATGGCCAGTGCCGTGCCCCGGGCGTAGGGCGACCCGCGACCCGGCGTCGTGCCGCGGCCCGTTCCGCGGTTGTTCGGGTAACGTCGAAGGTGAGTCGAGACAAAAGACCCCGCCGTGCCCGTTTGGAGCCGATCATGAGCGAAGCCACGGACCGTCCCGACGCCGACGCGTGGGCGAAGGCCAGCGCCGAGGACATCGCGGCCGAGCACGCCCGACGGCGCGCCCGCGCGGGGGAGGACCCGGGCAGCGCCGCCGAGGAGCTGCGCCGGTTCGCCGAGGCCGTCACCGAGGCGGTGTCGGAGCGGCTGCGCAGCCCGGCCGTGCAGATCGCCGCGCAGGGCGTGATCTCCCAGGTGCGTTCGGTGGTCGAACCCATCAAGGACCGCAACCCCGAAGTCTTCGACCACCTCGCGTCGGCCGGCGCCGAACTGCTGGCCGCCTACCGCTCCGCCGTGGCCGGCGCCGAGGACCGCTGGACCGCCGGCAAGAGCACCCGGCGTTCACCCGCTGAACACATCGACCTCGACTGACCTCCCCTCCGGTACGGTTCTCCCTAGCGGGGATCGACCGAAAACTGAGGGACACATGGGACTCACCATCGGCGTCGACATTGGCGGCACCAAGATCGCGGCCGGAGTGGTCGACGAGGAAGGCTCGATTCTCGAGACCGTCAAGTTGCCGACGCCTTCGACTCCCGAAGGCGTCGTGGACGCGATCGTGGAGGCGGTGCGCCAGGTCAGCGCCGGTCACACGATCGAAGCCGTCGGCATCGGCGCGGCCGGGTACGTGGACGACAAGCGTGCAACGGTGCTCTTCGCGCCCAACATCAACTGGCGGCACGAAGCGCTCAAGGACAAGGTCGAGCAGCGGGTCGGCCTCCCGGTCGTGGTGGAGAACGACGCCAACGCGGCGGCCTGGGGCGAGTACCGCTTCGGCGCCGGACAGGGCCATTCCGATGTGATCTGTATCACTCTCGGTACGGGCCTGGGCGGCGGCATCATCATCGGCAACAAGCTGCGCCGGGGTCGCTTCGGCGTCGCGGCCGAGTTCGGGCACATCCGGGTGGTGCCGGACGGACTGCTGTGCGGCTGCGGCAGCCAGGGTTGCTGGGAGCAGTACGCCTCCGGGCGCGCCCTGGTCCGGTACGCCAAGCAGCGGGCCAACGCCACCCCGGAGAACGCGCAGATCCTGCTGGGCCTCGGTGACGGGACCGTGGAAGGCATCGAGGGCCGGCACATCAGCGCCGCCGCCCGCCAGGGCGACAAGGTCGCCATCGACTCCTTCCGTGAACTGGCCCGCTGGGCCGGCGCGGGCCTGGCCGACCTGGCCTCGCTCTTCGACCCGTCCGCGTTCATCGTCGGCGGCGGCGTCTCGGACGAGGGCGAACTCGTCCTCGACCCGATACGCAAGTCCTTCCGGCGCTGGCTGATCGGCGGCCAGTGGCGGCCGCACGCCCAGGTGCTCGCCGCGCAACTGGGCGGCAAGGCGGGCCTGGTCGGTGCGGCCGACCTGGCACGTCAGGGCTGAGGGCCGGCCCGGCCCGCCGCCACTGACGGACCGCCGGTACGTCAGGATGACGTACCGGCGTACTGACGGACAGGACTGACGGGGACAGGTGCCATGATCGTGGACGATCTGCCGAGCTCCGCCACCGAGCCCGGGGGCTCGGCGGTCATCCGCGTGCTCAGCTACAACATCCGCTCCATGCGGGACGACACGGCGGCCCTGGCACGGGTGATCCGTGCCTGCGCCCCCGACCTCGTCCTGATCCAGGAGGCTCCGCGGTTCTTCCGATGGCGCAAGGCCGCGGACCGCCTCGCGACGGCGACCGGACTGGTGTACGTGACCGGCGGCGCGACCACCGCCGGTCCCATGATCCTCTCCTCACTGCGCGCCCACGTCGAGCGCACCGAGGACGTCCTCATGCCGCGCACCCCCGGACTGCACCAGCGCGGGTTCGCCACCGCGGTCCTCCGCATCGGCGGCACCCGGCTCGCCGCCGTCAGCACCCATCTCAGCCTCAGCCCCGCGGAGCGCCACACCCAGGCCGGGCTGGTCCTGGAACGCGTCGCCGCGACGGGCGAGCCGCACGTCGTCCTCGGCGGCGACTTCAACGAGCCGCCGGACCGGCCGGGCTTCGCGCGGATCGCCGCGGAACTCCAGGACGGGTACGCCACGAAGCCGTGGGGCGGAGGGGTCACGAACACCCGGCCGCCCTATCAGCGGATCGACGCCGTCTTCGCCACGTCCGGGGTCGAGGTGCTGGGATGCGGTGTCCCCGCGGAGCTTCCCGGGATGACCGCGGAGGACGTGCGCGCGGCGTCGGACCACAGACCGGTGCTGGCCGCACTGCGCGTGCCGGCCGACGCCGGGCAGCCGCAGCCGTAGCCGAGCCCGCCCGGGGCACCTCGCAGCGTCAGCCGGGGGAGTCCGCGGGCAGACGGGCGCCGCGGGGCACCGCACTACACCACCGCGCCCCCGCCCGGCATCTCGTCGTCGTCCTCGCCCGTTCGCATGCGGGCGACCAGCGTCCCGAAGCCGCCCAGGAAGCCGCCGATGCCGACGGTGATCGCCCACCAGGTGAGTTCGAGGCCGAAGAGCACGAAGGCGAGCAGCAGGAGGGGGCCGCCGAGGACCGCTGTCCAGGCGAACTTGGTGGTGACGTCGGCCTCGGGGAGCGGCGGGGGCTCCGGGGGTACGAAGTGGGCGTCATCCTCGTCGTCGGCCAGTTCGTAGTTCCGGGGGCCGTGGATGACCGGGTGGATGACGATGCTGCGGTCGGTGGGCGGGAGCACCGTGCTGACGGCGGAAGGTCCGTCGACGTCGGGGGACGGGTCGGCCTCCGGTTCGGCGGACGGCTGGTCCGCGGGCTCGGCGGCGGGCGGGTCCTCCGGGACGTTCTCCGCCTCCGGCCAGGACGCCGCCGCGCCCGGCTCCGGTTCGGCGTCGAAGCCGGCGACCAGCGCGGCCCAGGCCGCGTCCTCGTCCAGCGGCGGGCGGGCCGGCTCCTCCTGGGGGGCGGCGCCCTCGTCCTCGCGATCAGCCACCGGCCGTACCCTCCTTGGCCGCCTCGCCCGCGCCGGCACTCGCCGCGCGGGCGGACAGCCGCTCGATGAAGTCGTACGACTCGGTGAAGACGCGCTCGGCGTCGTGGTCAAGAGTGGCCACGTGGTAGCTGCGCTCCAGCACCCGCTCGGTGACGTCGGTGGAGGAGACCCGCGCCAGCACCACCGCGGAGTTCGAGGGGTGCACCACGTGGTCCACCCGGCTGTGCAGCAGCAGGAGCGGCTGGGTGACCTGCGGCAGGCCGGCGTGCACGATCCGCCAGAACCGGCTGAGGGAGTGGACCGCGTGCAGCGGGGTGCGGTCGTAGCCGAGTTCGGCGCCGCCTTCCGCGGCGATGTCGCTGGCGATGCCCGCGACGGACGGCACCACGTGCCGCAGCACCGGCACAGCCTTCAGTTGCAGACTGTCGGCCTTCACCGAGGGGTTCACCAGCACCAGTCCGCTGATCGCCGCGCCGTGCCGCTGTGCCAGCCGCAGCGCCAGCGCGCCGCCCATCGACATGCCGCCGACGAACACCCGCGAGCAGCGGTCCGACAGAGCCGCCAGTTCACGGTCCACCTCGGCGTACCAGTCCTGCCAGCCGGTGAGCTGCATGTCCTGCCAGCGGGTTCCGTGCCCCGGCAGCAGCGGTACGGAGACGGTGAGCCCGCGGCCCGCCAGGTACTCGCCCCAGGGGCGCATGGACTGCGGAGTACCGGTGAAACCGTGACAGAGCAGGACGCCGGTCTCGCCGCCGTCGTGGCGGTACGGTTCGGCTCCGGGCATGAGCGGCACCGTGGTTCTCCTGTTCGAGGACGCGTACGCGAAGTACACGGTGGTCGGGAGATCAGCGTACGCGGCCGGGATACCACGCGGTAAGCCCTGCCGGACGCGGCACCGGCGCGTGCGCCGTGAGGCGATACCGCGGGCCGGTGGAGTTATGGTCGTTCCGACAGCTCACAGGAGGATCGTTTGTTCTACGGCGCGATGAAGATCGTCATCGGCTCACCGCTCAGGGCCGCGTTCCGCCCCTGGGTCGAGGGCCTGGAGAACGTGCCCCCGCGGGGACCGGCGATACTGGCCAGCAATCATCTGTCGTTCTCCGACTCGTTCTTCCTGCCGGCCGTGCTGGACCGCAAGGTCACCTTCATCGCGAAGGCCGAATACTTCACCTCCCCCGGAGTCAAGGGGAAACTGACGGCGGCGTTCTTCAAGGGCGTCGGGCAGCTCCCGGTGGACCGTTCGGGCGCGCGCGGCGCGGGCGAGGCGGCCATCAGGAGCGGCATCGCCGTACTGGAGCGCGGCGAACTGTTCGGCATCTACCCCGAGGGCACCCGCTCGCCCGACGGCCGGCTCTACCGCGGCAAGCCCGGCGGTCTGGCCCGGGTCGCGCTGGCCACCGGCGCGCCGGTGATCCCGGTCGCGATGATCGACACGGAGAAGGTGCAACCGGTCGGCAAGGTGATGCCCAAGCTCTCGGTCCGTCCCGGCATCAGGATCGGCCGTCCGCTGGACTTCAGCCGCTACCACGGCATGGAGGGCGACCGCTTCATCCTCCGCTCGGTCACCGACGAGGTGATGTACGAGATCATGAAGCTGTCCGGCCAGGAGTACGTGGACATCTACGCCACCGCCGCCAAGCGGCAGATCGCGGAGGCCGCCAGGCACGAGGCGAACGAGGCGAACGCGAACGAGGGGCAGGGGACGGCGAACCCGACGTCGGCCGAGCGGCCGGCGGACGAGCGGCGGCCCGCGGGCACCGAGCAGTCGTCCGGGGCGTGACCGGGCGCGGGGGAGACCATGGCGTGGATGTCCGTCGAGCAGCCGCTGTGGCGCGCGCTGATCGCGTACCGTCTGCTCTCCCTCGCCTACGCGCTCGCGATGTAGGGCCACGCGTACGGCGAACTGCGCCATCCGCTGGCCGCGGGCGCGTACATGGCCGTGCTCACCGTCTGGACACCGGCCACCACCGGCCGGGTGCGGAACGCCCAGCGCTGCACCAAGGGCTTCCTGACGGCCGATCTGACCATCGCGCTCACCGGTGTGCTGCTCACCGCCGTGGTGGACACCCCCGCCCGGATAGAGTCCGGAGCCTTCACGCTGCCGTCGATCTGGACCGCGGGCTCGGTGCTGGCCTTCGCGATCAAGGGCGGCTGGCGGTGGGCCGCGCTCGCCGCCGGGCTGGTCGCCGCCGCCGATCTGGTCGAGCGCGGCGCCCCCACCCGGGACACCGTGCACAACGTGGTCCTGGTCTCGGTGGCCGGCGTCGCCATCGGCTACGTGGTCGAGGTGGCACGGGCCAGCGAACGCACCCTGGCCCGCGCCCTGCGGATCGAGGCCGCCACCCGGGAGCGCGAACGCCTCGCCCGCGACATCCACGACGGCGTGCTCCAGGTGCTCGCCATGGTGCAGCGGCGCGGCGACGAGGCAGGGGGTCAGGCCGCGGAACTCGGCAGGCTGGCCGGCGAGCAGGAGGCCGCGCTGCGCGCCCTGGTCTCCGGCGGCCCGCCGCCCGACCGCTCCGCCGACGACCCCGCGGCCGGTCCGCATGACCTGCGGACCCTCCTCACGCCGTACGCCACCACCCGCGTCACCCTCTCCGCGCCGGGCACCCCGGTCCTCCTCGACCCGGACGCGGCGACCGGACTGACCGCCGCGGTCGGCGCCGCGCTGGACAACGTACGGGCCCACGCCGGCGAGCGGGCGCGGGCGTGGATCCTGGTGGAGGACGAACCGGACGCCGTGCTCGTCACCGTACGGGACGACGGCCCCGGCATCGCGGAGGGACGGCTCGCAGCCGCCGAGCAGGAGGGGCGCCTCGGGGTCGCCCAGTCCATCCGCGGCCGGCTCCGCGACCTGGGCGGCACCGCCGCCCTGGTGTCGGTCCCGGGGCAGGGCACGGAAGTGGAACTCCGCCTGCCGAAGCCGCGCACCCTGGCTCGGACACCCGCCCCGGGCGGCCCCGAACTCTCCGAAGCGAACGGAAGGCGCACCCGATGACCGTCGGTACCGCCGAAGGCAGCAGCACCCGGCAGGAGGCGCCCGTGACGGTGATGGTCGTGGACGACCATCCGATGTGGCGGGACGCCGTCGCGCGGGATCTGGCCGAGGCCGGGTTCCAGGTGGTCGCGACCGCGGGGGACGGGCCGGAGGCGATACGCCGGGCCCGCGCCGCCCGCCCGCAGGTGCTCGTCCTCGACCTCAACCTGCCCGGGGCGTCCGGCGTGCGGGTCTGCAAGGAGGTGGTGGCGCACGACCCGGCCGTCCGGGTCCTGGTGCTCTCCGCGAGCGGCGAGCACGCCGACGTGCTGGAGGCGGTCAAGTCCGGTGCCACCGGCTACCTGCTGAAGTCCGCGGGCCGGGAGGAACTGGTGGACGCGGTGCGCCGGACCGCGGTCGGCGACCCGGTCTTCACCCCGGGCCTGGCCGGGCTGGTGCTCGGCGAGTACCGCAGGCTGGCGACCGAGGACGCGTACTCGGCCTCCGACCAGCCGGCCGCGGTACGGCTGCCCCGGCTGACCGAGCGGGAGACCGAGGTGCTGCGGCTGGTCGCCAAGGGGCTGAGCTACAAGCAGATCGCCCAGCGCCTGGTCATCTCGCACCGCACCGTGCAGAACCACGTACAGAACACCCTCGGCAAGCTCCAGCTCCACAACCGCGTCGAACTGGTCCGCTACGCGATCGAGCGCGGACTCGACACCGCCTCCGGCACCTCCTCGAAGAACGGCGATGCCTGCGACGACGAGGGCGAGGGGCGCCGCAAGGGCGGCGGCAACTGACGAGGCGCCGGCTCGGCCCGCGGTCGGCTGCGCCCGATCGAGGCGGTGCGTGACCACGACTTCGGCACGCGGTGCCGCTGCGCGGTGTCCCGGATCGCCCGGGTGCCGACCGGCGGGCGCCGGCCGCCGGCACATCGGTCGATCCGGCGCTCCACCAGGAAGCGAAGGTCTTCTTCGGGGCGGTGATCGGGCCTCGCGGGGCCCGCTTCCTGCCGCCCGGCGCTCCGCCGGGCGTCGCTCGGCGGGCACTGCTTGCCGCAGGGGATCTCCGGGACCTATCCTCCCTGCACCCGGCTAGTCCGGCCGCTTCGTTTACCCCTTGAGCACCTGAAGGAGCGCCCGGTATGACGGGTGTGGCGAGCTGGCGTACAGCGCCAGTACTGGCGGTCGCAGGCGGCACCGCTTCCGGCAAGTCAACCCTTGCCGAGGCGCTGGCGCGGCACCACCCCGAGACCGTCGGTCTCATTCATCTCGACGACTTCTACGACCGCCTGCGCGGGGTGCGTACGATGAGCGCCATCGGCGTCGAGATCCTGGACTGGAACCATCCGGCGTCCATGGACGAGGCGGCCGTCGCCGAGGCCGTGGACGAGATGACCGCGAGCGGGCAGTACCGGCTGGTCGTGGTCGAGGGGCTGTTCGCCCTCGCCCTGCCCGCGGTCACCGAGCGGGCCACCTGGCGGGTGTACGTCGACACGCCCGACGACATCCGGCTCGCCCGCAAGATCCTCCGCAAGATCGAGATCCTGGGGCAGGACCCGGGGCTGGCCCTGCGCAACTATCTGCTGAGCGGACGCGAACGGCACGCGGCGCACGTCGCCCCCTCCCGCTCTCTCGCCGATCTCGTGGTGGACGGCACGGAGGACGAGTTCGTGATGATCGCGGCCGTCCTGAAGCTGGTCGGACCGGTTCTGGCCGAACCGGTCCGAGCCGAGCCCGCCCTCGACGCGAGCGATTTCCGCGAGACCGCCTAATGAGTGCCGCTGACGCGGCACTGGTTTCCCGGGGCGCGCAGAGGCCGGTAACAAGGCGCCCCTTCGGGGCACGGACGCGGAGGGTCAGCTCACCGTGACCGTCGTGAGCATCTCGGCGACAAGGGCGGGGCCGTTCAGGGTGAGGACGGACTCGGGATGGAACTGGACCCCGCAGAAGCCGGCGCCGCGCATCGCGTGGATGTCGCCGGTGGCGGGGTCGCGGCTCAGCTCGACCCCGTGCATCGCCAGCTCGTCCGCGGTCGCGAAGTCGCAGCGGGCGGTGAAGGAGTTGTAGAAGCCGACCGTTTCCGGGCGGCCGAAGAAGTCGATGGTCTGCTGGGCGCCCTGGAAGGGCTCGTCCTTGCGGACCAGGTCGAGTCCGAGTTCCGCGGCGATCAGCTCCTGGCCGAGGCACACCCCGAGCAGGCCGTGCCGGTGGCCGGCCACCAGATCCGCGGCGAGCCGCCGCAGGAACCGCATCTTGGGGTCGGCGGGGTCCGCCGGGTCGCCGGGGCCGGGGCCCAGCACCACCGGGCCGGCATGGCCCAGTGCGGCCTCCCGCAGGCCCGGATCGTCGTAGCGCCGTACCGTCACGGTGAGTCCGAGCGAGCGCAGCACGTGGGCGAGCATCGCGGTGAAGGTGTCCTCCGCGTCCACCACGAGGGCGCGCCCGGTCAGCGGCCCCACCTCCGGGCCGGTACGCATCCGCAGCCAGAAGGGCGAGAGGTGGGCCCGCCGCGCGTCCAGGGCGGCCCGTACCCGGATGTCGTCGGCGAGCCGCGGCCGGGGCCCCGCGGCGGGTCCGGACAGCGCCGGGCGTACGCCCAGCGCGGTCAGCACGGCGGCGGCCTTGGCATGCGTCTCGGCGACCTCGGAGCGCGGCCGGGAGTGCCGTACCAGGGTCGCGCCGACCGGCACCCGCAGCTCGCCGTCCGGGGAGATGTCCGCAGTGCGGATGAGGATCGGGGAGTCCAAGGTCTGCGCGCCGCCCGCGTCGCGGCCGATCAGCGCCAGCGCGCCCGCGTAGTAGCCGCGGCCCGAACCGTCCTGTCCGCGCGGCTCGTAGCGCTCGATCACCCGGCAGGCGTTCTGCACCGGCGACCCGGTGACGGTCGCGGCGAACATCGTCTCGCGCAGCACCTCGCGCACGTCCATGGTGGAGCGTCCGCGCAACTCGTACTCGGTGTGCGCCAGATGGGCCATCTCCTTCAGCCGCGGGCCGACCACCACCCCGCCGAGGTCGCCGACGGCGCACATCATCTTCAGCTCCTCGTCCACCACCATCGTCAGCTCCTCCACCTCCTTCGGGTCGTGCAGGAACTCCAGCAGCCCCTCGGTGGTCGGGCCCTGCCCGGGGTAGCGGTAGGTGCCGCTGATCGGGTTCATCACGACGGTGCCGCCGGACATCCGCACGTGCACCTCCGGGCTGGCGCCGACCAGGGTCCGCTCCGGGGTGTGCACGACGTACGTCCAGTACGCGCCGCGTTCGCCGCGCAGCAGCCGGGCGAACAGGGCGAGCGCGGCGGCCGGACCGTACCCCGGCACCGAGCCGCGGAAGGTCCGGCGGATCACGAAGTTGGCGCCCTCGCCCTGCCCGATCTCGTCCTCGACGACCCGCTCCACGATGCCCGCGTACGTGTCGTCGTCCACGTCGAAGGCGCCGCCCTCGACGCGTACCTCGCGGTCCGGCAGGGCCGGCAGCAGCGCGCCGAGCGGGAGTTCGTAGGACTCCTCGGGCCGCAGGACGACCAGCGGGGTGCCGTCGTCGTGGACGTCGAAGCCGCGCTCGCGGATCTGCCGGAAGGGCACCAGGGCGAGCGCGTCGGTCACCGGGGCGCCGGTGGCCCCGGTGGGCAGCGGGACGGCGGCCAGCCGGTCCACCGTTGTGACCGGGCCGAGCAGCACTTCGACCACTGCCTCGGGGCGGCCCGGGGTTCTGCGGTGCAGCAGGGCGAACGGGGGGCAGCCGGGCGCGAGCAGGCGGTCCACGAGCTGCGGGGGAGTCAGATGCACGGCGTGGCTTCCTTCCGGGGCGGTCCGGACGGTCCCGTGGCCGGGGTCCGGGGGAGAGGAGGGAAGGGCGGCCAGGCCGGGAAACGCCGAAGGCCGCCCTCTGGGGGCGGCCTTCGCGGAGATGTCGTACGCGCGATCAGCGGGCCGCCGGAGGAGCGGTCCACCACCAGTTCTGGTGCATCGTCTGGGTCATCGGCGCGAACATGTGTCCGACCCTATCGCAAACGGCCGGGGCGCGGCACACCGTTCCGAAACCTCCGGGACGGGTGCCGCGGCCGAACGGACCGTCAGAAGAGCTGGCTGTAGCCGCTCCAGCCGCCGCCGACCGAGACCCGGGCGGACCAGGGGGCGGTGGCGCTGCCGGTGCCCTTGTACTGCCACAGGTTGCCCCTGGTGTCCCGGGCCACCATGTCGGCCCTGCCGTCACCGGTGATGTCGCCGACGCCGACCAGCGCGTTGTACGCGTTGAAACCGCTGCCGACCGCCACGCGGGGCGCGAAGACCGCCGAGGTCCTGGTGCCCTTGAAGAGCCAGAGGTTGCCGTGGTCGTCGCGGGCCATCAGGTCGGCCTTGCCGTCACCGGACACGTCGCCGACACCGGCCATCGCGGTGTATCTGATGTAGCCGGTGCCGATCACCACGCGCGTCGCCAGAACGCCGGAGGTGCCGGTGCCCTTGTAGAGCCACAGGTTGCCGTGCGTGTCGCGGGCGATCAGGTCCGCCCTGCCGTCGCCGTTCATATCGCGGGCGCCGACCAGGATCGTGTAGCCGCCGAAGCCGGTACCGACCTTGACCCGGACCTTGAACGGGTGTGTGGCGCTGCCGCTGCCCTGGTAGTACCAGAGCACGCCCGAGGTGTCGCGGGCCACCACGTCACCGACGCCGTCGGCGCGCAACGGCGTCAGCGCGGTGATCGCGTTGTACTTCAGCCAGGTGCCTATCTTGAAGCGGGACAGGAACGGCGTCGAGGCGTTGCCCGTGCCCTGGTGCTGCCAGATCACGCCCGAGGTGTCGCGGCCCACCACGTTGTTGCGGGTACTGCCGGGCAGCGTCGCGGTCGAGGCGACCTGCGCGACGTCGGCGGCCTTCACCCAGGCCAGACGGTGGTTGAAGCGGATCGGGTAGAACTGCGTGTTTCCGGTCACCAGGGTGTGGTCGCCGGGCGCGCTGTTGTCGTAGTTCTCCGCGTAGAAGTAGTTCCCGTTGACCACCGGGCCCGCGGGCACGTACTTCTGCCCGGCGGCGATCGCGTACTTCGTCAGCGCCTTGTCGCTGTCGGTCTGTACCGGCACGTCGGTGCCCGCGTACGCGGCCGACTCCGGGTAGGCCCGGCCGTACACCGGGATCGTGCTGCGGCCGGCCGCCGGGGTCAGCACGGTCACCGAGCCGGACCCGACGGTGGAACTGAACTGGCCGCCCGGGTTGTAGAACCAGCCCTTCTGGCCGCCGTACCAGATCGCGGTCCAGTTGCCGCTCTGCTGCGCGACCACGTACGTGCCGCCCGCGACCACCTTGTCGCCCCAGTCGGGCCCGTCGGTCGTGCCCGCGGTGCCGCTGTGCAGGTACGGGTCGCCGAGCCGGGCCGAGCTGGCGGACGCCTGGGTGTACAGGTAGCCGAAGTTCGCCGGACGCGCGGCCTGGGTCGCGCCGCCGTAGGTGATGGTCGGCTGGTTCGCCGTGGTGTACGGCGGCACCACCCGGATGACCTGGCCGGTGCGCAGCGGGGCGCCCGCGTTGCCCGCGCCGGTCGGCGCGCCGACGAGCGCCATCAGGTGGTTCCAGTCCCAGTACGGGCCCGGATCCCAGTGCATCCCGCCGACGTAGGCGTCCAGCGGGCCCGGTACCTCGTCGTGGCCGAAGATGTGCTCGCGGTCCCGCGGGATGCCGTAGAGCGCCGAGACGTAGCGGATGATCTGCGCGGAGGACTCGTACTGCGGCTCGGTGTACCAGCTGCCCGCCTTGATGGCGTAGCCCTCGTGCTCGATGCCGACCGAGTGCATGTTCACGGACTTGTTGCCCGCGTGCCAGGCGGTGTCCTTCAGCGGCACCATCTGGGTGACCAGGCCGTCCGAGGCGCGGATCAGGTAGTGCGCGCTGGCGTACGCGGTGGGGTTCTGGAAGGTCGCCAGCGAGCCGCTGTAGCTGCCCTCGGTGTCGTGGATGACGATCGAGTTGATCTTCACCCCGTCGGCCGGGCGGTCGGTGACGTCGTAGTTGCCGTAGTCGCCCTTGTCGGTGCCGTTCTGCTTGAACGCGGCCGGGGCGAAGTTGCAGTTCAGCGAGGTCGGGCACTGCGGCGCCTGGGTGGTGGTGGTGCCCGCGAGGGCCGCCAGCGGCGTCCTTGCGGTCTTCACCGCGCGCACCGAGGGCTCGGCTGGCAGCGTCACCTGCTGGCCGTCGTCGGTGATCCGGCTCTCACCGGTCCTGATCGAGTCGAACACCCGGCCCGCGAACAGGTCGGCGCCCTTGGTGTCGGGGGACTGGCTGTACCGGGCGACCGCCGGGTACCAGCGTCCGGTGTCCGGCGGCAGCGAACCGTAAGCCTCCTTCTCGTACCGCGCGAGCAGCGCCGCCGCACCCCTGATGCTCTGCGCCGGGTCCGTGCGCAGCTCGGCGGCCGGCTTGCCGATCAGCTCGGCGGCCTCGTCCAGGGTGTGCAGCCGCGGGTCGGCGGTGTTCACCTTGCCGACCCTGGCCAGCACGCTCTTGTCCGGGTGGAAGTGCCTGGTCTTGCGCGGGTCACCGCTGAGGTTCAGCTCGCTGGAGGCGTCCGACGCGCTGTGCACGGCGATGTCCGCGGCGTTCACCTGGGTGAGCGCCATGACGTTGTAGTTGCCGGTCGTGCTCGGCTGTCCACCGTGGGAGTCCCACAGGGTCTGCCGGTACGAGACGGCCAGCAGAATGCTCTGCGGGACCTTGAACTCTTCCGCGGCGGACGCGAAGGCGTCCTGGAGCGCGTGCGCGCTCTCCCCCTTGCCGTCGGCGGCGTCGTCCGGCGGCGACGCCAGCGCGATCGTGCCGTACGTGGCGGCGGTGGCCAGTGCCACGGCGGCGGCCCCGTAGGCGATCAGCGAGGTCCCACGGCGGTGTCTGCTCCTGCGTGTGCTTCGTGTCAACGCTCACCTCGGCTCTTCAGCACGCCTGGGCGCGCCCTCCCCTGCGCGACCGCTGAAACGGCGGCCGCCTCCGAAACGCGTTGACGCTATCAGGCGTCACAGGGGCTTCTCTGGACCCCCTCGGCACGCGCCGGAATGTCTCACCCAATGGGCGGACGGAAAGCCGTGTGACACGACCCCGTAATGTGGACGGCGTGACCGTGAACGCAACCCTCCACGCCGGTGGCGACACCTGGCACTCCCTTCCCGCGGCGCAGCAGCCCGAGTGGCCCGACCCCGAGGCTCTGCGCGACGTGATCGCCGACCTCGCCTCGTATCCGCCGCTCGTCTTCGCCGGGGAGTGCGACCAGTTGCGCACCCGGATGGCCGCCGTGGCCCGGGGCGAGGCGTTCCTGCTCCAAGGCGGCGACTGCGCCGAGGCCTTCGACGCCGTGGGCGCCGACCAGATCCGCAACAAGCTCAAGACGCTGCTCCAGATGGGAGCGGTGCTCACCTACGCCGCGTCGGTGCCGGTGGTGAAGGTGGGCCGGATCGCCGGCCAGTACAGCAAGCCGCGCTCCAAGCCCACCGAGACCCGCGACGGCGTCACCCTGCCGACCTACCGCGGCGACTCCGTCAACGGCTTCGAGTTCACCGCCGAGGCCCGCATCCCCGACCCGGAGCGGCTCAAGCGGATGTACAACGCCTCCGCCTCCACTCTGAACCTGGTGCGCGCCTTCTCCACCGGCGGCTACGCCGACCTGCGGCAGGTGCATGCCTGGAACCAGGACTTCGTGAAGTCCTCGCCGTCCGGCCAGCGGTACGAGGCGCTGGCCCGCGAGATCGACAACGCGCTGACCTTCATGGCGGCCTGCGGCATCGACCCCGCCGAGTTCCGCACCGTCGAGTTCTTCGCCTCCCACGAGGCGCTGCTGCTGGACTACGAGTCCGCGCTGACCCGTGTCGACTCGCGGACCGGGCAGCTCTACGACGTCTCCGGGCACATGGTGTGGATCGGCGAGCGCACCCGGCAGCTCGACGGCGCGCACATCGAGTTCGCCTCCAGGATCCGCAACCCGATCGGTGTGAAGCTGGGCCCCGGCACCACCCCGGAGGAGGCGCTGGCGTACATCGACCGCCTCGACCCGGAGCGCGAGCCCGGCCGGCTCACCTTCATCGTCCGGATGGGCGCGGACAAGGTACGCGACAGGCTGCCGACGCTGGTGGAGAAGGTCACCGCGTCCGGCGCGCAGGTCGTCTGGGTCTGCGACCCGATGCACGGCAACACCTTCGAGGCCGCCTCCGGCCACAAGACCCGCCGTTTCGACGACGTCCTCGACGAGGTCAAGGGCTTCTTCGAGGTCCACCACGGCCTCGGCACCCACCCCGGCGGCATCCATGTCGAGCTGACCGGCGACGACGTCACCGAGTGCGTGGGCGGCGGCGACGAGATCTTCGTCGACGACCTGCACCAGCGGTACGAGACGGCGTGCGACCCGCGGCTGAACCGCAGCCAGTCCCTCGACCTGGCGTTCCTGGTGGCGGAGATGTACCGGGGGCAGTGAGCGGACGCTTCCTCTTCGGGGGGCGCGGATCACACCGATCCGCGCCCCCCGCTGGTTTGTCGCCCTCCGGGCAGCAGGTAAGGTAAGGGTTACCTACCTAGTCCTCCTGGTCCTGAACGGCGGTGACCGCGTGTACGTCTGCTCCTGCTTCGGTATCACCGAGCAGCAGGTGAGGCAGCACGCCGACGACGGCCGCTGCACTCCCCGCCAGATAGCCTCCGCCTGCAAGGCCGGCACCGACTGCGGCTCGTGCGTCAAGCGCATCCAGGCCCTGCTCGGCCGCGGCGCGGCGTGCGTGACCCGTCCGGTGCTGGAGTCGGCCGTGGTGGGCGACGCCGGCGCCGTGCCCGGGGTGGCGGCGGCAGCCGCGGTCGCCGAACCACCGGCCGGGGTGCCCGCCGCACGAGCCGCCTGAGCGCGGGCCTGCCGCTCCCGCCGGCGGACTCAGCTCTCCGGCTGCTCGAGAAGCTGTGCGAGGTAGAGCGGCTCGCCCAGCTTCTCGACCAGCGCGAGCTGGGTGTCGAGGTAGTCGATGTGGTGCTCCTCGTCCGCGAGGATCGCCTCGAAGAGGTTGGCCGAGGTCAGGTCGCCCTTGGCACGCATCACCGCGGCGCCGCGCCGCAGCCGGTCGATCGCCTCGACCTCGACCTGCCGATCGGCCTGGAACATCTCGGTGACCGTCTGCCCGACCCGGACGTGGAAGAGCCGCTGGTAGTTCGGCAGCGCGTCGAGCAGCAGAATCCGGTCGGTCAGGAGCTCCGCGTGCCGCATCTCGTCGAACGACTCGGACCGGGTGTACTTCGCGAGCTTCACCCAGCCGAAGTTCTCCTGCATCTTCGCGTGCAGAAAATACTGGTTGATCGCGGTCAGCTCCGCCGTCAGCTGCTCATTCAGGAATTCGATGACCTCGGGGTCGCCCTGCATGGCGCGCCGTCCTTCCGTAGGGACCCGGTATCTTCGGTGCTGCGCGCATCCTCGCACCGTGCGCAGATGTGATCCAGTAAGCGGAGACAGATATTCCGGGCGGTTCCGTGGCCGGGACGGGCCGCGGTGGGCCGTCCCGGCTCGCCGCTCCGGGTCGGGGGCCGGGCCGGGTCGGGAACGCCGCGTCCGGTCTGTCACCATGGAGACATGGGTCGGTCCGAGCGTCGTGAGGGGGAGCTCCCTCCGGGGCAGCGGCTCCAGCGGGGCTGGCCGGTCACGCACTACGGCCCGGTGCCGCGGTTCAGGGAGGATCGCTGGGAGTTCCGGGTGTTCGGCGCGACCGCCGACGGCGGCCGGGGCTGGAACCACCAGGAGTTCTCGGCGCTCCCGTACTCCACGGTGATCGCCGACTTCCACTGCGTCACCAAGTTCTCCATGCTCGGCATCGAGTGGGGCGGAGTCTCCACCTGCACGGTGGCGAAGCTCGCACCGCCCGCCGACGGCGTCACACATGTGATGGTCTGGGCCGAGTACGGCTACTCCTCGAATCTGCCGATCGAGGACTTCCTCGACGACAAGTCGATCTTCGCCACCCACGAGAGCGGCCAGCCCCTCACCGCGGAGCACGGTTTCCCGGTCCGCCTCGTCGTGCCCCGCCGCTACGCCTGGAAGGGCCCGAAGTGGGTCCGCGGCGTGGAGTACATGACCGCCGACCGCCGCGGCTTCTGGGAGGAGCGCGGCTACCACAACCTCGGCGATCCCTGGACCGAGCAGCGCTACTCGTACCAGGAGGCACCGGGCGACGGGCCGGAGCTCCAGGCGTAGCCGAAGGCGAAGGCACAGCGGACGACGTTGCCCAGTGCCGCGTCAGCCGCGACGCCGGAGTCTGTCCTGTCGCGATGCCCGGCACGGCACCTGGCGGCGCTGCCGCATCGACCGGGCAGGCCCACTGCCCCACGACGAGGCCGGTCCGGCGCCTTGCGACGCACCGCACCGGACGCCGCTCGTTGACGGGCACGCCCTGATCGCTGCGGGCCCTCGCCGTACGGCGCACGCGGGCCCGTCCGGCCCGCCGGGTCCCTGCGCCTCCCGCCCTCAGTCCGCGCGCAGCTCTTTGAGCAGCTTCACGTCCGCCGCGTGACCCTCCGGTCCGCCCGGGGTTTCGATGATCAGCGGGACGTCGCGGGTCGCCGGGTGCCGCATCAGCGCGCGGAAGGGCTGCGCGCCGATGTGCCCGGCTCCGATGTTCGCGTGCCGGTCCCTGCGGGAACCGCACACGTCCTTGCTGTCATTCGCGTGGATGAGCTTCAGCCGGCCTTCCCCCGCCACCGCGGACAGCTCGTCCAGCAGCCGTGCCACCCCGCCCGGCACCGCCAGGTCGTGCCCGGCGGCGAAGGCGTGGCAGGTGTCCAGGCAGAGCCCGAGCCGCGGGTGCCGGTCCAGCGCGTCCAGGTACGGGCCCAGGTCCGCGGCGAGCGAGCAGAGCGAGGAGCCCTGGCCCGCGGTGGACTCCAGCAGCAGCCACGGGTCGTCCTCGTGCGTCAGCTCGTCCAGCAGCGGGCGTACCCGCTCCCGTATCTGCGCGAGCGCCACCGCGCGCTCCCGGCCGCCGGTCGCCGAACCGGTGTGCACCACCACGCCCAGCGCGCCGATCTGCCGCGCCCGGCGCAGCGAGTGCCGCAGCGAGACCACCGACAGATCCACCGTGGCCTCGGTGTGCGAGCCGAAGTTGATCAGATACGGCGCGTGCACATACGACGGCATGTCGAACTCGGCGCAGCGCGTCCGGAACTCCTCGTCCTGGCGCGGGTCACCGGGCGGGGTCGCCCAGCCGCGCGGGTTGGCGACGAAGACCTGCACGGTCTCCGCGCCGATCCGCCGCCCGAACTCCAGACCCTTCGCGGCCAGGCCGCCCGCCACCGGCACATGGCCGCCGACGCGGTTGCGTACCGGCATCCGGTCAGCGCACCCAGATGGTGATGGTGGCGCCCCTGGGCGCCTGGCTCCCGCCGCCCGGGGACTGGCTGAACACGCTGTCGCCGAAGAACACGTCGATCACCCGCACGTCGAAGCCCGCGTCCTCCAGGATCCGCCGGGCCCCGCCCTCGCTCCTGCCCTTCACATCGGGCACGTCGAACATCTGCTGGCCCTTGGAGACCGTGATCGTCACCGTGTCGCCGGTGCCCACCTCGGTGCCCCCCTCCGGGGAGGCCAGCGCCACGGTGTCCTGGTCGGCCACGTCGGAGAAGACCTTGTCCGGCGCGAGGACGACCCTCAGACCGGCGTCCTGGAGCTTCTGCTGCGCGTCGGTGACCGAATCCCCGACGACGTCCGGCACCTCGATCGGCGCGCCGCGCGAGACGGTGATCGCGACCGGCGTGTCGGGGGCGCGGTCGGTGCCGCCCGCCGGGTCGGTGGCGATCACCCGGCCGGTGGGCACGTCGTCGCTGAACGCCTTCGTCACCGTGCCCGGCACCAGCCCCGCGCCGGTGATCTCCTGCCGCGCGGTCGCCAGTGTCCGGCCGTGCACGTCGGGGACCCGTACCGTCTCCGGGCCCTTGGAGACGGTCAGCGTGACCGTGCCGTTGCTGCGGACGCGCCCGCCCGGCGCGGGGTCGCTGGAGATCACGCTGCCGCGCGGCACGGTGAGCGAGAACGCCTTGGTCACCCTGGTGTCGAGACCGGCCGCCGACAGCTTGTGCTGCGCGTCCCGCTGGGGCAGCGCGAGCACGCCGGGCACCTTGGTGAACTGGCCGTCGCTGATGTACCAGACGCCGGCGCCGACACCGATCAGGCCGAGCAGCACGAGGAGAACGGCCAGCGGGCCGCGCCGGCCGCGGACCC
>NZ_DATDBG010000266.1:0-4689 GCF_036524955.1 Streptomyces sp.
CGGGACGAGCCGGCGGCTCGTCCCGGCCGCCGGATTCCTCAGCGGACCGCCGCCCGCAGCGGCAGCTCCACCCAGATGACCTTGCCGCCGGCCGGGGTCTGCGCGATGTCGTAGTGCCCACCGGCCTCGTCGGTGATCGCCTTGACCAGCAGCAGCCCGCGTCCGCCGGTCCTGGCGTGGTCGGTCTCCAGCGCCTTGGGCCGGTACGGGTGGTTGTCCCCGACCGCGATCCGGACCCAGTCCGCGCCGACCGCGAGCTCGACCGTCACCTGGGGCGAGAGCACGGCCGCGTGCTTCACGGCGTTGGTGACCAGCTCCGAGACGATGACCAGCAGTCCGTACCGCACCTCCTCGTCGACCGGTACACCCCGGTCGACGAGGAGCGCGTGGACCCCGCGCCGTACCTGCGGTACGGACGAGTCGAGCGACGGGGCCGTGAACCGCCACACTCCCTCGTACGACCTCCGGGCCGGAGCCTGACCGGGCGAGATACTCCCGCGCGCCTCCATGACCGCACCCACCATCGCCTTCGCGTGACGTGTCTCCGCAGACCCCTGCCGACTGCTCACGGCCGGGCCCGCCTCACGGTTCGAGTGTCCGCGCCCATCCCATCCGCATATGCGGGAAACCGTAAGTCCCCTCCTTTCTGCGACTTTTGATTGATTGAGACCGTTCTTGGCGTGCGGATGACCGAATCCGATACGAGGCGGCGTGGATAGGATCGTGCGGCGGGCTGGGACACGTTCCGTCACCGCGATACCGTCCGCAACACCCGCGGGACCGCGTACGCCGCCCGCACCCGCGTACCGCGTCCTGCGTGCCGTCGCCCGGCCCCCGCGTCCGAAGGAGTCCGCATGTCCGCCGTGTCCACCTCCGCCACCGGCCCCGGACTGCTGGTGAGCACCGAGGACGGCACGGCCACCGTCACCATCAGCAACCCGGCCCGGCGCAACGCGATGACGGTGGCCATGTGGGAGTCGCTGCCCGGTCTGCTCGCGGGGCTGGCCGCCGATCCGGCGGTGCGGGTGCTGGTGCTGACCGGAGCGGGCGACACCTTCTGCGCGGGCGCCGACATCACCGGCTTCACCGGGGCCGACGGCTCCCGGGGTTCGCAGGACGCGGCGGTCGCCGCCGAGGAGGCGCTGGCCGCCTTCCCCAAACCGACCGTCGCGGAGGTGCGCGGCTACTGCGTGGGCGGCGGCTGCCAGCTCGCGGTCGCCTGCGACGTGCGGTTCGCCGCCGAGGGGGCGCGGTTCGGCGTCACCCCGGCCCGGCTCGGCATCGTCTACGCCGCCTCCTCCACCCGGCGCCTGGTCCGACTGACCGGCCCCTCGACCGCCAAGTACCTGCTGTTCTCCGCGGAGTTGATCGACCACGAACGGGCGCTGCGCACCGGCCTGGTGGACGAGGTACTGCCCGCCGACGAACTCGGCAAGCGGGTAAGGGAGTTCACCGGCGTAATGGGGTCCCGCTCGCAGCTCACCCAGGCCGCGGCCAAGGAGTTCGCCGACACCGCCGACGCGGTAGCCGCGGACCGCCTCACCCATTGGGCCGAGCAGGCCAGGACCAGTGGGGACACCGCCGAGGGCGTGGCCGCCTTCCTGGAACGCCGCGACCCCCGTTTCACCTGGTCCCCCGGCGCCGGCTGACCGAAAACCGCTCCCCCGACCCGGCCCGCCGACCCCGGTCCGGCGTCGGCGGGCCCGCACGCCGGCCCGCGCGATCGACGCGGGCGGCGCCGCCTGGGCTGTTTCCCCGGGCCGCCGACCGAACGGGGGCCGACCGGCGGGGAGTGGGCGGTGGGCGAGGCGTCCGGCGGCGGCCCCGGCGGGCGGGCGTCCGCTCACGGCCCGTAGCCGGGGCGTCATCGGGTCGCAGCCCGCTGGGGCCGAAAGTGCCCCGCTGGGCCGACGGTACGGTGCCCACCGCCGGGCGACGCACCGCTACGGCGGCCCGCCCGGAGCGCGTCAGCTCACCCGGGTCGCCCCGACGACGGGTTCCTTCTCCGTCACCCCCGGCGGCATCGCCGGATGGCGGCCGAGCAGGACGACGCCGACGACGACGGCCGCCAGTCCCGCCGCCTCCCAGGCCAGCGCCCCCGTGGTGAGCCGCAGGCGGTCGCCGAGGAAGCCCACGCCGCAGGCGATGCCGGCCAGCGGCTGGGCGGCGGTCAGCGAGGGCAGCGACATCCGCAGCGGAGCCATCTCGAAGGCGCTCTGCACCAGGAGCATGCCGGTGAGGCCGATGACCGCCACCCCGTAGGGCTGCCAGTGGACGAAGAGCTTCGCCACGCTCTCGTCCTTGACGATCTCGCCGCACAGCCGGGTGAGGGCGTCCTGGAGACCGTAGAGCAGCCCGGCGGCGCAGCCGAGCAGGGCGGCCTCGCCCGCCGGGGTGAGCCGGCGGGCCTTGAGGGTGAGCAGCAGGGCGAGGCCCACGACGATGCCGATGACCAGCCAGTGCCGCAGTGCGCCGGCCGCGTTGGCGCCGCCGTGGGGCTGGCCGCCGACGATGAAGGCGGTGACACCGAGCGCCAGCAGCGCGACCCCGCCCCAGCCGGACCAGCCCAGCGGCTGCCGGGTGAGCCAGCGGGACAGCGCCATGGCGAAGAGCAGGTTGGTGGCGGTGAGCGGTTCGACCAGCGAGACCTCGCCGTAGGTGAGCGCGATCGCGCCGAGCACCTGGCCGGCGACCATGAGGAACACGCCGAGCAGCCAGTCCGGCATCCGCATCAGGTCGAGCAGCAGCCGGAAGGTGAGGAAGTCCGCGATCGGGGCACGCGCCGCCGCGCGCTGCTGCAGCACGAAGCCAAGACCGAGGCAGCAGGCGGCACCGACTCCGAGCAGGAACACGGCCACGCGGTCACTGTAACCCGCCAGGTGACGGGCGAGGCTTCTTCCACGCCCCGCCGCCCCTGCCTCCCGGGGCTGCGACGGATCGCTGACGCCTGGTCACGGACGTGCGCCGGGAGGCCGGCCGCCGGCAGGCGGCGAGCGCGGAGGGCTCGACGCGGAGCGCGGTGAAGGCCGCCGGTGCCGGCCACCGGGTCCGGCATGTCACGGACCACCGGGCCGGCGCCGGCGACCACCCGCTTGAGCGGCAGCTCCGCGGTGACCGGGACTCCTCGCCCGCGGCGCCGAACCGCCGTACGTTCTCCGGGACTTCGGCGTCGTCCAGCGCCTCCTGGGGGTGGACCGCCCGGACCGGGCAGCCCTCCACCGGAGCAGCCGCAGTACCGCCCATCCTGGCCACGTACCGCTCGCAGGGTGGGGGCGTCCGTGCTGCCGCGTGACCACGGGGTCGCCGCGGTCCGGCGCGCCCGGACCGCCCGGCTCCGGCGGCACCGTCCGGACGCCGCTTGCGGACCCGCAGCCAACGCCAGTACCACGGCGGCGGTAACGTCGGCACCCGAGCGCGCATCCCACGTTCTCCTCGTCACGGAGGGGACGCAGGCCGGGCTCGGTGGGTTCCGCCGACGGGAAGCCGGCGCGGCTCAGCGCTCGCTGATCCGTCCGTCCGCGACCTCGATCCGCCGGGTGGTGTGCACCGCGTCCAGCATCCGCCGGTCGTGGGTGACCAGCAGCAGCGTCCCGTTGTACGAGGCCAGAGCCGACTCCAGCTGCTCGATGGCGGGCAGGTCGAGGTGATTGGTCGGCTCGTCCAGCACGAGCAGGTTGACGCCGCGGGCCTGGAGCAGCGCCAGCGCGGCGCGGGTGCGCTCGCCCGGGGAGAGGGTGGCGGCGGGCCGCAGGACGTGGGCGGCCTTGAGCCCGAACTTGGCCAGCAGCGTACGGATCTCCGCCGGTTCCAGGTCGGGGGCCGGGCCGCGGAAGGCGTCCAGCAGCGGTTCGGGGCCGCGGAAGAGCGCGCGGGCCTGGTCGACCTCGCCGACCAGCACGCCGGGCCCGAGCGTCGCCTGGCCCTCGTCGAGCGGGAGGCGGCCCAGCAGCGCGGCGAGCAGCGTGGACTTGCCCGAGCCGTTGGCACCGGTGATCGCGACCCGGTCGGCCCAGTCGATCTGGAGGTCCACCGGTCCGAACGCGAAGCCGCCGCGCCGGACCCGGGCGCCCCGCAGGGTGGCCACCACGGCGCCGGAGCGGGGCGCGGCGGCGATCTCCATCCGCAGTTCCCACTCCTTGCGGGGCTCCTCGACGGTCTCCAGGCGTTCGATCATCCGGTCCGTCTGCCGGGCCTTGGCGGCCTGCTTCTCGCTGCCCTCGGTGCGGGCCTTGCGGGCGATCTTGTCGTTGTCGGGGGACTTGCGCATGGCGTTGCGCAGGCCCTTGTCCATCCAGCCGCGCTGCATCCGGGCGCGGGCCTCGAGGCCCGCCCTGGTCTCGGCGTACTCCTCGTACTCCTCCCGGGCATGCCGCCGTGCGGTGGCACGTTCGTCCAGGTAGGAGGCGTATCCGCCGCCGTACGTGGCGACCTGCCGCTGCGCGAGGTCGAGTTCCACGACGCGGTTGACGGTACGGGTGAGGAATTCGCGGTCGTGGCTGACCAGCACGGTGCCGGCCCGTAGCCCGCCGACGAACTTCTCCAGGCGGTCCAGGCCGTCCAGGTCGAGGTCGTTGGTCGGCTCGTCCAGCAGGAAAATGTCGTAGCGGCTCAACAACAGCGAGGCCAGCCCGGCCCGCGCCGCCTGACCACCCGAGAGCGCGGTCATCGGCTGGGTCAGCTCGATCTCGA